>NZ_JBVVQJ010000001.1:0-300690 GCF_055811475.1 Mesorhizobium sp. WSM4829 | reverse complement strand
CCCGCGCCCCCGCCGCCCCCCACCCCCCCCCCCCCCCCCCCCCCCCCGCGGGGGGTGCCCGCCCCCCCCCCCCCCCCCAGGGGGGTGGGCGGGAACTCACGCTATCCGAGATTTCCCTTTTGGCGAGGCGAAACCATCCGCAGCCCCTTACACCTTGACCAACTGCTCCACGCGGTCTTTCTCGCCAAATATGCGCAAATAGCGCTCGATCTCTTTTTCGTCGCCGGTGGCCTTGGCGGGATTGTCGGAGAGCTTGACCGCCGGGTGGCCATTGGCCTCGGTGACCTTGCAGACAAGCGAGATGGCGTCGAGCCGGTTGGTTTTGGTCGGCGCGCAGCCCTCGAAATCATTGGTCAGGTTGGTGCCCCAGCCGAAGGACATGCGCACCTTGCCGTGGAAATGGCGGTAGGTTTCCTCGATGGTCTCGACCTCGAGCCCGTCGGAGAAAATCAGCAGCTTCTGTCTGGGGTCCTTGCCCTTTCCGCGCCACCAGGAAAGGATCTTTTCGCCGCCTTCGATCGGCGGCGCGCTGTCGGGGCGAAAACCGGTCCAGTCGGCGATCCAGTCCGGCGCGTCACGCAGGAACGCCGCGGTGCCGAAGGTGTCCGGCAACACGATCAGCAGATTGCCGCCATAGTAGCGCTGCCAGTCCTGCAGCACCTTGTAGGGCGACTGCTTCATTTCCTTTTCCGAATTGGCGAGCGCGGCGAACACCATCGGCAGTTCATGCGCGTTGGTGCCGAGCGCCTCGAGGTCGTTGTCCATGGCCAAAAGCACGTTGGAGGTGCCGGTGAAAGCCTCGCCGATGCCTTCCTTCAGCGCTTCGACGCACCAGCGCTGCCACAGGAAGGAATGGCGGCGGCGGGTGCCGAAATCCGAAATGCGGATATCCGGCAGCGCTTTCAGCCGCTCGGTTTTGGCCCACATCTTGGCCTTGGCGCGAGCATAGAGCACGTCGAGCGCGAAGGGCCCGAACGCCCGCATGGCGGCGCGAGAGCGAAGTTCATTGATAATTGCCAGCGCCGGGATCTCCCAGAGTGTTGTGTACATCCACGGACCGCTGAAAGTGAGCTCGTACTGGCCATCGCGCTTGGAAAGCGCGTATTCCGGCAACTGGAAATTCTCGAGCCAGGCGAGGAATTCCGGTTCAAAAATCTGCTTGCGGCCATAGAAGGTGTTGCCGCCAAGCCAGATCATCTCTTTCTTGGAGAAGCGCAAGGTGCGGGCATGGTCGAGCTGATCGCGCAATTCTGCCTCGTCGATCTCCTCGGCAAGGCGAACCGAGGTGGTGCGGTTGATCAGCGAGAACGTGGTGTCGATCTTGGGATACATGCCCCAGATCATCTGCAGCATCAGCAGCTTGTAGAAATCGGTGTCGAGCAGGCTGCGGACAATCGGGTCGAGCTTCCAGGTGTGGTTGTAGACGCGCCGCGCTATATCGGTCTTGGTCATGTCTTGATGCCGCCTTCGCTGCTCGCCCTAGCTTTTCATTTAGCGCTTTTCCCGGGAAACCGCTGCGCACTATTCCCGGAATTGCTCCAAATGCCTCTTAGCATTGAATTTTTGAAAGCGCCTCCCGCTTTGCCGGCTGGCCCGACAAAAAGAAAACGCTGCGGGAAGCGCGCTGCGTCGGCTGCAGCAACTTCAGGGCGCGGTCTTGGCGCCGATCACCCTCAGCGCCGGACGCTTCCTGCGGATGCCGATGCGGCCCGCCACCGGCGCATCGGCGCGGCCGTCGGCCTGCTCCTTTTCGGCAAACAGCCAGTCGATGAACAGCTGCACGATCGGCGCCGACCTCATCTCGTTGCGGCAGACGACATAGAAATCGTCGACCGCCGGCACCGACAGGCCGAACGGCGCGACCAGCAGTCCCCTGGCAAGCAGTCCGCTTGCTGTCACCGTATCGCCCAGCGCCACGCCATGGCCGTGGACCGCCGCCTCGCTCGCCATGCGCGCGTCGCCGAGATGATGGCGGCGGCCGCGCTCCAGATCCAGCGCGTCGGCGGCGGCCAGCCAGGTGTGCCATTCGCGGCCGTCGTCCCCGTGCAGGAAGACGTGATCGGCGAGATCGCGCACGGTGCGGATCGGACGGTTGTTGATCAGCGTCGGGCTGACCACCGGGAACAGTTCGAGGCCCGACCATTTGCGCATCCAGCAATCGGTCCAGCTGCCATCGCCATAATGCACGCAGATATCGACATGTGGCGCGCGGACGTCCTTGGCATCATTCGACGGGATCAGCGTCAGCCTGATATCGGGATACTGCGAGGTGAAGCTGCCGAGCCGCGGGATCATCCACAGCAGCAGCAGTGCCGGCACGCAGGAGACCGAGAGGGCGCCGGTGCTCGCCGGCCTCGTCATGCGCTGCGTGGCGGCGGCAATGCCGTCGAAGGCGGTCGACACCGCCGGCAGCAATTCGGCGCCGTGCGGCGTCAACTTCACCCGCTGACCGGCGCGCTCGAACAGCTTGACGCCCAGCGACTGTTCGAGCGCCTTGATCTGATGGCTGACGGCGCCGTGGGTGACGTTGAGCTCAGCCGCCGCCTTGGTCAGCGAGGCATGGCGCGCCGTCGCCTCGAAGGCGCGCAATGGATTCAGGGGAGGCAGACGCTTGGCCATCGGAGCCTCAAAGGAACACGATCCCCGCGGTTTTGGATAAGACCGTGCTCGACATTAATGTGAGATTTTCTCACAGCAAACACCCTAACAATATCAATTGATTTTTCAATGCAGCTGCAAGACACTTTGGCTCGTACAGCATCAAGACGTGAAATCCGCAGGCAGCCGGCGCGACCGTCATTGATGGCCGCACTGCACCAGCCATGGAGGACCGACATGGGTTATAACAGCGGCAAGCTCGAAGCGTTGCGCCGCAAATATGGCGAAAGCCATGGCGGCGAGATGTTCGACCCAAAATTCCGCCGCGTCGCCGACAAGATTTTTTCCAAGAGCGGCACGCGGCTGGCGCCCTATTCCGGCATCCCGACCTTCCTCAGCGCGCCTTACCGGGAAATAGCCGCCGACAATCCTGATTTCGGCGATCTGCAGGTGGCGATGATCGGCGTGCCGATGGACCTTGGCGTGACCAACCGGCCGGGCGCCCGCTTCGGGCCAAGGGCACTGCGCGCCATCGAGCGCATCGGCCCCTATAACCATGTGCTGGAATGCGCGCCGACACATGAGCTGAAGGTGGCCGACATCGGCGACGTGCCGTTCCAAAGCCGCTACCGGCTGGAAACCAGCCATGACGACATCGAGCGCCGGACGAACCAGATCGTCGACGCCGGCGTCATTCCGCTTTCGGTCGGCGGCGATCATTCGATCAGCCATCCGATCCTGAAGGCTGTCGGCAAAAAAGCGCCGGTCGGCATGATCCATATCGACGCCCACTGCGACACCAGCGGCCTGTTCGACATGACCAAGTTCCACCATGGCGGCCCGTTCCGCAACGCGGTGCTCGACGGCGTGCTCGACCCGTCGCGCACCATCCAGATCGGCATCCGCGGATCGGCCGAATATCTGTGGGAGTTCACCTACGAATCCGGGATGACCGTCGTGCATGCCGAAGAGGTGACCGGCCTCGGCATGCCCGCCATCATCGCGAAGGCGCGCCAGATCGTTGGCGATGGCCCGACCTATGTGTCCTTCGACATCGACAGCATCGACCCGGCCTTTGCGCCGGGCACCGGCACGCCGGAAGTAGGCGGGCTGACGACGCGGGAAGTGCTTGAACTTCTGCGCGGCCTCAAAGGGCTCAACATCGTCGGCGGCGACGTCGTCGAGGTGGCGCCGCAATACGACGCGACCACCAACACCGCCCATGCCGGCGCGCAGGTGCTGTTCGAAATCCTCAGCCTGATGGTGTTCAGCCCGGCGATCTCAGGCAAGCGAGCTTAACGCACATCCAAGGCGGCCGCCGCGCTGGAGCCGGCGGCCGCATTCAAACAAAACAAGCTTCCAGCAGGGGAACGACAATGACATTTCACATGAAATCATCCATCGCCGCCGTGCTGCTGCTCGCCGGCCTCGGTCTTGCCACCCAGGCCGCCAATGCCGACGCGCTCGACGACATTACCAAGGCCGGCGCGATCAATGTCGGCATTTTCTCCGACTTTCCGCCCTTCTCCTCGGCCAGTGCCGATATGAGCATCAAGGGCTATGACGTCGACGTGGCGCAGTTCATCGCCGACCAGCTCAAGGTCAAGCTCAACTTGGTCAGCGTGACCGGGCAGAATCGCATCCCGTATCTTACCGACAAGCGCGTCGATATCCTGATGAGCGTCGGCTACTCCAAGGAGCGCGAGCAGGTGATCGATTTCGCCGCCGCCTACGCGCCCTATTATATCGCCGTCATCGGCCCGGCCGCGCTCAAGGTCGAAGGCAAGGACGATCTCGCCGACAAGTCGATCGCCGTCAACCGCGGCACGCTGGAAGATACGTCGCTGACCGAGGCAGCACCCGCCTCGGCCGACATCCGCCGTTTCGACAACTATAATTCCGTCATCCAGGCCTTCATCTCGGGTCAGACCCAACTGATGGTCGTCGGCAACGATGTCGGCGCCCAGGTGCTCGCCCGCCAGGAGGCACTGAAGCCGGAGCAGAAGTTCCAGCTTCTCACCTCGCCCTCGCATATCGGCCTCAACAAGAACGAGGACCGCCTGAAGCAGGCGGTCAACGACGCAGTCGCCAAGATGCTGGCCGACGGCAAGCTGGACGAAAGCTCGAAAGCCTGGCTCAAAACACCGCTCAATCCCGACAACCTCAAGGATTGATCTCCGAGGTAAGGACCTACCATGGGCTACAGCCTCGACTTCGGCTGGCTTGCCGATGCGACAGGTGCGATCGCGCGCGGGGCGGCCATGACGATCCTTTTGATCGCCGTGACCACGCTGGCGGGAACGTTCCTCAGCATCCTCGGCGCAGCAGGGCGGCGAAACGGCCCCTTGCTGCTCAAGCGGGCAATCGGCGTCTATGTCGAAATTATCAGGAACACGCCGTTCCTTGTGCAGCTGTTCTTCATCTTCTTCGGGTTGCCCAGCATCGGCGTGAGGCTCGATCCGCTGCTGGCCGCCATGCTGGCAATGACGCTCAACATGGCGGCCTACACGATCGAAATCGTCGGCGCCGGGCTCGACGCGGTGCCGCGCGGGCAGACGGAAGCGGCCCTTGCGCTTGGGCTCAGGCTGCGTCAGGTCTTCGTCAAGATCGTGCTGCCGCAAGCGCTCAAGGTGATCTTTCCGGCGCTGACCAGCCAGATCATCATCATGATGCTGGAGTCCGCCGTGGTGTCGCAGATCGCGGTGCGCGAACTGACCTACGAGGCCGACATGCTGCAGGCGCGGACCTTCCGTGCTTTCGAGACCTATTTCGTGGTGACGATGGTCTATCTCGTCCTGTCGATGGGGCTGCGCCGGCTGCTGGTCAGCGGCGGCCGCCGCGCTCTGGGAGCCAGCGTGTCATGATCGAATTCACCTTCTGGGATATCGTCCGCAACCTCCTGCTCGCCGCGCGCTGGACGGTGCTTCTGTCACTGGCGGCCTTCGTCGGCGGCGGCGTGGTCGGCATGCTCGTGCTGTTCTTCCGGATCGCCAAGAATAAATGGGCGCGGCGGCTGGCCTCGGGCTACATCGCGCTTTTCCAGGGCACGCCGCTGCTCATGCAGCTCTTCCTGATGTTCTTCGGCCTGCCGATGCTGGGCTTGCGCATCGAGCCGTGGACCGCTGCAGCGCTTGGCCTGACCTTCTTCGCCAGCGCCTATCTCGCCGAGATCTGGCGCGGCGGCGTCGATGCGCTGCCGCGCGGCCAGTGGGACGCCGGCGCCAGCCTCGGCCTTCACTATCTGCAGGAACTCAGGCTGATCATCCTGCCGCAGGCGTTTTCGATCACCCGCGCCCCGACCGTCGGTTTCCTGGTGCAGCTGATCAAGTCGACCGCGCTGACCTCGATCATCGGTTTCGAGGAACTGGTCAGGACATCCAACGCCATCAACAATGCGACCTTCGAGCCGTTCACCGTCTATGGGCTGGTCGCCTTGATCTTCTTCGCCATGTGCTTCCCGCTGACGCAATATGCGCGCTCGCTTGAACGACGAGCGACGACAAACTAGCAAACCGCCTCGGCGCTTGGCGTTCGAATGCCTTCTTAGCTTCTTCGGAGCTATCTCCTTGTTACAAGAAGAGTTCTGTGTACTCTCCACATGCGTTAGGAAGGCTTGGGGATGAGAATTGCAATGTTGGTCGCGTTGGCCGCGACAGTGGCCGGGTGCGCGACCTCTCCGGTCGACTATGGAGCGTCGCTTTCGAAGCAAGACCGGAAATGGGCGTCGCCGGAATGCCAGCAAGCCCGCATGGAGGCTTCGGACTACGACGCTCGCGAAAAAAAGCAGCCGGGCTGGGGAACCGGCGTCTTTCTTGGCCCGTACGGATTAGGGCTCGCTGCAGCCATCAAGGAGCACCAGCAGAAGCAACGAAAATTGTTCGCCCGCGCGGTGCACTTGCGGTGCTCAAGCCTTCCACTGCCAAAGGAGTTGCAAAGCGACTTAAGCCCACAGGCCGCAATCGCAAATCGGACGAGATATCCATAGACGTCACGACCCCGTCCTGCTTCGTGACGAAGCCGCTTTCATCAATGCCCAAAGGAGAGCGGCGGCGCGATCTTGTCGCGCCGCAGCCAGCGCGCCAGGAGCAGCGCCGCCACCACCGCCAGCCCCAACGACAGGCCGATCCAGATGCCGATGCCGTCGAGCCCGGAATGGAAGGCGAGCAGGACGCCGAGCGGCAGGCCGATGCCCCAATAGCCGATCGCGGCATAGATCATCGGCACCTGGGTGTCGTGCAGGCCGCGCAGCATGCCGGCGGCCACGGCCTGGGCGCCATCGAAAATCTGAAACAGCGCGGCAAAGGCCAGGAACGACACGGCAAGCCCGATCACAGTGGCATTGGCCGGGTCGCCGAGATCGATGAAGGCGCTGATCAGCAGTTGCGGCCACAGGATCATCACCAGCCCCATCAGCGCCATGAACGAGACGCCCATGACAAAAGCGGTCCAGCCGGCGCGGGAAACACCTTCCGGATTGCCGGCGCCATGGGCGAGCCCGACGCGCACTGTCGCCGCCTGGTTGAGGCCGAGCGGCACCATGAAGCTGATCGAAGCGATCTGGATGGCGATGGCATGCGCCGCGAGCGAGGCGGCGTCGATCAGCCCCATGAGCAGGGCCGCCGCGTTGAAGATCGTCACCTCGAAGGCAAGCAGGCCGGCGATCGGCAGGCCGAGCCGCAGCAGGCCCTTGAAGCGCGGCCAGTCGGCCCGCCAGAAGCGCCCGAACAGCTGGTAGCGGCGAAATTTTGGCTCAAGCGTCACCACCGCCGCCATGCCGGCGAACATCAGCATGCTGGACAGCGTGGTGGCGAGGCCGGAGCCGGCGATGCCCATCGAAGGGGCGCCGAGATTGCCGAACATGAACACCCAGTTGAAGAACACATTGCAGGCAACGGCAACGAAGACGATGACCAACGCCCAACCCGGCCGCTCCAGCGCCGAGATGAACGAGCGCAGGACGATATAGCCATAGAAGGGCAGCACCGCCCATTCGAGCCAGCGCAGGTAGATTCCGGCCTGGTGTGCCAGCGCCGGTTCCTGGCCCATGGCCAGCAACACGGCCTCGCCGTACCAGAGAAATATCCAGATCGGGATTGAGATGAGGATCGCCAGCCACAGGCCCTGCCGCACGGTGCGGCGCAGATCGCGCACCGAGTGGCGACGGCGGCCGAGTTCCGTAGCGATCATCGGCGAGGTCGCCAGCATCAGGCCGAGCCCGAAGATCAGCGGCATGAAATAGAGGTTGGCGCCGAGCGCGCCGCTGGCCAGCGTGTCCGGACCCAGCCGCCCCATCATCATGACATCGGTGGCGGTCATCGCCGTCTGGCCGAGATTGGTGAGCACCATCGGCCAGGCGAGCGCCAGCGTCGCCTTGATTTCCCGACGCCAAAGATTTTCCGGCGCGCGCACGCCGGCTTCGATCGCAGACATTTTTTCGCCTATCCGATTGCGGCGCGTCGGCAAAAAGGGCCGGAAGCCGCGTCTCAGAGCGGAAAATGGCCGTGATCGGCCCGGATTCCGCATTATCCGCACGGCTTGTCCACGAAATGGGCAGCTATGGCAAGGGGGCTGACTCGGGGGAAGAGTTGAGCCAGAGGGCGCAGAAGCCGCTATGATCGCGTCGTTGGCCGATTTGAAGAGCGGTCATCACATTGGATTCAATCGAAAGGCATGCGGATGAGCGCGTTTCCCGAAATCTACCTCGTTCGGCATGGCGAGACGGAATGGAGCGCGTCGGGAAAGCACACCGGCCTGACCGACATACCGTTGACGCCAGCCGGCGAGGCGGCCGCCGGGCGGGTCGCCGAGCGGTTGCAGGGGCTTTCGTTCCAGGCTGTCTGGTCGAGCCCTTCGCAGCGCGCCTTCAAGACTTGTACACTGGCCGGCTTCGGTTCGGCCGGCGTGAAGAAGGCCGACCTGGCGGAATGGGATTACGGCGCCTACGAGGGACTGACCACGAAGCAGATCCTCATCGAGCGCCCCGGCTGGCGTCTGTTTCGCGACGGCTGCCCTGACGGCGAGATGGCAGAGGATGTCGGCGCGAGGGCCGATCGGATCGTCAATGAATTGCGCGCCCTCAACGGCAATGTCCTGGTGTTTTCAAGCTCGCATTTCCTGCGGGTGCTGGCGGCGCGCTGGCTCGGCCTGCCGCCGCAAGATGGCGCCTTGTTCGTGCTGGACACCGCCAGCACAAGCGTGCTCGGTTATGAGCACGACCTTGGCGAGCCAATTATCCGGCGATGGAATCAGAGATAGCAGACGCATTGCAGGCCATTCGAGACTACCTGATCGCATCCAGCGCCTGCCGCTGCCGGTGCATCTCCAAAAACACCCGGTAGTCGCGGTCGAACCGGCCGGCGGCCGTCGAATTGGGCTCTCGCGTCTTGCCGCCTTGCTGCATGGCGACGCAGGCGGCGTTCAAATCGGGAAAAAGTCCGGCGGCGGTGGCGGCGATCATGCCGGTGCCGAGCAGCACCGCCTCATCGGCCAGCGGCTCGACCACCGTGCAGCCGGTGGCGTCGGCATAAAGCTCCATCAGCAGCGGGTTCTTGGTGTGACCGCCGGTGACATGCAGCGTGTCGATCAGATAGCCGTTCTCGTTCAGGGCTTCCAGCACATGGCGCACGCCCAGCGCAATGCTGACGGCGGTGCGCCAATACAGCTTGCACAGGCTGTCGAAGGAGGAATCCAGCGTCAGCCCGCTGATGACGCCGACGGCATGCGGGTCGGCGAGCGGCGAGCGGTTGCCGTGGAAATCCGGCAGCACATGCAGCCTTCCGGCCAGATTTTCTCCCTCTATGGCGCGCAACTCGACAACGCGCCGAGCAATCCTGGCGTGCATGGCGGCGTCCGGCTCGCCGCCGGCGCCGTGCCAGCGGATCATGTGATCGAGCAGCGCGCCGGTGGCCGACTGGCCGCCTTCCGACAGCCAAAGCCGGGGAAGCGCCGCGCCATAATACGGGCCCCAGACACCGGCAAAGGGCTGCGGGTCGGCCGACATCGCCATGACGCAGCTCGAAGTGCCGGCGATCAGCGCCAGATGCCGGCCGATGTTGGTTTCGTCGCCGGCGAAGCCGCCGAGCACACCGAGCGCGCCGGCATAGGCGTCGATGACGCCGGCGCCGACCCGGCATTGTTCGGTCAGGCCAAGCTCGGCTGCGGCTTGCGCGCTCAGCCGGCCGATATCGGCGCCGACCGGACTGGCCTTGTCAGGCAGATTGCCATGCTCGAAAAGATCGCCGAGCCCGACGGCTTTGAAGAAGTCGCGCCGCCAGCCGGTCTCTTCATGCGCCAGATAGGTCCATTTGGCGGTCAGCGTGCATTGCGAGCGGGCAAGCGAACCGGTTGCCTTCCAACTGAGAAAGTCGGCGAGGTCGAATAGATAGCCGGCTTCGTTCCATGTTGCGGGTAGGTTGCGCTTCAGCCACATCAGCTTCGGCGTCTCCATTTCCGGCGACATGACGCCGCCGATATAGTCGAGCACGGCATGGCCGCTTTCGGTGCATTCATCGGCCTCGGCAATGGCGCGGTGATCGAGCCAGACGATGGTGTCCCAGCGCCTTTCGCCTGTCACCGAGACACTGAGCTGGCCACCATCCTTGCCCCGCACCACCAGCGAGCAGGTGGCGTCGAAGGAGATGCCGACGATGTCCTGCGCTGCCACGCCGGCTTTTTCATTGGCCGCGCGCACCGCAATGCAGACCGCCGACCAGATATCCTGCGAATCGTGCTCGGCGTGATCGGCCTTCGGCCGGTTCATGACGATCGGATGCTCGGCGCGGCCGAGCAAGGTGCCTCCGGTGTCGAGAATGCCCGCACGGGCGCTCCCGGTGCCGACATCGACCGCGCAAACGAAACTGTTCGTCAAGATGTTCTTACTCTCGCTCCCAGGCCTGCAATCAGATCGGGCAGTTGCAGCATGTCAGCGAATATAAAGTCCGGTTCACTCGACGCAAGCCGCGCTTTCAGTGCCGGGTTGCCGGCATGCGAGCCGCCGGTGAAGGCGAGGACGCGCATTCCCGCCGCCCGTGCCGCCGCGACGCCGACGGGGCTGTCCTCGACGACGACGCAATTTTGCGGGATCGCTCCCATTTTGGCGGCTGCATGGAGAAAAAGGTCCGGCGCCGGCTTGCCCCGCGCCACCATGGCGGCGCTGAACAGATGCGGCTCGAGCAGCCCGAGCAGCCCGGTGACGTCAAGCGCATAGCGGATGCGATCCAGCGTGCCGGAGGAAGCAACGCAGCATGGCACGGTAAGCTTCGGAAGAACCTGGCCGATGCCGGGGATCGGCTTGAGCTCGTCGCGAAATTTGCGCATCAGCCCGACGCGCATCGCGCTCAGATGCAGGTCGGTGATATCAAGTCCGAAGTCGCGACCGAGGATTTCGCGAACGCTTTTCATGCTTTTGCCGAGGAAATGCTCATAGGCGGCATCCTCGCTGACACTGCCGCCGGCAAGCGTGATCATGCTAAGCAGCGCCGAAACGGACAGCCCCTCGCTGTCGACCAGCACGCCGTCGCAGTCGAAAATGACCAGGTCAGGCGTCATTGCAGGGCCCTCATCGGCGGGGACATGCATTGAGCCGATCTTAGAGGTTGCCGGCGAGGTAGCGCGTCAGCGTCGTACGTGCGCCATCGGCCCAGAGCGCCTCGAGCGCCTTGGCAAAGGCTTCAACGAACGGCGTCGAGCGGCCGACCTCGCCATAGATGTCCTCCATGGCCAGCCAGGCGGCAGGCGCAGCCTTTGCCGCCCTGGCGGTCGTCTGCAGCCGGTCCCAGCTTGGATCATTGGGCTCGATGACCGCGCCTGAATCCGTGGTGCCGAAGCAATAGCGGCACCAGAGCGCCGATTCCAGCGCCAGGCCGGCGACGCCCTTGCCGGCCTTCAGCCGGTCGGCGATGGTCGGGATGATGAATTTCGGCTGCCGGTTGGAGCCGTCGAGGCAAAGCCTGCGAATGGTGTCGCCGATCTTCGGGTTGGAGAAGCGGTGCTCGATGAGCTGATAATAATCCTCCAGCACGGTGTCCGGCACCGGCGGCACGGTCGGGATGATCTCGTCGTGCTCCAGCCTGTCGAGAAAGCCGCGCACCAGCGGCTCCTGCATGGCCTCATGGACGAAATGGATGTCCATCAGCCCGGCGGGATAGGCGATGGTCGCATGGCCGCCATTGAGGATGCGGATCTTCATCAGCTCGTAGGGCGCGACATCGCTGACGAACTGCACGCCGACCTTTTCCAGCGGCGGGCGGCCGTCGGTGAAATGGTCCTCCAGCACCCATTGCCTGAACGGCTCGCAAAACACCGGCCAGTTGTCGTCGAGCCCGAACTCGCTCGACAGAATGCCGCGCTCACGGTCGGTGGTGGCCGGCGTGATGCGGTCGACCATGCCGTTGGGAAAGGCGACTTTCTCGCGCACCCAGGTCGCCAAATCCTCGTCGATCAGACGGGCGAGACCGATGACGCCATCGGCGGTGACATGGCCGTTGTGGGGAATGTTGTCGCAGGACATGATCGTGAACGGCACGATGCCGTCGTCGCGGCGGCGCATCAGCCCGGCAAGAATGATGCCGAACACGGTCTTCGGCATTGCTCCCGGCTCAGCATCGGCGACGATGTCGGGATGGGCCGGGTTGAACACGCCCGACGCCGGATCGATGAAATAGCCGCCCTCGGTTATGGTCAGCGAAACAATCCTTATCGCCGGGTCGGCAAGCCGCTCTATGATCGCGGCCGCGTCGCCCGGCATCAGGAAGTCGATCATGACACCGGTGACGCGGGCGCTCATGTGGCCAGAATCCTGCTCGACCACGGTGCTCAGCCAGTCCTGTTCCTGCAACTTGCCGCGGCCGACCTTTTCGCCCTCAAAAATGCCGGCGCCGACAATTGCCCAGTCGTGGCCGACGCCCGCATTGAACAGGTCGTCGAGATAGACGGCCTGGTGCGAGCGATGGAAATTGCCGACGCCGAAATGCACGATGCCGGCTTTGAGCGCGGCGCGATCATATTTCGGGCCGACGACTTTTTCCGGCAGGCGGGACAGTGCCGCCGATGAGAGTTTTACGGTCATTTTAACAAACGCCTTCTCATTGCGGCGCCTGCGCCTGCCTGACCTTCTCCCCTTGTGGGAGAAGGTGGATCGGCGCGCAGCGCCGAGACGGTTGAGGGGTGCTGGACGAAGTGCTGCATCAGAACACCCCCCGTCCGCCCTCGTTTCACTCGGCACCTTCTCCCCCAAGGGGAGAAGGAAAGTTCAACTCATCCACTGGCCGCCATCGACATTGTAGGTCTGGGCGACGATGTATTCAGCGTCGTCGCTGGCCAGGAACACCGCCATGCCGGTGAGGTCTTGCGCCGTGCCCATGCGGCCATAGGGCACGGCCTCGCCGACCAGCCGCTTCTTTTCGCCCTTCGGCCGGTTTTCGTATTTGGCGAACAGGGCATCGACATGGTCCCAGTGCTCGCCGTCGACGACGCCGGGCGCGATGGCGTTGACGTTGATGCGGTGCTTGATCAGGTCGAGCCCGGCCGACTGGGTGAGCGAGATGACGGCTGCCTTGGTGGCGCAATAGACGGCGACCAGCGCCTCGCCGCGGCGGCCGGCCTGGCTCGCCATGTTAATGATCTTGCCGCCCCGGCCAGCCGCGATCATCGAGCGGGCGGCTGCCTGCAGCATGAACAGCGTGCCGGCGACATTGACGGAAAACAGCCTGTCGTAGCTCGCCTTGCTGATCTCGACGATCGGCGCCAGGTCGAACAAAGCGGCGTTATTGACCAGGATGTCCAGGCCGCCGGCCCTTGTCTCGACCGCTTTGACCGCCGCCTCGATCGAAGCGAGATCGGTGACGTCCAGTTTCACGGCGTAAGCGTTGCCGCCGATCTCCGAAGCGGCCTTTTCCGCAGCTTCGAGGTTGATGTCGCCGATGGCGACGGTGGCGCCCTCGCGAACATAGGCTTCGGCGAACGCCCGGCCGATGCCGCGCGCCGATCCGGTGATCAGCGCCGATTTACCCCTGAGCCTCATTGCATCATCGCCTTTCCGTCGGCGCCGAAGCGGTGCAGCTTGGTCTGGTCCGGCGTCAGATAGATCGTGTCGCCGTGATGGGCGGCCAGTTCGCCGTCGGCGCGCACCGTCAGCGGCCCGACACCGTCGGCCTGAACGTGCAGAAACGTGTCGGAGCCGAGATGCTCGGCGACGCCGACCGTGGCTTTCCACTCGCCTGAAGTCGTCGAGATGTTCATATGCTCGGGACGGATGCCGACGGTCTTGGCGCCATGTTTGGCCGCCGGCGCGCCTTCGATCAGGTTCATCCTGGGCGAACCGATGAAGCCGGCGACGAACAGGTTCTTCGGCGTCTTGTAGAGCTCCATCGGCGAGCCGACCTGTTCGATGTTGCCGGCGTTGAGCACGACGATCTTGTCGGCCATGGTCATCGCCTCGACCTGGTCGTGGGTGACGTAGATCATCGTCGTCTTGAGCTGGTGGTGCAGTTCGCTGATCTCCAGCCGCATGGTGCCGCGCAGTGCTGCGTCGAGGTTGGACAAGGGTTCGTCGAACAGGAAGGCCGATGGCTGGCGCACGATGGCGCGGCCGATGGCGACGCGCTGGCGCTGACCGCCGGAGAGCTGGCCGGGGCGGCGATCGAGATAGTTGGTGAGGTTCAGGATGCGCGCCGCGTCCTTGACCTTCCGATCGATGGTGGCCTGGTCCTCGCCCGCCATCTTCAGCGGGAAGGCAATGTTCTTGGCCACCGTCATGTGCGGGTAGAGCGCATAGGACTGGAACACCATGGCCAGCTTGCGCTTGGCCGGCGCCTCGCCGGTGACGTCGCGGCCGTCGATGTTGATGGTGCCGGCGGTGGTGTCCTCCAGCCCGGCGATCAGCCGCAGCAGCGTGGACTTGCCGCAGCCCGACGGGCCGACGAAGACGACGAACTCGCCGTTCTCGATGACCAGGTCGATGCCCGGAATGATGATCGTCGACCCGAACGACTTGGAGACGTGCTTGAGCGTGATGTTTCCCATGGTTTCCTCCCCGAGGGGTTATTGTCCGTCGTTCATCGCTTGCGGCGGTGTTACTTCACGGCGCCAAACGTCAGGCCGCGCACCAGCTGCTTCTGGCTGAACCAGCCCATGATCAGGATCGGCGCGATCGCCAGCGTCGAGGCCGCCGAAAGCTTGGCCCAGAACAGCCCTTGCGGGCTTGAGAAGGAACTGATGAAGGCAGTAAGCGGCGCGGCCTCGGTGGTGGTCAGCCGGATCGTCCAGAACGCCTCGTTCCACGCCAGGATGATGTTGAGCAGCATCGTCGAGGCGATGCCCGGCACCGCCATCGGCGTCAGCACATAGACGATCTCGTTCCAGAGCGATGCGCCGTCCATGCGCGCCGCCTCCAGGATCTCGCCGGGGATCTCGCGAAAATAGGTGTAGAGCATCCACACCACGATCGGCAGGTTGATCAGCATCAGCATGATCATCAGGCCGATGCGGCTGTCGAGCAATCCGGTATCGCGGAAGATCAGGTAGATCGGGAACAGCACGGCGACCGCCGGCATCATCTTGGTGGAAAGCATCCACATCAGGATGTCCTTGGTCCACTTGCCCGGCGAGAACGCCATCGACCAGGCCGCCGGTATGGCGACGAGCAAGGCCAGGATGGTCGAGCCGACCGACAGGAACACCGAGTTGAGGAAGAACTTGAAGTAGCCGCTCTGCGCCTCGACCGCGGTGTAGCTTTCCGTGGTTCCCGACGGAAACAGGTTGAAGCCCTGGATGGCCTCCTGCTCCGACTTGAACGAGGTGATGATCGTATAAAGGATCGGGAAGAAGATCAGCAGGGCGACGATCCAGGCGGCCGCGGTCGCGATCATCTTGTGCTGGGTGCTGACTGCACGTGCCATCGTTTCCTCCCTTATTTGTCCAGGTTCTTGCCGACCGCGCGCATGGCGAAGAAGGCGACGATGTTGGCTAAAATGACGGCAATGATACCGCCGGCGGATGCCTGGCCGATTTTGAACTCCAGCAACGCCTTCTGGTAGACGAGGAAGGGCAGGTTGGTGGAGGCGTAACCCGGGCCGCCATTGGTGGTGACGAGGATCTCGGCATAGACCGACAGAAGGAAGATCGTCTGGATCAGGATGACGACGGTTATGGCGCGCGACATATGCGGCAGCGTCAGATAGATGAAGCGGCTGACGAAACCGGCGCCGTCCATCTCGGCGGCTTCCTTCTGCTCGCCGTCGAGCGACTGCAGGGAGGTCAACAGGATCAGCGTCGCAAACGGCAGCCATTGCCAGGCGACGATGATGATGATCGCCAGCATCGGGTATTGGCCAAACCAGTCGATCGGCTGACCGCCGAAGAAGCGCGCAATGTCGGCAAAGACGCCGTATTGCGGATGCATGATCATGTTCTTCCAGACCAGCGCGGCGACCGGCGGCATGACGAAGAACGGCGAGATGACGAGGATGCGGACGATGCCCTGTCCCCACATCGGCTGATCGATCAGCAGCGCCAGCAGGATGCCGCCGATCACCGTGATCAAAAGCACACTGGCCACGAGGATAAGCGTGTTGAGGATCGACTGCAGGAATGCCGGATTGGAATAAAAAAGCGCGTAGTTCGAGAAGCCGACGAAGCCGTCGCGGATCGGGTTGAGCGGATTGTACTGCTGGAAGGAGAACCACAGGGTGAATGCCAGCGGCACGATCATCCAGACGAACAGCAGCACCACGGATGGCGCCATCATGAAGCGGGCAAGCGAACGGGTCTGCTGAGTAGCCATGACGGTCACCCTTCAAAGTTCAGCCAAATTTTTCAGTGTTGTGAAGGTGGCCGCCCGAACTGGGATTCGGGCGGCCCCCGCCGGTTAAGATGGGCAACCGGCTTTCGGCACCGGGAGGAGCCTACTGGATATAACCGCCCTCGGTCATCGTTGCGGTGGCGGCGTCCTGGGCCTGCTTCAGAGCGTCGTCGACGCTGGTCTGGCCGGCGAGTGCGGCCGAGAACAGCTGGCCGACGGTGGTGCCAAGGCCCTGGAACTCGGGGATGGCAACGAACTGGACACCGACATAAGGCACCGGCTTGACGGTCGGATGCGTCGGATCGGCGGCGTTGATCGAGTCCAGCGTCATCTTGGCGAACGGCGCCGCCTTCTGGTACTCGGGGTTGGCGTAGAGCGAGGTGCGCGTTCCCGGCGGAACATTGGCCCAGCCTTCCTTCGATGCGACGAGCTCGAGATAGGCCTTGCTGGTTGCCCAGGATACGAATTTTTGGGCGGCGTCAGCCTTTTGCGTGCCGGCGGGAATGGCCAGCGACCACGCCCACAGCCAGTTGCCGCGCTTGCCCAGGCCATTGTCGGGCGCCAGCGCATAACCGACCTTGTCGGCGACCGTTGAGTTCTTCGGGTCGGAGACGAAGGAGGCAGCGACGGTGGCGTCGATCCACATGCCGCACTTGCCCTGCTGGAACAGCGCCAGGTTTTCGTTGAAGCCGTTCGAAGACGCGCCCTCCGGGCCATTGGCCTTCATCAGGTCGACATAGAACTGCAGCGTGTTCTTCCACTCGGGCTGGTCGAACTGAGGCTTCCAGTTCTCATCGAACCAGCGTGCGCCGAAGGAGTTCGACATGGCGGTCAGGAAGGCCATGTTCTCGCCCCAGCCGGCCTTGCCGCGCAGGCAGACGCCGTTCACGCCATTGGCGCGATCGGTCATCTTCTCGGCGGCTTGCTTGACGAAGTCCCAGGTCGGCGCGTCGGGCATCGTCAGCCCGGCCTTCTCCATCAGGTCCTTGCGGTACATGACGAACGAGCTTTCGCCATAGAACGGTGCTGCATAAAGCGTGCCGTCGACCGACAGGCCACCGGCGATGGCCGGGATGATGTCCTTGACGTCATAGTCGTCGCCGAGCTTGTCGAGCGGCAGCAGCCAGCTCTGCTTGGCCCAGATCGGAACTTCGTAAGTGCCGATGGTCATCACGTCGTACTGGCCGCCCTTGGTGGCGATGTCGGTGGTGACGCGCTCGCGCAGCACGTTCTCCTCGAGCGTGACCCACTGGAGCTGGATATCGGGGTTCTTGGCGGTGAAATCGTCGGTCAGCGTCTGCATGCGGACCATATCGCCGTTGTTGACGGTGGCGATGGTGATGGATTCGGCATGCGCGGCGAACGCGAGGGTGCTGGCCGACAACAGACTCAGGGTGAGCGTGCGAAGTTTCATCAAAATTCCTCCCATGGACCAAGCTGAGCATTTGCTTTGGCTGTGAGCAATTACTCACCTCGCGTGATTTATGTCAAGCCGGATTCGTTGCTGCAGCGCAGCACGCAGCCTCGTACGGATCTTGCTCCGGAGGATTCTTGCGCGCGAAAAGGCCGGATGTCGGTGCCCGCTTGACCGGGTGGATATCGACTATTGGCCGGCAATCTCAGCCAGGATCCATTCGCGAAAAGCGCGGATCTTCGGCACGTTGCGCCGCGCCTGGGGATAGACCAGCCAATAGGCGTGGCCGTCGTCGCCGACCAGATCGAAAGGCTGGATCAGGCGGCCATCGGCAAGCTCGGCCTTGAAAAGAGCGGCCGTTACGATCGCCACGCCCTGCCCGGCGATCGCGGCGTTGGCCTCATAGGCCTGCGCCCCCATGCTGGAGCCGGGGCGCTTGGCCAGTTCCTCGACCGGCAGGCCGGCGGCGATAAACCAGTCCCGCCACCAGATGTCGCCGGGGTCGAGGATCGGCAGGCGCAACAGATCGGCCGGCTCCTTCACCCCGCCGATGGTCGCCGCGAGTTTCGGGCTCAGCATCGGCGTGAAGTCCGCATTGAAAAGCTTGTGCACCTCCACGCCCGGCCAGTTTCCGCCGCCGGAACGGATGGCGATGTCGATGTCCTCGCGGGCGAAATCGACGAGGCGGTTCGATGTATCGAGGCGCACCGCCAGCGACGGATGCGCGACCTGGAACGAACCGAGATGCTGCGCCAGCCAGTTCGAGGCAAAGGTCAGCAGCGTCGAGACACAAAGTACGCCGTCGGCGCCGCTGCGCGCCGCGGCATAGGCTCCACCCAACAGGGCGAACGCCTCGCTGACCGCAGGCGCCAGGCGTTGCCCCGCCTCGGTCAGCACGATCTGCCTTGGCCGGCGCAGGAACAAAGGCGCACCGACGCGCTCTTCCAGAAGCTTGATCTGATAGCTCGCCGCCGCCTGCGTCATGCCAAGCTCGCCGGCGGCCTTGGTGAAGGAAAGATGCCGCGCCACCGCCTCGAACACCCGGATCGCCTGAAGCGGAGGGAGCTGGGAGACCTGCCGTGACTTGAGTTCAGGCATAAGCCCTCCTTATGGGCCGTGATCGACGTTTGATTGGCAGCAAGGGCCGAGCCGGCCGATATTTGAGGTCGACGATCACTCTCGTCTAGAGATAACGAAGGCTGATGATCATGACCATTGTACAGGAAAAGCTATTTCTGACGCCAGGCCAAGGCTGGTTTTTGCGGCTGGCGCGTGGATTGGCGCGGCACGGAGCCAGGAAACGGGCCTATCTCGACATCAGGGAATTGCCGCCGCATCTGCAGCGCGACATGGGTTTTCTCGACGGCAACGATCCTTATGGCCGGCGCAAATAGTCCTGGTTGATTTATCGCAAATCAGCTGGCCGCCAGCAAGGCGGCGGCGGTCCGCTCGTCGGTGATGAGGCCGTTGACCAGCCGCCGATTGACAGCCGCAAGTATGCCCGGCAGCTTCCGCTCGCCCATGGCGAGCGCGATCACCAGCGATTTTTCACGCGGCGGCAACGATGCCGACGACACCCTGTCATTGGTGATGCCCTCGATCATGCGACCTTCGCGATCGAACACCCAGCCGACGATCTCGGCGACGCCGCCGGCCTTTTGCAGCGCTTTCAATTCACTCTCCGAAATGAAGCCGTCCTCGTAAAGCGGCGCCTTGGGGCCGAGATCGCCGATGCCGACGAAGGTGACGTCGGCTTCCGCGGCAAGCGCCAGCGTCGGCTGGATCATCGGCTGGCTGAGCAGCATCTCGCGCTCCTGCGGCGAGGAGGCGATGACCGGCAGCGGCATCGGGAAGGAGCGAGCCTTGACCCTGTCGGCCATGGTGAAGATGACGTTGTAGAAGGCGGCCGAACCGTCGGGCGAGATGTTGCCGGTCAGCGACACCACCTTGTGCTGCGGGCATTCCATCGGCGGCAGCTGCTCGATTGCCGCCTTCAGCGTGCGGCCGGTGCCGATCGCCATGACGATCGGCGTCGGCGAGCGCAGCCGTTTCTCAATCTCGGCGGCCGCCGCCACGGCGACGCCGATGGTGGAGGAGGAAGCGGGATCGCTTGGAACCACCTCGACCAGATCGAGCGCGAAGCGCGATTTCAGCCGGGCCGCGAGGTCGAGGCAATTGGCGATCGGGTGGTCGACACGCACCTTGATCAGCCCTTCCGAGACCGCCAGCGACACCAGCCGCTGCGCCGTCTGCCGTGAGATGCCGAGCGTCGAGGCGATCTGGTCCTGCGTGTTGCCGGCGACATAATAGAGCCAGCCGGCGCGCGCCGCGTCGTCCAGCCTGTTGCTGCCGCTGTCCTGGCGGGAATTCAACTTGCTACCTCCCTGCCCCCGAGCACCGAGCACTAGCAGCGAGCGGGAGCGCCTTGGTTCTACCGGGGAATGCGTTTGTAAGCAATTGCCTGTAGCCAGAGCAATTGCCTAGGTAAGCTCCCGAGGAGCCTGCAGCGTTTCGAGTGGATGATTATAGCCCGCAATGTTGGTGCAGCCAGGCGCGGCAGTTTATCTCGCGAGGCAAACCCTTTAAGGGATTTCGGACAAAGGAGCCTCGCATGACGCCGAAAGCGGTTTTCTGGGACATGGACGGCACGCTGGTCGACAGCGAGCCGTTGCACGAGGCGGCGCTGATAGCGGCGCTGCACAGCGTCGGCATCGCGGCGCCGGCCAACCTGCATGAGCGGGTGCTCGGCATCGCCGCATGGCCGGTCTACGAGATGCTGCGCGACGAGTTCGGCCTCGACCTGGCCTTCGACGACTGGATCGTGCGCAAATACGACCACTATCTGCCGATGGCCGAGACGCTGAAGCCGCGTCCTGGCGCCATCGAGATCTACAACGAGTTGCGCGCGCTTGGCGTGGCGCAAGCGGTGGTGTCCAATTCCGACCGGCTGGTCGTCGACGCCAATCTGCGCATGGTCGGTCTTTTCTATCCCGGCATGAAGACGATCAGCCGCAACGACGTGCGCGAAGGCAAGCCGCATGCGGAACCTTTTTTGCGCGCCGCATGGCTGGCCGGTGTCGATCCGGCCGATGCCGTGGCCGTCGAGGACAGCGTGACCGGCTCCACGGCTGGGCTGGCGGCGGGGATGAGGACGATCTTCTGGCCGGAAGCGCCCATGGCAGGGCCGCCCGGCGCGATCGTCATCAACAGCGCCGACGAATTGCGGGCTGAACTCGGGCTTTAAGATTGGGGAAACCGGCGATCAGAGCGCCCTTCTCCCCGTCACTATGGCAGGGCTATCGCAGGTGGAAAGCCGAGGCTTTCGCTCTACGATTTACCCCACCCCTAAACCCTCCCCGCAAGGGGGAGGGAGACTTCCGCTGGCGCTGACCTCGGCAACCTGCCTGCGTTCGGCGCCAAAGGGGAGAATAAATGCGCGCGGCAGCGTTCCCTCCCCCTTGTGGGGAGGGTTAGGGTGGGGGTCCACCTTCGAAAAAATCGGGGAGAAGGGCGCTCAGTTCCGGTAAACCGGCTCCTGCTCGTCGAGGATCGCCTTCAATTCGGACAGGTGCCGTTCGGCCTGACCGGGATAATCTTCCTGCTCCGCTGCTGCCTTCTCGGCGATTTCATTCGACAGGACCCGCAGCGGGCGGCCGGTCCACAGCGCCTTGATGTAGGTCTCGGCGGCGCGTTCGAAATAGAACATGCGGTTGAAGGTGTCGGCGACGGTATCGCCGATGACCAGCACGCCATGGTTGCCCATGACCATCACCTTGACCTTCGGATCGGTGAGCAGCTGCGAGCAGCGTTCGCCCTCTTCCTCGAAGGCGAGCCCACCATAATGGCCGTCGACGACGTGCCGGTTGAAGAAGATCGCCGCGTTCTGGTCGATCGGCGGCAGCGTCGAGTCGGCCAGCGAAGCGAGCACCGTGGCGTGGATCGAGTGCACATGCATGACGCAGCGCGCATGACGGACATTGCGATGGATGGCGCCATGCAGCCCCCATGCCGTCGGGTCGGGCGCATCCGGGCCGGAGAGCGTATCGGGATCGTTGGCGTCGATCAGCAGCAGGTCGCTCGCCTTGATGCGCGAGAAATGCACCTGGTTGGGATTCATCAGGAATTGCGAGCCGTCATCGTTGACAGCCAGCGAGAAATGATTGGCCACCGCTTCATGCATGTTGAGCCGCGCCGTCCAGCGGAAGGCGCAGGCCAGATCGACGCGTTCCTCGTAGAAGGGCAGGTTGGTCAGCATTTCCTTCTGCAGGCGGGCGATGCTCATCGAAAACCTCCGTGAAAGAAGCAAGGATGCCGCGCGCCGCCGATGCGCGCAACCGGTTTCGTTTGGTGCAGGCGAGGGCTTCGGCTTACGCCGCAGTGCTTCTGGCGGCGTCGATGCGCAGCCCGCCATGCTCGACGATAAAATCGATCACCTGCTGCAGGCCCTTGCCGCGCGACAGATCGGTAAATCCGAACGGCCGCTTGTCGCGCATGCGGGCGGCATCGCTCTCCATGACATCGAGATTGACGTTCACATAGGGGGCGAGATCGCTCTTGTTGATGACCAGGAAATCGGACCGGGTGATCGCCGGGCCGCCCTTGCGCGGGATTTCTTCGCCCTGGCAGACCGAGATGACGTAGAGCGTCAGATCGGCGAGGTCGGGGGAAAACGTGGCGGCGAGGTTGTCGCCGCCCGATTCGATGAAGACGATGTCGAGATCCGGGAATTTCCTGGTCATCTCGGCGATCGCCTGCAGATTGATCGAGGCGTCCTCGCGGATGGCGGTGTGCGGGCAGCCGCCGGTCTCGACGCCGATGATGCGATCCTCGGGCAGCGCCTGAAGCCGGGCCAGCATCATGGCGTCTTCCTTGGTATAGATGTCATTGGTGACCACGGCGATGGAGAACTCGTCGCGCAGCGCCTTGCAGAGCTTTTCGGTGAGCGTCGTCTTGCCGGAGCCGACGGGACCGCCGATGCCGACGCGAAGGGGACCATTGGCTTGTGTCATCCAGGGAACTCCATGATGGCTAGCACTGCAAAGCCGAGCCCTACAACCAGGCAGAGCGGCGAATAATAGCTGACATCGAGCCGCGCGAAAGGCTGTTCGGGCGCCAGCCGGCGCCACCAGGGCGTGAAGCCGGCAATGCCGCGCCCCAGGAAGACCAGCGCGATGAGCAGCGCTGTCGCGGCAAGCCCGGCCTTGGGAAAGGGCGTGGCAAACACGCCTTCGAGCGCCAGCGGCCACAGTGTCGCCAGGCCGAGGCAGGCGGCGACGGCGAAGCTGGCGAAGGGCGCCGGCATTTCGTCGACGCCGCGAAAGCCGACCACAGCGCGGGCGCAGGAGGCAGCGTCGCTGCCCGGCCAGATGCCGCCAATGCCCCAATAGACATGCAGGGTGGTGATCAGCAGCAGGACGAAGGAGAGCGCGAAGGCGAGGACGATCATGAGCGGAACAGCCGCGAATATTGCGTCTCGTGCTTCATCGCCATGACATCCGAGACGAAGGCGCAGCCGCCGAGATCGTCCAGCGTCGAGCCGGCAGCGCGGGCGGCAGTTTCCAACGCCAGCGGCTCGAAGCCGGCGAGCAGCGCCGTGGCGCCGGTCTGGCCGACGACGCCAAGCCGGATCGCGGCCTGGACGAGGTTGGAAAAGAAGCTGTGCAGGAAGGCCGACAGTGCATCGTGCAGGGCAATGGCGTTGCCACCGGCAGTTGCACCGACGGCGACGCAATAGGCGCACTCGGCCGGCAGACGGTCGAGCACCTGACACGGCCAGGCCGATGCCGCCTTCAGGAAGGCGGCGCCCTGCAGCATGGTCTCGCTGTGGCGCTCGCGCGAGCCGGCCAAGGCCTCGGCGAGGGCTGCGATTTCGGCGAGATCGCCGGCTTGGCGGGCGCGCCGCCAGCTTTCGGCAAACAGCACGGCATCGTTCCAGCCCGAGCCCATCTCGACCAGCGTCTCCAGCCACGCGGCGAGGTCTTTGCTGTCGGCGACCAGGCCGGCATGCACGGCTTGTTCGAGACCATGGCTGTAGGAAAAACCGCCGACCGGGAAGGCAGGCGACAGCCACGCCATCAGCCGCAACAAAGCGACGTTGGAAGGCTGGTCAGTCATGGTCGTGCGAATGGCTGTGGGAATGCGATTCGCTATGGGTATGGGAATGCGCACCGCTGTGCGCATGCGCCTCGGCATGGGCATGACCGTGACTGTGCCCGGAATAGGCGCCGCGCAACGGCTTGAACGGCTCGGAAACGTCGCTCACCGTGGCGCCCAGGCCTTCCAGCATCGCCTTGATGACATGGTCGCGCAGGATGAGGATGCGGTTAGCCTCGATGGCGGCGGCAAGGTGGCGGTTGCCGATATGCCAGGCAAGCTCGGCGAGATGGACAGGGCCGCTGGCGCGGATATCGTAGAGCGGTTCCTCGGCCGCGACGATCTCGATATGACGGCCATCCTCCAGCACCAGGCGGTCGCCATCGTTCAAGGCCACCGGTTCGGGCAGGTCGACCAGCACTCTATCGCTACGGGCCGTTTCGATGGCGCGGCGGCGCAGATGCCGCTCGTCATGGGCAAGCACCGCACGATCGTAGGGCGCGACCGCTCCTGCCTCGCCGGCGCTCAGAACCGAGACGGCACGCGGGAATTTGGTGAAATCGGTGCGGATGTCGAGCTTCATGTAAAACTTCCTCTCCCAAAAAGCGTAGCCTATCGCGTGCGCCGCCCCAATGGTGCTCAAACGATCGTGTCGAAGAGCCGCAGGATGAACGATATCTGGTAGACGAGGGCGGCGGCGACAAAGGCGATGTGAAAGCGACGGTCGCCGAAGAAGCCAGCTAATCCCGCAGGAAATCGCCCATCGAGAGTGGATTGCCCGGCCAAAATCGTTCATCGAGCGCCTGCTTGCATGTGAATGGAGGTTCGCCTGGAAAGTGAGATTTCCTGAGACCCGTTTCCCTGACCGCGACAAGCAAAGCGTCTTTATATGCCTCGTCGAAAATCTGAGCGGGATATCGGCGAAGACTCGGGCTGTCCTTGATGATGTTTCCGATCCAGATGCGCTGTTCGGAAATTGACGATTGCCAACTGTGACTTCGATGGCCGGGTTGGAATTCCCATTTCAGGAGATGTGCAAGCAGCACCTCCATCCGACTGCGAATCTCGCGTTTGTCACGTCTCCCCAAGCTCTCGATCTCCTCGGCAAGATTCTCACGATCGAGGTCGGAGAAACGAGCTTCGCGCAACAATGCGCTTTGCTCGGCGCACCACTGGACGTAGTCCGCTTCGTAGGGAGTGAGGGCCCTGAGACGATCAATCCTGTTCATGAGGCCCATCATGCCGCAATTTCGAGACAATCGCAAAAACGGCACGTCAGAGCTTGGACAACTGAGCACCGAATTTGACGCCCCGCCAACAGGGCGTTTGTAGGGATCAGAACAAAAAGTACCTCTGCGCCATCGGCAGCACGGTGGCCGGCTCGCAGGTGAGCAATTCGCCGTCGGCGCGGACCTCGTAGGTTTCGGGATCGACCTCGACATGCGGGGTGGCGTCGTTGAGCACCATCGAGTGCTTGCCGATGCCGCCGCGGGTGTTGTCGACGGCGACCATCTGCTTGTCGACGCCGAGCCTGCCGCGCAGGCCGGCATCGAGCGCGGCTTTCGAGACAAAAGTCACCGACGAATTGGTCATCGCCTTGCCATAGGCGCCGAACATCGGCCGGTAGTGCATCGGCTGCGGTGTCGGGATCGAGGCGTTGGGATCGCCCATCGGGGCGGCCGCGATCATGCCGCCGACCAGCACCATGTCCGGCTTGACTCCGAAGAAGGCCGGGTTCCACAGCACCAGATCGGCGCGCTTGCCGACCGCCACCGAGCCGATCTCGTTCGACAGGCCATGCGCGATGGCCGGGTTGATCGTGTATTTGGCGATGTAGCGGCGGACGCGGAAATTGTCGTTGTCGCCGGTTTCCTGCGGCAGCGAGCCGCGCTGGCGCTTCATCTTGTCGGCGGTCTGCCAGGTGCGGATCGCCACTTCGCCGACGCGGCCCATCGCCTGGCTGTCCGACGAGATGATCGAGAAGGCGCCGATGTCGTGCAAAATGTCTTCGGCGGCGATGGTCTCCTTGCGGATGCGGCTTTCGGCAAAGGCGATGTCTTCGGGGATCGACGGCGACAGATGATGGCAGACCATCAGCATGTCGAGATGCTCGGCCAGCGTGTTGACGGTGTAGGGCCGGGTCGGATTGGTCGACGACGGGATGACATTGGGCAGGCCGCAAACCTTGATGATGTCGGGCGCATGGCCGCCGCCGGCGCCTTCGGTGTGGAAGGCGTGGATGGTGCGGCCCTTGATCGCCGCCACGGTGTTCTCGACAAAGCCGGACTCGTTCAGCGTGTCGGTGTGGATCATCACCTGCACGTCATAGTTGTCGGCGACCGACAGGCAGCAGTCGATTGCCGCTGGCGTCGTGCCCCAGTCCTCGTGCAACTTAAGCGAGCAGGCGCCGCCCAGCACCATTTCTTCAAGCGCGGCCGGCAACGACGCGTTGCCCTTGCCCGACAGGCCGATGTTCATCGGAAAGGCGTCGAAGGACTGGATCATGCGCGCCAGATGCCACGGGCCGGGCGTGCAGGTCGTCGCCAGCGTGCCATGCGCCGGTCCGGTGCCGCCGCCGAGCATGGTGGTGATGCCTGACATCAGCGCCTCCTCGATCTGCTGCGGGCAGATGAAATGGATATGCGCGTCGAAGCCGCCGGCGGTGAGGATCTTGCCCTCGCCGGCGATGATCTCGGTGCCGGGGCCGATGATGATGGTGACGCCGTCTTGCATGTCCGGATTGCCGGCCTTGCCGATCGCGGCAATGCGGCCGTCGCTCAGGCCGATATCGGCCTTGAAGATGCCGCCTGAGGCATCGACGACCAGCGCATTGGTGATGACGGTGTCGACCGCGCCTTGGGCGCGGGACACCTGGCTCTGTCCCATGCCATCGCGAATAACCTTGCCGCCGCCGAATTTCACCTCTTCGCCATGCAGGGTGAAATCCTTCTCGACCTCGATGAACAGCTCGGTATCGGCAAGCCGCACCTTGTCGCCGACGGTCGGGCCGTACATCTGCGCATAGGCGGCGCGGGTGATTCTAGCCATCAGCAATTGCTCCCGAAATACGACCCAAGATACGGCCGGGGCGAAGCCCGGCCCCACATTGTCGCCATCCTATGGTCACGCAATGACCTGCTGGGCGACACCTTCCGATCCCATTTAACGTTTGAGGTGGCAGGGTCACCCCAAAACGACCGTTTGCCAATCGATGGAAAGGAAGTTTTATGCGCAAAACGATCTCTCTCGCAGCCGCCGCCACCCTGCTGCTCGCGACCGCCGCCAGCGCCCAGCAACAGCCTGCGCCGCAGCCTGCCGAGCCGCCGGCTTCGCCCGCTCCCGCAGCACCCGGCGCTCAGCCGCAAGCACCGGCGATCCAGACCGTCAACGTCGTCGACATCGAGGAACTGCCCAAGGAAACGCAGACCAAGGTCAACGAAGTGATCGCCAAGCGCGGCGAGGACGGCCTGCAGAAATTGCGCAGTTCGATCGACGCGACCCCCCAAGTCAAATCCGCACTCGAAGCCAAGGGCCTCACCTCGGCGCAAGTGATCGCCGCCAGCATGGACGCCAACGGCTCGCTGACCTTGATCACCAAGAAAGCGAGCTGACGATGCGCCGTGGCGGGCCGGCACGAGGCCGGCCTGCCGCATCGGGGAGGGAACCTTCGCAGGGCGGAATACGTTTCGACTTTTTGGCCTAGAAGCGAGCCTCGAAAGCGGCTCCGAGAGCGAGCGATGGCGATCACCACCTTCCCCGACACCAGATGGCTGCATATGCTGGCCGCAACTGCGTTTCTTGCGGCGAGCGCTCCCCAGGCCGGGCTGAATGCGCAGGGCCTTGAAGGCCCTGAGACCCAGAACAAGATCATCGGCTCGGAGGTCGGCCAGGAAGAGACCAACACGGCTGTCGAGGCCGGCAAAGTCACGACCGCGATCGACCGGACGCGTGAAAACATCGGCGCGGTGCGCAAGACGTCCAAGCTCGACAAGGTCGACATCGTGTTCCTTACCGACGCCGCGCGCACGGAAGGCGGGCTGCCGCCGGCGATCGAAAGCAAGGTCGAGCAGCATCAGGAGGACATTGCGGAACTGCGCGACGAGATCGAGGCGAACGCATTGCTGTTCAACGCCATCGACTCTCGACGCGTGCAGACCGAAGACGTTCTCGCCGTCGAATTCGACGATCCTGGCAAGGTCGTCATCTACGCGGCGGCCAAGCCGCCCAGCTGAGCCGAAACCGCTGGACGCTCTGGATCGCACAACGCGACCAGGGGATCGCACAACGCGACCAGGGGATCGCATAACGCGACCAGGGGATCTCACAGCGTGCCCATGATTTTCTGCTGAAAGCCGTAGACCTCGCGCTTGCCGCCGAGCGGCACCAAGGTGACGTCGCGCTCCTGGCCGGGCTCGAAGCGCATCGCCGTGCCGGCGGCAATGTCGAGGCGCATGCCGCGCGCCTTGTCACGATCGAATTTCAGCCCCTCATTGGTCTCGAAGAAATGATAGTGGCTGCCGACCTGGATCGGCCGGTCGCCGCTGTTGGCCACTTTCATGGTGATGGTCGGCTGGCCCTTGTTGAGCTCGATCTCGCCGCCTGCCGTGATGATTTCGCCCGGGATCATCGCCATCGATATGCCTTTCGCTGTCAGGATCGTGCCGTCACGCGGCGCGGCGCTCCGGGCCGCAGCCTTCGGCCTTGAGGACGCGCTTTGTCGAGGCGGGATATTTGTTCAGCATCGCTGCCGGGCGGATCGGGCGCGGTGCGAAATCACCGCCGCAGTTAGGGCAAATGCCTCCCAGAACACGGTCCACGCACTCGGCGCAGAAGGTGCACTCGAAGGTGCAGATCAGCGCATCCGTCGCCTCAGGCGGCAGGTCCCTGTCGCAGCATTCGCAGTTGGGGCGCAGCTCAAGCATTGTTCTCACCTCACCTTATCGGCACTTACCTTATCGGCTCGTGCACGGTCACCAGCTTGGTGCCGTCGGGAAACGTCGCCTCGACCTGGACGTCGTGGATCATCTCGGCGATGCCTTCCATCACCTGCGCGCGGGTGACGACGTGGGCGCCGGCCTCCATCAGCTCGGCGACCTGGCGGCCGTCGCGGGCGCCCTCGACGACGAAGTCGGTGATCAGCGCGATCGCCTCCGGGTGATTGAGCTTGACGCCGCGTTCGAGCCGCTTGCGCGCCACAATCGCCGCCATGGCGATGAGCAGCTTGTCCTTTTCCCTTGGCGTCAGGTTCATGCGTTTCCCTACGATGGCGTAAATTGCAATGACATAATCGGAATCAGAGTGACCATAATTTGGGCAGACCGGCCCGTCCGTTGAGCAATTCGACAAGCGGAACCAGCCGCTTGCGGAGCTGGTAGCCGTCCTCGGCAAACAGCCTCGCAAGAAGCTTGCCAGATTTCTTCACGCTCCAGACGCTGGCGTCGCCCTGGCCGCCGATGATGTCCCGGGCCGGATCGAGCAAAGCCTCGACCCGCGGCGAGATCATCAGCACCGTCGCCATGGCAATGGCGCCGCCGGCCACGGCCGAACCGCCCAGAATCGCGGCAATGTCCGGCCCGATGCGGAAATCCTCGGCATGAACCAGCGCTCCGTCCTGGCTGACGCGCCAGCGGTCGTGGAAATCGCCGTGCGCCGCGCGTTCGCCCATGGCGAGGCGGCCAAAAACGGTCGCCTCGAGCACCAGCGCCTCGGCGCCGGCGGCAAGCTCCAGGTCGAGCCTGCGGGCAAAGGCCGAGCGATCAAAGACGATGGTTTCCTGTGGCAGCCAGGCGATGCGGCCGCCGGCGCCGACGGTCAGCTTGACCCGCACCTCGGCACGATCGGACGCAGCGCGGTAGATTTTCTCGCAGGCCTGGGTGGTTATGCTGGCGCAGGCGCCGGCGCCGACATCGACCTGCCAGCCAAGGCGGTCGCCGCCGGTCAGCCCGCCGGCGGTGTTGATCAGCACGGCTTCGAGCGGATCGGCCGAGACGGCCGGCATGCGGATCTTGGCGGATCCATCCTGATAAAGCCGCCGAAGCCGCGTGCGGCCGCCATCCTTCTCACAGGCAAGCCGCGCCGTGCCGGCGACGCGCTGGGCCGGCGGCACAAAGGTCAGGTCCTGTCCGATCATATCCACGGCGCCAACTTAAGCACAGCGCCGGCTTTGTCGACATATAGCTTGTTGCTTGACAACGTTTCGGTTTCTATAGAGGAGCCGTCTTGGTACGGTCACACAACGCCTGGCCGGATAAAAGGCGACGGTGACGGTCTGAACCTGGGGAAAAACGGGCGCCGATCCGTTGGCGCCGGGAAACGACGAGGGTTGGGGAAGGAACCGAATGGCTGACCAGCTGGCAACGGACATCATCGAGAAGATCAAGGCTCATGCCGAGCCGGGTGGCGAAGAAATCACCACCAGCACCGAACTGACCTCGCTTGGCATCCATTCGCTGGAACTGACGGAGATCATCTTCGACCTCGAGGAACAGTATGGCATCGAGATCGAGATGAACACGGTCGACGCCTGGAGCAATCTGAAGAACGTCGGCGACATGGTCGAGGCGGTTCGCGCGCTGATCGCGAAAAAAGCCTGACCGAATGCACAAGCGCGTCGTCATTACCGGCATCGGCGGCCTGTGCGGGCTCGGCACCGACGTGCCGACGATCTGGGGCGAGATGCGCGCCGGCCGTTCGGCCATCGGCCCGATCGTCAATTCGGAGCTGCATGACCTGAAAATCAGGGTCGGCTGCGAAATCAGGACCCTTCCCGAGCACGGCATCGACCGCAAGCAGGCCGTGTCGATGGACCGTTTCAGCCTGTTGGCGACGATCGCCGCGCGCGAGGCCGCGCAACAAGCCGGGCTAAGCTTGCACGCGGCCAACACCTACCGGATGGGCTCCATCGTCGGCGTCGGCGTTTGCGGCTGGGAGGCGATCGAAGAGAGCTATCGCGCCATCCTGCTCGAGGGCAAGAACCGCACCGGCATCTTCACCGTGCCGAAAGTGATGCCGGGCGCTGCGGCCGGCCATGTCAGCATGAATCTCGGCCTTCGCGGGCCGGTCTTCGGCATCACCTCGGCCTGCTCCTCGTCCAATCACGCCATTGCCTCGGCGGTCGACCAGATCAGGCTTGGCCGCGCCGACGTCATGCTCGCCGGCGGCACCGATGCGCCGCTGGTCTGGGGCATCCTGAAAGGCTGGGAGGCGCTGCGGGTGCTGGCGCCCGACACCTGCCGGCCGTTTTCGGCCGATCGCCAGGGCTTGGTGCTCGGCGAAGGCGCCGGCATGGTCGTGCTGGAAACTTTTGAGCATGCCATGGCGCGCGGCGCCACGATCCTTGCCGAAATTGCCGGCGCCGGCCTTTCCGGCGATGCCTCCGACATCGTCGCGCCGACCATCGAGGGGCCGGAGGCGGCGATGCGCTTCTGCCTCGTCGATGCCAGGCTCAACCCGGAAGACATCGACTATATCAATGCGCATGGCACCGGCACCAAGGCCAACGACCAGATCGAGACGGCGGCGATCAAGCGGGTCTTCGGCGACCATGCCCACAGGCTATCGATCTCCTCGACCAAATCGATGCATGCCCACTGCCTCGGCGCGTCGGGCGCCCTGGAGCTGATCGCCTGCGTGATGGCGATCCGCGAAGGCATCGTGCCGCCGACGGCCAATTTTCGCGAAACCGACGCCGATTGCGAACTCGACATCACGCCGAATGTGGCGCGCGAGCGCAAGGTGCGCGCGGCGATCAGCAACGGCTTCGCCTTCGGCGGCACCAATGCGGTGCTGGCGTTCAAGGCGGTCTGACGGCAACCGGATCATCCAGACACGGCGAGACGCGTCTTGCCACGCGCCACCACGGCGCGCTTGCGCGAAAAAAAATCCCAGGAGTTTCGATGACCGACCTGTCCGCCTTTCCGATCGCCACGCGCTGGCCGGCCAGCCATCCCGACCGCATCCAGCTTTATTCGTTCCCGACGCCGAACGGGGTAAAAGTGTCGATCGCGCTGGAGGAACTCGGCCTGCCCTACGAGGCGCATGCGGTGAACATCGGCAAGGACGAAAGCTGGACGCCGGAATTCCTGTCGCTGAACCCGAACGGCAAGATCCCGGCGATGATCGATCCGGATGGCCCGGGCGGCAAGCCGATCGGGCTGTTCGAATCCGGCGCCATGCTGCTCTACCTCACCGACAAGACCGGCCGGCTGATCCCGGCCGACCCGGCGCGGCGTTACAAAACGATCCAGTGGGTGTTCTTCCAGATGGCCTCGATCGGGCCGATGTTCGGGCAGGTCGGTTTTTTCCACAAATTCGCCGGACGCGAGATCGCCGACAAGCGCCCGCTGGCGCGCTATCGCGACGAATCACGGCGGCTGATCGGTGTGCTCGAGACGAGGCTGACGGGCCGCAGCTGGATCATGGACGACGATTACACCATTGCCGATATCTCGATGCTGGGCTGGGTGCGCAATCTGATCGGTTTTTACGAGGCAAGGGAGCTTGTCGGCTTCGACGATTTTTCCCATGTCGCGGCATGGCTGGAGCGCGGCCTTGCCCGGCCGGCGGTGCAAAGAGGTCTTGCTATCCCCGCACGCGGCTAGCTCAATCGGCGGCCGGCGCCGAGAACCGGCTATTTTGTCTTGGCTTTGGGTTTTGAGCCGCCCTTGCCCATGACGGAAGCGGCGAGGGACGCAGCGGTCTTGGCGGTGGCGACAACTGCGCCAGCCGCGACATTGGCCGTCGTCTTGACGGTGCGCATCGCGCTGTCCGCCATCGAGCCGCCACTTGCCGACTTCCTCGACCTAGCCGGTTTTGCCGTGGTTTTGGCGGCGGTCGGCGTCACTTTCTTCGGTGCTGCCTTGCCAAAACTGGGCTTTGCATCCTTGGAGCGGGCGGCAACGGCCGGGCCAGCGCCGGTCTTCGATTCAGTTGCCTTTGATTCAGTAGCCTTGGATCCAGTTGCCCTGGATCGAGTTGCCCTGCCCTTGCCGGGCGCAGGCTTTCTTGCCTTGTTTGCCATCGGAGTAGCCATCGGACAGTCTTCCTCATGTCAGCATCATTGCCGTATTCGAGATAACGGCCGGAAAGTCCTAAGGTTCCAGGCCGGGCGGTCCTTGCGAATCAGGGTTGATCGCCAAGCACCAGATCGGCGCGACGGCGGCGGGCAAGCACGCGGTCGATGTTGGGCATGTCGTTGGAAGCGATCCAGGCGCGGGCGTCATCGTCGGAGCGGCCATGCTCGTGCCATCGCTCGAGCAGCCGGCGCTCGAGCTCGGCGCGCGGCACATCGACGAAAACAGAGAAATCGAACAGCGGCGCCAGCCGCGACCACGGTTCCTCGTCAAGGAGCAAATAATTGCCTTCGACCAGGACGAATTTGGTGTCGGCGGCGATGATCGAAGCGGCCGCGCGCGACAGCTCCATGCTGCGGTCGAACACCGGAATGGCGATGTCGGGCTCGGCGGCGCGGATGCGCTTCAGCAAGGTTTCGAAGCCGGCAAAGTCAAAGGTTTCCGGAGCGCCCTTTCGCGCGCGCAGGCCGCGCTGCTCGAGCACGATATCGTCATAATGGAAGCCGTCCATCGGCACGATTTCGGCCGCGCCTTCCGGCAGCAGCTCATGCAGGCGCGCCGACAGCGTCGACTTGCCGGCGCCCGGAGGACCGGCAATGGCAACGACAAAGCGCCGCGCCTTGCCGGCGCGCTTGAAGATGGTGGCGGCGAGGTGAGCAATCTCGGACATGCGTGATTCCGGGTCATAATTTCGGCTGCATCTTGGCGGCAGTTCGCGGAAATTTCAAACGCGGGATTGAAGGCGACCAATTGTCGGGGTCGCCGCCGCCCCTCATTGCCCTGCCGGGCACGTTCCAAAGTAGGCACCATCGGCGAAGCTACCGATCTCCCCCCTTGCGGGGGAGATGCCCGGCAGGGCAGAGGGGGGTGCTGTCCCTCCGACCTTAGCAACCAGGTCGCAATCAAGCCCTCGGGCTGGTTCCCGGTTGAGAATGGCTGGAACGGGTTATGTCGAAAGTTGGCGATCCTTCGCACCCCCCTCTGTCCTGCCGGACATCTCCCCCGCAAGGGGGGAGATCGGCCGTCATCGCAGCTTTCGCCAACCACGAACGGTGGAACGCAGACGGGCGAGGGGCAACCTGAAGCAATCGCCCAGGCCAGCCCAATCAACCAGGAACCGATCGGCCGATCCGCAGGAAATCGCCGTCGAAGGCGACCTCCCGCGTCGAACCGTCGGCAGCCGCAAGGCGCATATGCCCCTGCGCGGTGGCGATATCGCGCGGCGGCTCGCCGCCGGATAAGGGCAAAACGCCGATGACGTGGCGGAACGAGACGTTGCCGCCTTCGCCAAGGTCAAAGGCGGTCGCCACCCCTTCCCGCTTCAGCCAGTTGTCGCCCAGCGACGCGGCATGGCCGAGCGCGGTGCGGCCGTCCTCGATGCCGAGCACGCCGCGATGGCGGCCGCTCCACGGCGCGTAGTCGCGCCCGCCATTGCTGACCCACAGCATGGTGACCGGCAGTTCGGCCGGGTTCTTCAGCACCACAACGAGATCGGCTTCCGCTTTTCGCGCCAGCGCGGTCCAGCCCGGCCCGCCATGATCGGCCTCGACCAGCGTGACGAAATCCTCTCGGCTCTGGTCCATGCGATAGTCGGTCAGGTCGAGCGTGCCGCCATCGGCGGCGGGAAAACGCGTCAGGTCGGTCGAACGCGCGGGATAGGCGAAGCGGAACCGGCCGCGGGCCGGATCGGGCTCGAGCGGGTCGTCCGGCGTTGCCGCAAATCGCTTCGGCGAGAAAGCCAGCCTGCCGCCGTCTTTCATCACCGTCATCGGATGATGGGCGACGGAAATGCCGCCGGAACCGCCGGAAAAGACATGCTCCTGGTAGAGAAAGGGATGGTCGTCGCGCAGGGTGAGGATCTTATCGACCGTCGCGCCCAAAACCTTGTGCTGCAGCCTGAAGACCGCGCGCCAGCCATCGGCGGTCGCCGCCGAGGCGACGACATCCCATGGGCTGTTGGCCGGCCAGCCGTGCAAGGGTGCTTCCTCGACATCGCTGCGCGAAAACGGCGCGCATAAAAAATCGCCGGACAGGCGAACGGTGCCGGCGGGCAGGTCTGGCGGCAGCGTCGCGCGCGGCTCGTCGACCCACGGCGCGCGATGCAGCGGTTTTAGCCGGCGCCCATCGACATCGACCGTCATGTCGGCGAGATGGCCGACGGTGAGATCGATCGTTACCGAAATGCCTTTTGCTTTGATCGTGAGCGTATCCATGGCGCACCTGCTGATTCTGCCGGCGCCAGCAAACCCGCTCGGTGCCGGTTGCGCAAGCTGGGTGATGGGCATTTCATGTCGGAGACGCATTTGCCCGGTGACGACCCCTAGCCCCGAGGCTTTCGCAGTGGAGGCCGAGGCTTTCGCTCTACGACGCACCCCCACCCCTAACCCCTCCCCACAAGGGGGAGGGAGACTTCCGTTGGCGCTGACCTCGGCAAATTGCCTGCCTTCCGGCGCGCCCAAGGGAAAGTAAAGGCGCGCGGCAGCGTTCCCTCCCCCTTGTGGGGAGGGTTAGGGTGGGGGTCCATCGTAGAGCGAAAGCCTCGGCCTTTCACCGAGATAGCCCTGCCGTAAACGGGGAGAAAGAAACTGGCCGCAATGCCGGCAGGGCAATGAGGGCAGCGCCAACGCCGGGGTGAATTCAAACCTGAAGCGATTGCCGTGAACACCGGCATTAACCAAATGGACGGCGCCATTGCGTTAGGCTAGTTTCCCACTCGTTTCAGCAACAGCTTACCTTCAGAATGTCCAAACCGCGCCTCTTTCCGTTCATCCAAAGATTTGTCGCGGCGTTTGCGCTGCTGGTGCTGGTAGCCGGCTGCGCGACGACGCCGACGGAGACCATGCTGGCCGTGCCGGCGCCGGCGCAGAAATATGCGGCTATGGTCATCGATGGCAGCGGCAGGACGCTGTTCGAGGCCAATTCGACCGCGCCGCGCTATCCGGCGTCGCTGACCAAGATGATGACGCTCTACCTGCTGTTCGAGGCGCTGGAGCAGGGCCGCCTAGCCAAGACGACGCTGATCCCGGTGTCGGCCAATGCCGCCAGGCAGCCGCCGACCAAGCTGCGCTTCCGGCGCGGCGAGACGATCGACGTCGATTCGGCGATCCGGGCGATCACCGTCAAATCGGCCAATGACGTGGCGGTCGCCGTCGCCGAATATCTCGGCGGCAGCGAAGCAGGGTTTGCCGCGATGATGACCGCCAAGGCGCGCCAGATCGGCATGCGCAGCACCGTCTTCCGCAACGCTTCGGGCCTGCCGGACGCCGGCCAGCTGACGACGGCGCGCGATATGGCGGTGCTCGGCACGGCGCTGCGCGCCCGCTTCCCGCAACATTTCCACTATTTTTCCGAAAGCGACTTCATGTTCCGGGGCAGGCTGGTGCGCGGCCACAACGACATGCTCGGCCGCGTCCGCGGCGTCAACGGCATCAAGACAGGCTATATCAGAGCTTCGGGCTTCAACATCGTCACCTCCTACGATGCCGACGGCCGCCGGCTGATCCTCGTGGTGATGGGCGCCGACAGCGCGCGCCAGCGCAACGACCACGTCGAGGCGCTGATCCAGCGCAACCTGTCGCCGGCATCGAACACGACGACGCGGCTGCTGTATGCCGGGGAGCAGTGAGGGAGGCGTTTGGGGGGAGGCGAGCTCTTGATCAGTGGTTTCAACTTGACAGGTGACGGCAGTTATGCTAGGAATTTATTCATGGTGCTGATTTGCGCCAACCAACCGCCCGCCCGCCGAGGCGGGTTTTTCGTTTCAGACTTTGGCGCCATTCTTCATAGCTCCGACAAAACCGCAGGTTTGCATGGCAGGCTCCAAATCGTGGCCCTCCGTGGAATCCGAAAAATGGGTTATTCTGAGTTCGCAGCCCCGCCGCCGGCCACTTGCCCGTTGAAGCCCGCGCCTGCTTCCGCTAAGAAGCCGTGGCTGGCCGGTTACCCGGCTGGTTCGTTTTCCGGATCTCGATCCTGAAGGCACCCGTAGCTCAGCTGGATAGAGCGCTGCCCTCCGAAGGCAGAGGTCACAGGTTCGAATCCTGTCGGGTGCGCCAATAAGGCGTTGTTTTTTCAATGATTTTGTCCCTTTGAAGCGCTGGGCGAGTCGGGTAGAGTGTCACCGTTCCAGGCGATGCGAGAGCAAATAGCGATGTACGTTGGGGCTCGCTGGCTTATGTCGACTGGTCGGGGTGGTGGGGGAGTGCATTGAACGCAGTTGAGATCGAGGAAGCCGTTTCCGAGTTGGCGGCAGCGCCATTCGACGCGGATGAATTTCCGTTCGCTTTCCTGTCTGCCTTCGGCAACAAGGAAACGACGATCAAGCGGCTGCGCGCGGGCGCTTCGAACAAGTCCGATCTGGGCGGCGTCCTGCAAACGAACAATATCCACCTCGCTGTCTGCCCGCCGGGCGAAGTCACGAAGACCCTCGCTGGGCTGAGAGCAAGCCCCGCCACAGCCAGGGCGAAGGCGCGATTTATCCTTGCAACCGACGGCGCGGATTTTGAAGCAGAGGATTTGACGAACGGCGAGACGGTCGCCTGCGCCTATCGGGATTTCCCGGACCACTTTGGCTTCTTCTTGCCTCTCGCCGGAATCACCACCGTCAAGCAAATCCGCGAAAGCTCGTTCGACATCCGTGCCACCGGCCGCCTGAACCGGCTCTATGTCGAACTGCTGAAAGACAACCCCGAATGGGGGACCGCAGCGCGTCGGCCCGACATGAACCATTTCATGGCGCGGCTGATCTTTTGCTTCTTCGCCGAGGATACGGATATCTTCAACGGGTCACGCCTTTTCACGGCGACGATCGAACAGATGACCGCAAGGGACTCGGCCAACACCCATGAGGTGATCGGGGAATTGTTCCGCGCGATGAACACCAAAATTGCCGACCGGAGGGGCGCCGCACTGCCAAGATGGGCGAACGTGTTCCCCTATGTGAACGGCGGGCTGTTTTCTGGCAGCCTGGACGTGCCGCGCTTCACCAAGATCGCGCGCTCCTACCTTCTGCATATCGGCAATCTCGACTGGACGAAGATCAACCCGGACATTTTCGGGTCGATGATCCAGGCCGTCGCCGATGATGAGGAGCGTGGTGCGCTCGGCATGCACTACACCAGCGTGCCAAATATCCTCAAAGTGCTGAACCCGCTATTCCTCGATGACCTGCGGGCGCGGCTTGAGGAGGCGGGAGACAACCCACGGTCACTGCTCAATTTGCGCAAACGCATAGCTGAGATCAGGGTCTTCGATCCTGCGTGCGGCTCCGGCAATTTCCTTGTGATCGCCTACAAAGCGATGCGGGAGATCGAGGCCGAGATCAACAAGCGCCGCGGCGAGGCCGACCGGCGCACGGAGATTCCGCTGACTAATTTCCGGGGCATCGAGTTGCGCGACTTCCCGGCCGAGGTCGCGCGGCTCGCGCTCATCATCGCGGAGTTTCAGTGTGACGTGCTTTATCGCGGCCAGAAGGAGGCCTTGGCCGAGTTTCTGCCGCTCGACGCGCAGAACTGGATCACCTGCGGCAACGCCCTCCGGCTTGATTGGCTGAGCATTTGCCCGCCGACAGGGACGGGTGTGAAGTTTCAGGCGGATGACCTGTTCCATACACCGCTCGACCAGGCGCAGATCGATTTCGAGAATGAGAATGGTGAAACATACATATGCAGCAATCCGCCTTATCAAGGTAGCGTCAATCAGACTGCTGAACAGAAGCTTGATAAGGACCGGGTCTTGGGGTCGGAGCTTAAGTCATACAAAGATTTGGACTACGTGGCTTGCTGGCTTATGAAATCGGCAAGTTTTATAAAATCGACAAGTTCAAAAGCTAGCCTAGTTACAACTAATTCTCTTTGCCAAGGAGAGCAAGTTGCCATGCTCTGGCCATGGGTATTCTCTCAAGGTGTCCGCATAAACTTCGCGCATACGTCCTTCCGATGGAGTAATAATGCCGCCAAAAATGCAGGGGTCAGCTGTGTCATAATAGGCCTTGGTCTGGATCAAGGAGGCTTGATTTACGATCAAGACACGAAGCGAGCAGTTAGTTCTATTAGCCCGTATCTTGTGGCTGGCGAGCCGGTGATAGTTGAAAAGCAATCAAGGCCGATCAGCAATGTTCCGAACATGGCCACAGGAAATTCTGCGTCTGACGGGGGTCATCTGATTCTATCACCTCAAGAGAAGACCTTGTTGGAACGGGGTGAGCCATCGGTAGCTGATAGATTCTTGAGGCGGTTCGTGGGTTCGGAGGAGTTGATTAACGGCAAGCTTAGGTTCTGTCTTTGGATAAATTCTGACGGTCTCGCCGAAGCGAAAGCCAGCCCATCCGTAAGCGAAAGGTTGGCTCTAGTCCGGGGTGTCAGGCTGGAAAGCCGAGGCCTGCAGTCGCGTGCAGTTATTGATAGCCCACATCTTTTTGCTTTTCGGTCGCATAAAGGCGGGCTAGCTATCGCTGTGCCGAAGGTATTCTCGGAGAGACGAGAATATATAACTTGCGACGTCTTTGACGAAACGACTGTATTATCCGACTTAATACGTGTCATCTATGAAGCCGATCTGTGGAACTTGTCCGTTATCTCATCTACGCTTCACCGCGTTTGGATCGCAAACGTATGTGGTAAATTAGAGAACAGAACTCGCTATTCCAACACGCTCGGCTGGAACACCTTTCCGGTTCCCACGCTAACCGAGAAGAACAAAACCGACCTGACTCGCAGTGCCGAGGACATTCTGCTGGCGCGCGAGGGGCACTTCCCGGCGACGATTGCTGATCTCTACGATCCCGACAATATGCCGGCCGATCTGCGCGAAGCACACGAGCGCAATGATGCGGTGCTGGAGCGCATATATATATCGGCCGCCGGTTCCGCAACGACACGGAACGGCTCGAAAAACTGTTCGAGCTCTACACCAAGATGACCGCCAGGCAAGGAGCGGCAAAAAAGCAAAAGCAGAGGGCAAGCGGATGAAGGCGAGCACATACGCACCGGGCGGAGATGCGAAGGCAATTGCCGAGATCGCTACCAGAAAGTTCGGCGGGTTTGCCGGCATGTTTGAGCATCACGGCTGGCCCGAGCGCGGGCCGGACATGATGCGCAAGGTCCAAACCCGTGTCGTCGAGGCCTATGAGAGCGTGCGCGCGTTCGAAGCGCAATTTGCCCAGAGGGCCGGCGAATGACTGATCGCAACGAGAAAGTCCCCTCCGTATCAGTTTCCTATGCTCGCAACGGCAGTTCGACCAAGGCTAATGCGCTCGGCATGCGGCCGATGCAGGAGCGCGCCTACGAACGGCGCGGCGAGCAGTATCTTCTCATCAAGTCGCCCCCAGCCTCCGGCAAGAGCAGGGCGCTCATGTTCATCGCCCTGGACAAGCTCCACAATCAAGGGATCAAGCAGGCGATCATCGTCGTGCCGGAGAAAACCATCGGAGCGAGCTTCAATGACGAGCCGCTGACTAAATTCGGTTTTTGGGCTGACTGGACGGTCCAGCCGAAATGGAACCTCTGCAACGCGCCCGGTGACGACAATGGGGGAAAGGTCAAGTCCGTAGCGGCGTTTCTAGACAGTGACGATAAGATTCTGGTCTGCACCCACGCCACTTTTCGGTTTGCCGTCGATCAATACGGTGTTGAGAGGCTCGACGACCGGCTAATCGCCGTCGACGAATTTCACCACGTCTCGGCCGATCCCAACAGCAAGCTCGGTCAGCATCTCGGACAGCTAATCGCCCGCGAACGCACGCATATCGTCGCCATGACTGGCTCCTATTTCCGGGGCGACGCCATGCCCGTGCTGTCCCCACAGGACGAGGCGAAATTCGATACCGTCACGTACACCTACTATGAGCAGTTGAACGGCTACGAATATCTCAAACAGCTGGACATTGGCTATTTCTTCTATTCCGGCCCCTATTCGGATGACATCCTGAAGGTCCTGGACCCTTCCGAAAAAACCATCATCCACATCCCCAGCGTCAATTCGCGCGAAAGCACGAAGGACAAGATCAGGGAAGTCGAGCATGTCATCGAGGAATTGGGTGCATGGCATGGAACCGACCCCGCGACCGGCTTTCAATTGGTCAAGACGCCTGACGGTCGCGAGCTTAGGATCGCCGATCTCGTTGATGATGACTCGACGAGGCGGGACCGAGTTTCGGCTGCGCTGAAAGACCCGGCACAGAAAAACAACCGTGACCATGTCGACATCATCATCGCTCTTGGCATGGCCAAGGAAGGCTTCGACTGGATTTGGTGTGAGCACGCGCTGACGGTCGGCTATCGGTCCAGCCTCACCGAGATTGTACAGATCATCGGCCGAGCGACCCGTGATGCGCCGGGCAAGACCCGCGCACGCTTCACCAACCTGATCGCCGAGCCGGACGCTTCCGAAGAGGCTGTCACGGAAGCGGTCAACGACACGCTGAAAGCCATCGCCGCGAGCCTTCTTATGGAACAGGTGCTTGCGCCGCGGTTCAACTTTACCCCGAAGAATCCGAACGGCGGCCCGATCGAAGGTTTCGATTATGGCGACGGCGGCTATGACCCGAAAAAGACAAATGTTGGCTTCAACAAGGAGACGGGTCAATTCCAGATCGAGATCAAGGGTCTTGCCGAGCCCAAGAGCAAGGAAGCGGCACGCATCTGCCAGGAGGATCTGAACGAAGTAATCGCCGCCTTCGTTCAGGATAAGACCGCCATCGAGCGCGGACTGTTTGACGAGGAATTGGTGCCCGAGGAACTGACGCAGGTCCGCATGGGCAAGATCGTTAAGGACAAATATCCCGAACTGGACGAAGAAGATCAGGAGGCCGTGCGCCAGCACGCCGTAGCCGCTCTTAACCTGACGCAGCAGGCGAAGCAGATTGCTCTAGGTGGAAGCACCAACGGCGAACCGAGCGCCAATACTGCACTGATCGATGGCGTGCGGAGGTTTGCGATGGACGTCCGCGAATTGGATATCGACCTCATCGACCGGATCAATCCGTTCGGCGAGGCTTACGCAATCCTCGCCAAAGCGATGAGCGAGGACCGCCTCAAACAGGTGGCGGCGGCAATCGCCGCTAAACGCACCAGCCTGACCCTGGAGGAGGCGAAGGACCTCGCCGTCCGCGCGGTCAAATTCAAGAAGGAGCGGGGGCGGCTCCCCTCGATCAGTTCGGCCGATGCCTGGGAAAAGCGGATGGCCGAAGGCGCCGCCGCCTTTGTCCGCTTCAAGGACGAGGGTCGCTATGAGTGACCTCGACCTCGATGACCTGCGCGCCGAACTCGACGACTTCGCCCGACCGGAAAAGAAGGGTGGCCGCTCACCTCGCGAGGAACGCATCATCGCCGGCTTCGAGGAAATCCAGCGGTTCGTCGAACAGCACGGCCATCCACCGCTTCATGGCGAAGACCGAGATATTTTCGAGCGGCTCTATGCAGTGCGATTGGATCGGCTTTCCGCACTTGAAGAATGCAGATTGCTGCTCCTGCCGCTGGACCATCAAGGCCTTCTCCAGCCGGCTAGCAGCGCTGCGGGCGGCTTTGCGGAACCAGCCAATGACGACGAGTTGCTTGCGGAACTGACCGGCACGGCCGGCGCAGCCGACATCACCGAGCTTCGGTATGTCCGCACCGCCGCCGACAAACGCGCGGCCGAGGAGATCGCAAACCGCACGAAATGCGAAGACTTCGACAGGTTCACGCCATTGTTTGCTCAGGTTCGGAAAGACCTGGACTCCGGTATCCGCCAGACGCGACCATTTCAGACCATGGCCGAGATCAAGAAAGGCGAGTTCTTCATCGTCGGCGGCCAGATCGCGTACGTCGCGGAAGTGGGCGAGGAGTTTATGACCGAGTATGACCGGCGTGACAGCCGGTTGCGCGTCATTTATGACAATGGAACGGAGAGCGATGTGCTTCTGCGCTCGCTTCAGCGTGCGCTTCACCGCGATGACGCGGGGCGGCGCATCACCGACCCGTCGGTGGGGCCGCTCTTTGGCGGCGAAGCCGACGACGGAGACCTCGAAAGCGGGACAATCTACGTCCTTCGCAGCAAGTCCAATCATCCGGGCGTCGCCTCACACCGAGAACTCATCCACAAGATTGGCGTGACCGGCGGAAAGGTCGAGACCCGGATCGCGAATGCGGCGCTGGATGCCACATACCTGCTCGCCGATGTCGAAGTGATTGCCACATACAAGCTGTTCAACATCAATCGAGTGCGGCTTGAGAACATTCTGCACCGTGTGTTTTCGGCAGCGCAACTCGACCTCACTATTGAGGATCGTTTCGGCAATCCTGTTAAGCCGCGAGAGTGGTTCCTTGTTCCGTTGCCGGTGATCGATGAGGTCGTCGATAAGATTCGAGACCAATCAATCGTAAAGTTCAAATACAATCCAAAGAGCGCTCGATTGGAGCTTACTGGCGAAAAATAATGCGAGATGACCAGAATCAAGGCGATGGCCCTGCCCCCCGACGGTCACCTCGGCGATGCTCTGGAACCCATCGGCCTCGAATGACTTGTTCGTGGATTGATCTCGAAAGGAGACCCCATTGTCCGCACCGAAGGAAATGGATGTCGTCCTCGAAAAGCTGCCTTTGAGGATCGGCGCCTACATACCCGACGACTTGCTGGAAGACTGGTTCGCGCCGGGAACGGGCATGAACCCGGTCAGCCCGGCAGCGCTGGCGGCCGCCAAGACTTACGGATGGCGCTTCGAATGCGAGTTCAAACACTATCCCGAACGGATGGAGGGCGTGTTCTGGAAGTGGGTGCCGGCGATCTGATCCGCACAATTTCCATCGCCCCAGACTTCTTGGCGCTTCCGTGGTCGAGGTTGCCGCGAAATGGGATCGCTGTCTTGATCTTCTCAGCCGCCGCCTATCGGCGTCGTCACCTTTCCGGTTCCGCCGCATTCGGGGCAGGTGCGGCCGTCGATCATGCCTGTCCCGGCGCAGCGGTGGCACATATGCTCGCCGGCGCCAGGGATACCTGCCGGGACTTCGTCGGGATTGGCTTGACCTTCGCCAAAATGCTCGGGTTTGCCTTGCAGTTGCTTTCTCAACCGGGCGACCGCAGTCTCGTCGACTTCAAGCGACACGCTGCTGTCATCCGGCAGACCTTCGCCGGACTGGCCTATGGTTTCGATGCGCGGCCGGTCATTGGTGCCTGTCGTTATCTTCTGAGCCATTGCAGTACTCTTTTGCGGTGGCGCAGCTCTCAGTTTCTGCGGTTCGAACGCCTCAGCTCCGCAGAGGTTCCGGTTGGCAAGCGTTCGCCGGCTGGCCCGGACGGAAGTGGAAAACGGCCGGCGAGCTCATCGCTCAAGCATCGGGAATTCCCTTCAATGGCGCCGCAGCCTTTGCGTCAGCCCAGCCGCTCCGAGCGCACTTTCACATCGTCGCTCAGCTGCCGCACGATCCCGGCGGTCTTGCGGATATCCGCTTCGTCGAGAGCGACGCCCATGGTCGAGGCGATCGCCAGGAGCTGGGCGTTCAGCTCGCCGTAGCGCGCGGCGCCCTTGCGCGTCAGCTGCACAAGCTTCGAGCGCCGGTGTTTTGGATTGTCGATGAATTCGACCAGCCCCTCGGCCGCAAGCTCATCCGCCAGCCGCTGCATACGCTGACGGCTGGTGGGCCGCATCTGGGCGATCTGCGGCACGGTGAGCGGGCCAAGCAGCGCCAGGCTTCGCATGAAGCCGAACGCACCGCCGCCCCAACTGGTGATGAGCCCGGTCTTCTGGCCGAGAGCCCGTATCCTGAAGAAGCACTGGGCCACTTCGAGCATCAGCTCGGCGATCGCCTCGGCCTTGCCGTCAGCGAAGGGGTCCGCTCCCGTCGTTCGGTCAGTCCCGTGTCGTGCCGACGCCATTTTTTTACTTCCCTTTTCCGTCGCAACTTCTGCGATTGACACCACAGTTGTCAACTTTTAGGATGACAACCTAGTTGTCGTTTCTAGGCGGCTATAGGCTTCGTAGCCCTAGGAATCTGCGGGAGCAGACATGGCAATGGACCCGGCTGGGCAAACCGACAGCGGAACCGCAGGTGTCATCGCGAGACCGCCGCTGCTCTTTCTCGCCGCTCTGCTGATCGGCTTCGTGCTGGATCGCCTGCTGCGTTTGCCGTTCCCCGGTCCGGGGCTGGTTAGCTGGATCATCGGCGGCTCGCTGATCTTGATCGGTTTTGCGCTTTTCGCGGCGGGCATTCGCAACTTCTCCCGCGCGACGACGCCGGTGCCGACGAATGAGCCGACGCGCGTGCTGGTGACGACCGGCATCCACGGCTGGACGCGCAATCCGATCTATCTCGGCATGTTTCTCATCTATGGCGGCATCGGCGTGGCCGCGCAAAATAGTTGGATCCTTGTCCTCACGCTGCCGCTGGCGATCCTGATCCGCTACGGCGTCGTCGCCCGCAAGGAGGCCTATCTCGAACGGCGTTTCGGCAGTGCGTATCTCGACTACAGGCAAACCGTGCGGCGCTGGCTCTGAGCGTCGCAAGAATGCCGACAGTTGCGCACGTCAGGTAACCGCAACGAGATGACCGTTGCCAAGATCCCTCAGGGCCAGTTTCGGCGGCTCTTCGCCAATCTTTCGAGTCGGGCTCGGGATTTCCTGATCGAGACGCGCGAAACGCGGCCGGCGCTTTGCCGGATCGGGCACCGGCACGGCCTCGATCAAGCGCTTCGTGTAGGGGTGGCGCGGGTTCGAAAAGACCTGGTCGCGGGTGCCCATTTCGACGATCTGGCCGAGACACATGACGGCGACACGATCGGAAATGTTCTCGACCACCGCCATGTCGTGCGAGATGAACAGATAGGCGATGCCGAATTCGCGCTGCAGTTCCTTCAGCAGGTCGAGCACGCGGGCCTGCACCGACACGTCGAGCGCCGAAACGCTCTCGTCGGCGATGATGAGTTTGGGTCTGAGCGCCAGAGCGCGCGCGATGCAGATGCGCTGGCGCTGGCCGCCCGAGAATTCGTGCGGATAGAGCTCCATCTGATCGGCCGAGAGACCGACGCGTTCAAACAACGCCGCCACAAGCTGGCTACGCTCTTCCTTCGAAGCGATGCCATGGATCAACAGCGGCTCGGCAACGAGGTCGCCGACGCGCATGCGCGGGTCAAGCGAGGCATAGGGATCCTGGAAAATCATCTGCACATCGCGGCGAACCGCCTTGCGCTGGTCACGGCCAAGGCCCGCGAGATTGCGCCCGCCGATGACGATATCGCCGTGGTAGGGCACAAGCCCGGCCAGCGCCTTGGCGGTGGTCGACTTGCCGCAGCCGGATTCGCCGACCAGCGCCAGCGTCTCGTGCGGCGCGATCGAGAAGCTGATGCCTTCGACGGCGTGGACACGGCGGTTCACTTGGCCGAAGAAGCCACCGCGCAGGTCGAAGCGGACATGCAGATCGTTGACCACCGCCACGCTTGCGGGCATTTCCGCTTCGACCGATTTTTGTTCGGCGGATTTTTGGCGGCCGACGCCGGTACCAATGCGCGGCACGGCAGCGAGCAGCTCGCGCGTGTAGTCGGCTTGCGGACGGGCAAAGATGTCGGCGGTTGTTCCCTGCTCGACCATGCGGCCGTGCCGCATGATGACGACGCGATCGGCCATTTCGGCAACCACGCCCATGTCGTGGGTGATGAGGATGACGCTGGTGCCGTGTTCGCGCTGCAGATCGCGCAGCAGTTCCAGCACCTCGCCTTGCACGGTGACGTCGAGCGCCGTCGTCGGCTCGTCGGCGATCAGCACATCCGGTTTCAGCGCCAGCGCCATGGCGATCATCACGCGCTGGCGCATGCCGCCGGACAGTTCATGCGGAAACTGTTTTAGCCGGCTTTCGGCTTCGGAGATGCGGACGGCCTTCAGGGCCTCGACGGCGCGCCGGCGCGCCTCGGCACGCGACAGGCCGGTATGGGCCTCGATCGACTCGACCAGCTGCCGGCCGATCGACAGCACCGGATTGAGCGAGGTCATCGGCTCCTGGAAGATCATCGCGATGCGGGCGCCGCGAATACGGCGCATCCGACGCTCGTTGAGTGTCGCGAGGTCGATTTCGCCAAGCTGGATCATGCCAGAGGAAATTCGTGCGGCAGGCTGCGGCAGCAACTGCATTATCGCCAGCGCCGTCATCGATTTTCCGGAGCCGGATTCGCCGGCGATGCAAAGCGTCTCGCCACGCTTGAGCGTCAGCGACAGGTCCGACACGACTTCCCGTTCGCCGTCCTCGCCGCGCATGCTGACGGAGAGGTTGGCGATATCGAGGATGGGGTTGTCGGCGAGGGTCATTGTGGGCGCGGCCGGGAGAAGGTCGTGTTCCTGCGCACCCCCCTCTGTCCTGCCGGACATCTCCCCCGCAAGGGGGGAGATTGGCAGTTTCGCCCCCGCGGCCATTCTTCGCCGTTGAAGATTGGCGAAATCCGTCGCGACATCCGATCTCCCCCCTTGCGGGGGAGATGGTCGGCAGACCAGAGGGGGGTGTGACGGAACGCAGCGTTCATTCAAACACGCAGCGCGGGAAGTAGAACGACACCACCCAGTTCGGCATGTCGACGATCTCGCTGATCCGGAGATCGCCGCAGACCGAAACCAGCATGTAGGCGTCGACCGGGTCCATTGCGTAGCGGCCGGCAAGCAAGTCGATCATCTGCGAGACCGCTTCCCTGGCGCCCGTCATCAGGTCCGGTCCGATGCCGGTCGTCACCTCATAGCCCTTGGCGTCGAGATGGCGCGTCACCGGGCCCGGTGTGGTGAAGCGCGGTGTCTTCAACCGCGCATCCTTAATCAGATCGAGCTTGAGCACGACATCCATCGGGCTTTCGATCGCCGTGCCGCACACTTCGCCGTCGCCCTGCGCGGCATGCGTGTCGCCAACCGAAAACAGCGCACCGGCCACCTCCACCGGCAGATAGAGTGTGGTACCGGCCGCGAGATCGCGGATGTCGAGATTGCCACCGACGCGCCTTGGCGGCACCACCGAGTGGAGGCCCATTTCAGCCGGCGCGTTGCCGATGGTGCCGGCAAAGGGTTTTAGCGGCACCCGCGCATGCTTGCCGAACAGCGCCGACTCGAGCGAGGCGGCGTCGTAAGTCCAGATGTTCAGCGCCGGCTCCGGAAAATCGTCGGCGAGCAGGCCAAACCCCGGAATGTTCGCCGTCCAGCCGAAGCCGGACGGCTTGAACGCCTCAATTGTGATCTTCAGCGCGTCGCCCGGCTCAGCCCCGTCGACATAGATGGGCCCGGTGACGGGGTTCACCTTGGCGAAGTCGAGCAAAGCGACGTCGTCCACAGTGCTGTCCAGCGTCAACTGGCCTCCGGACGAGTCCAGGCACTGAAACTCGATCGTCGAACCGGGCGCCACCCGCTCAGTCGGGACAAAGGAATTGTCCCAGCCGAAATGGTGATGGCGCCCGTGGATGGTGTAGTCGCAGTTATTGCACATCGGTCACATACACATTGTCGTAGTTGATCGGGATATGGACAGGGTCGACATAGAGATTGTCGGCGCCGCCCATCCGGGGCGATTTCATGGTGAAGCGCTGCTCGTTAAAGACCGGCACCCAGGGCGCGTCTTCCATGATCTTGCCGTAGATCGCGCTCCACATCCTGGCACGTTCGCCTGATTTGGCCGGATCGACGATCGAGTCGGCCTCCGCCGCCTTGGCGTCGAGATCCTTGTTGCAGTACCACGACCAGTTCCAGCCGCCCGGAACCGCGCCGGCGCAGCTGAGGATCGGCCCGTAGAAATTCGACGGATCGGGGAAATCGGCGATCCAGGCCATGCCACCGGACCAGATCATCGGCGCGCCGGCCTTGTCGCCGCCGGCCGCGATGACATTGGCTTGCGCCAGCGACTGGATGCTGGCCTTGATGCCGACTGCCGCCAGGTCCTGCTGGATCGCCTGGGCGATGCGCGGGTTGGGATCGGTGTTCATGGCGAACAGCTGCGTGTCGAAACCATCGGGATGACCGGCCTCGGCAAGCAAAGCCTTGGCCTTGGCCACGTCATAGGGATAGCCCTTGAATTCCTTGTCGTAGCCGGGCATCGACGGCGGCAGCGGCTGGTTGGCCGGCACCGCGCGGTTGTTGATCAGCTGGACGATACGGTCCTTGTTGATCGCCATGTTGACCGCTTGCCGCACCTTCACATTGTCGAAGGGCGCCATGGTGGTGTTCATGGTGATGTAGCCGGTGTGCAACTGGCCGCCCTCGACGACACGGGCCTTCTGCTCGGGATCGGCCATCACCTCCTGGAACTTGGCCGGCGGAATAACGTCGCCGAGCACGTCGATCTCGCCCTTCTGCAGCCGCAGCAGCGCCACGATCGGCTCCTGCCCGATCTCGAAGGTGACCTTGTCGAGATGCGGCAGGCCCTTGTGCCAGTAATCCGGGTTGCGCTCGAAGACGACGCGCTGGCCGAGCGTCCATTCGGCGAACTTGAAAGCCCCGGTGCCGACCGGATGCTTGCCAAAATCCGCGCCGTATTTCTCGACCTCCTCCTTCGGCACGACATGCGAGAAGTTGATGGCCATGACATGCAGGAAGGTGGCGTCGGGCCGGGTCAGTTCGAACTTGATGGTGTAGGGGTCGACGACGGTGACGCCCGCCAGGCTTTCCGCCTTGCCTGCAGCTACATCCTCATGGCCCTTGATCGAGCCAAAGAAGCCGGCGCCCGGGCTCTGCGTCTTCGGATTGGTGACGCGATCGAGCGAATATTTCACGTCGTCGGCAGTCATCTCGCGGCCATTGTGGAACTTCACCCCTTGGCGCAGCTTGAAGGTGAAGGTCTTGCCGTCGGGCGCAATCTCGTAGCTCTCGGCGAGGTCGGGCCGCAGATTGGTGGTGCCCGGCTCGTAGTCCATCAGCCCGTCGAACAGGCTCTTGATCATCGACCAGTTCTGCCAGTCATAGCCGATGGCCGGATCGAGCGTGGCGACGTCGTCCTTGTAGGTGATGGTGATCGCGCCGCCCGGCTTGGCGTTCGGATCGACGGCGTGTTCGGCGCGGGCGCTTGTCATGCCGAGCATCAGCGCGAGCGCCGATACCGCAACGGTGGAGGTCAAGAATTTCTTCATCTCATGTTCCCTTTCTCTGGTTGTTACCGGTCTTTTTTTGGTTTTCATCTGAGCTTGATGCGCGGGTCGATGAACGGTGCGACGGTGTCGGCCAGGAGATTGCCAAGCACGATGGCGAAGGCCGAAACCAGGGTGACGCCCATGATGATCGGAATGTCGACGCGCTGGATGGCCTGCCAGGCAAGCTGGCCGATGCCGGGCCAGCCGAACACGCTTTCGACCACCACGATGCCGCCCATGAAGATGCCGATGTCGATGCCGATCATGGCGATGACCGGCAGGATGGCGTTGGGCAGTGCATGGCGGAAGATGATGGCGCCGCGCGCAAGGCCCTTGGCGCGGGCGGTCCGCATATAATCCTGGCGCAGCACGTCGATCATCGACGAGCGCATCATGCGGGCGTACCAGCCGGCGCCGAGTATGCCCATGGTCAGGGACGGCAGCACCAGATGGCGCCAGGTGCCGTAGCCGCCGATCGGAAACCAGCCGAGCTGCACGGCGAATACGTAAAGGAGCAGCAGGCCGACGACGAATTGCGGCGCCGAGACGCCGACAAAGGACGCGACCATCAGCGTCTGGTCGGTGGCGGTGCCGCGCCTGACGGCGGCAACAAGGCCCATCGTCAGGCCGATCGCCAGCTCGCAAAGGATGGCGCCGACCATCAAAAGCAGGCTTGCCGGCAGCCGCGAGACGATGAGCTCCGTGACCTCGGAACGCTGGATGTAGGAGCGGCCGAGATCGCCGCTGAGCAGGCTGATCAGATAGTGCCAGTACTGGATGAAGAAGGGCTGATCGAGGCCGAGCTGCCGGCGGATGTTCTCGACCGTTTCGGGCGTGGCACTGCGGCCGGCGATCTGACGGACGGGGTCGGCGGGCAGCAGATAGAGCAGTGCAAAGGTGATCAATGAGACGCCGAGCAGGATGAGCACGGACTGGATAACGCGGCGGCCGAGATAGGCGATCATGCCCGGCCCCTTTGCGTCGGATCGAGGATGTCGCGCAGCGCATCGCCGATGAGGTTGAAGGCCAGCGCCAGCGCCAGGATCGCCGCACCAGGAAAGAAGACCAGCCAGGGCGCTGCCTGAAAATATGTCTGGTTCTCGAAAATGATGTTGCCCCAGGATGCGGTCGGCGGCTGCACGCCGATGCCGAGATAGCTGAGCGTTGCTTCGAGCAGCACCGTGGTCGAGATGCCGAGCGTGCCCCAGACGATGATCGTCGGCAGCAGATGCGGCAGGATATGGCGAAACAGGATGCGTGGCGCGCTGGCCCCGATGGTACGCTCGGCGTCGATGAACTCGCGCTCGGCGAGCGAGCTGGTCTCGGTGTAGATGACCCGCGCGGTCTGCACCCAGTTCACCAGTGCGATCACCATGGCAACGATCCACAGGCTCGGCTGGAGCACCGCCGCCAGGCAGATGGCGAGCAGCAGCGCCGGAAAGGCCATCATCAGATCGGTGAAGCGCATCAGCGCGCCACCGATCCAGCCGCGGAAATAGCCCGCGGTGACGCCGACCAGCGTGCCGATCAAAAGCGCCACGCCGTTGGCGACGATGCCGATGATCAGCGAGGTGCGTGCGCCGAAAAGGATGCGGGTCAGCAGATCGCGGCCGAGCAGATCCGTGCCCAGCCAGAAGCTGGCATTCGGCGGCAAGGGCGCACCTTCAAGCGTGAGCCCGTCAAACATCTGCTCGTTCGGATCGTAGCCCGTCAGCCACGGCGCCAGGACGGCGCCGGCCAGGACGACGGCAACGATCACCAGGCCGATCAATGCCAGGGGACGCTTGACCAGACGCCGCCAGACGCCGGCGCGCGGCCTGGCCGGCATGCGCCCGGTTGCCGAAAGGTCAGGCGCGATGGGACTGGTCATCGCCGCCTTCTTCTTCCGTCATCGCCACGATCCGGCGCGCGGCCTCCTCGACGCTGATCTGCCAGCTCATCGCCAGCGACCGGAGCTGCGCATAGGCGCGGCCGTCCTCAGCGCCTTTCGACAAGGCCTCCACCGCGCGCACGATGGTCTGGCGCTCCGCGACGCGCAGGCGAAGCGACGATATCTCGCTTGCCAAAAGCTTGCGCGCCTCGAAACTCTGCCGCGCGATCAAAAGGGCGCTGTAGACGCCGGCATTGCCGACCGGCTTCAGCAACTGGGCGTCGGCCTTGTGCGACAGCGCCCACTCGATGCGGCCCGGCGCTTCGGAGCCGATCAGCGCCACCAGCGGCATCGGCGCCTCGCCCGGCGCCCATGGGAATTGTTCGTCGAAGCCGAGATCGGCGTCGAAGAAGACGAAGTCCGCCACGAGCGCCTCGGCCGGCAGTTCCGGCCAGCACCCGACCGTCTCGAGGCCGATGGCCGACAATTGCCGCGTTATCGCCTGCACCGTCGGATGCGGACGATGCAGGACAAAGGCCCTGGCGCCGCCGAGGTTCGGGATGCGCGGGACCTTGCTCACGAGACCACCCTCAGGCGTGGGCGGCCGAATGTCTCGGTCCGGTCATAGCGGGACAGGTAGGGGTCGGGCGCGACACCCTTGGTCACCATCACAGTCTTGAACGCGGTGCCCTCGATGCGCCCGATCTGCACCGGCAAGGTGGCGTGCTGGGTTTGCGGATCGATGGAGATGTCGCCGAGCGGGGTTCGAAACGAGGTTCCGGCAAAGGCCTGGGAAAGGTCGGGCCATTGTGCGCCGGGATTGCGGGCGAGGATTTCGGCAAGCGTCCGCACCGAGGCATAGGCGGCCGCCTCGAAGGACGAGGCAGGCATGATGGAGGGCGCCGAATCGCCCTGGCGATCCGCTGCCGAGATGTCGTGAAAGTATGGCCCGACGGAAAGGTGGCCATTGCCCGCCCCGTTGAGCGCCGGCAACTCGCATTCGGTGAGATTGCAGGACAGGATCGGGCAGCGCTCCGGCCTGAAATGCGGGTCGCGTTCGGCGAGCTCGGCATAGGCCGCGATGAAGGCATAGGACGAGGAGCCGATCAGGTTGTTCAAGATGAAATCCGGCCGGGTCGCCTGGATCTCGGCGATCAGCCTGGAGACATCGACCTCGCCGAGCGGCAGATAGCGCTCGCCCAAAACCTTGCCGCCGGCGTCGGCGATCAGGTCGCGGGCGACACGGTTGGTCTCCCAGCCCCAGATGTAGTTCGAGCCGAGCAGAAAACCGTTGGCGCCGAAGCGCGGCACGACATGGGCCAGCAGCGGGACGAGATGCTGGTTCGGGCAAGCATGCATGTAGACGACATGCTCGTTCGCTTCGAAGCCCTCATAGGGACAGGCATACCAGAGCGTGCCGCCGGCGCGCTCGAGGATCGGGATGACCTCCTTGCGGCTCCATGACGTGATGCAGCCAATGATGTGGCGCGCGCCGCTGTTGGCGAGAATGTCGGCGCATCCCGTCGCGTAGCCATCGATGTTGCCTTGCGGGTCGCGCTCGACCGGAACGAATTCGATCGGGATGGCGGGATCGGCGTTGATGTCGGCGATGGCCGTCATCGCACCGGAACGGCAGGATTCGGACAGCAGGCGGTAGTTGCCCGACCGCGAGTAAAGGATGCCGATTTCAATGCGCCGTCCCAAGCAAATCCCCAAAATAACAATGCCCCGCAGCCGCCGCCGCGGAAGGCGAGGCATACGAGGCATTTTTGCCGCCCGGCGGTCGGAGCCGGTATTTTCGCCAATAGCGTATTCGGTACGGCGGGTCAGTCAAGCGGGAAAGTGAGGGCCGGCCCGACGATGCTGCTGTAGAAGGGGGAGCGCCGTTCGGGCTTCACCAATTGTCGATGTTGGCGCTCGGAGCGCCTCCGCCTACTCGCCGTAGACGTCGAAGGCAAAATACTTGTCGTTGATATCCTTGTATTTGCCGTTTGCGCGCAGGGCGTCGATCGCTGCATCGAGTTTTTCGGCCAGCGCCTTGTTGCCCTTCTGCAGGGCGATGCCGACGCCTGGGCCGTGGATGGCCGGGTCGGGGGCCAGGGTGCCGAGCAGCTTGCAGCAGGCGCCCTCGGGTTTTTGCAGCCATTCGGTCAGCAGGATCGAGCCGTCCATCACCGCGTCGAGGCGGCCGTTGACCATGTCGGTGCGGGCGTCGTCGCCGGTCGGATACGGTCTGATGGTCGAGCCTGCGTATTTCTGCTCGGCGAAATTCTGGTGGATCGTGGCGCTCTGCACGCCAAGCGCCTTGCCTTTCAGGTCGTCGGGCGAGGTGCCTGACACGGTCGAATCCTTCGGCACCGCGATGGCCGGCGGCGTCTGGTAGTATTTTTTGGTGAAGTCGACCTTCTCGGCGCGTTCCGGCGTGATGGTGATGTTGATGATGGCGTCGAATTTGCCGGCCTGCAGTGCGGGAATAGAGCCGTCGAAATCCTGCACTGAGAATTCGCACTCGGTCTTCATCTCGGCGCACAGCGCCTTGCCGAGATCGATGTCGAAACCGCCCAGCGTGCCGTCGGCATTGGCATAGTTGAAAGGCGGATAGGCGCCCTCGGTGCCAAGCCTGAGTTTCTTGTCCTGGGCGGTGGCAGCGCCGGTGGCGAGCGCCAGGGCGACGGACGCGGCAGCCAAGAAACGACCGAAAAGGCGCATGATCCAGATCTCCGTTGATGGGCCTGAGTCTACGGGGTTTTGTGGGCGCGGCGGAGACGGAAACGACATGCCTTGCGGCGATCACGGCGCGGCAGGGCCGATTGCAGGCTTCGACGGTCAGCCGGCTGCTCGTGCCCGCTCGGTGGCGGCCAGGTCGATTGCCGACCCGTCCGCGGAAAGGGCGACGCCAAATTTCTCGCTGGCCTGTTCGGGCGTGTAATAGCCCAAGGCGACATCCCGCAGCACCAATTGCGGATCGCGCTGCAGGGGATCGCCATAGCCGCCGCCGCCCGGCGTGCCGACGCGCACGCGGTCGCCGGCCTTCAGCGCGATGTCCTGCTCCTTGGAGAGGTGCGGCGGCACATGTTCTCTGCCGTCGCGAAAAACGGTCACCGTGTTGACCGCGCCGTCCTTGCCGCCGAGCGCGCCCTGCGGGCCGAAGCGGCCGTGGTCCATGACGAAGGAGGCGCGGGCGTCGCCGCGCAGGATCTCGACCTCATAGGCGAGGCCGAAACCGCCGCGATGCCTGCCGGCGCCGCCCGAGCCTTCGCGAAGGGCGTAGTGGCGGTAGAGCACCGGAAACGCCTGCTCCATGATTTCGACCGGCGGCGATTTGGAAATGCCGATGGTCGAGCAGCCATTGCTCAGGCCGTCGTGACCGGCATTGCCGCCATAGCCGCCGCCAGAAATCTGGTACATGACATAGTCGCGGCCGCGGGCCGGATCGTTGCCGCCGAGCGCGAAATTGCCGCTGGAGCCGGCCGGAGCCGCCGTCACCTTGTCGGGCAGCGCCTGCACCATCGCCGCGAATACCGCCTCGGCGATGCGCTGCGAAACCTCGGCGGCACAGCCCGAGACCGGGCGCGGATATTTGGCGTCGAGAAAAGTGCCTTCCGGCCGCTTGACGATCAGCGGCTCGAAGGCGCCGGCGCTGATCGGCACATCGGGGAAAATGTGGCGCATGGCGAGATAGACCGAGGACAAGGTCGTCGCCAGCACGCTGTTCATCGGCCCGGCGCAAGGTTTTGACGAGCCTGAAAAATCGAAGCTGAGCGTGTCGCCCTGTTTCTCCACCGCAAGCGCGATGGTCAGGGGCTCGTTGACCACCCCGTCGGAATCGACGAAGGCTTTTGAGCGATAGATGCCGTCGGGAATGGCCGCTATGTTGGCGCGCATCTGCTCGGCGGCGCGGCGGCGCAGTTCGGCGATCGCCTCGACGACCGTTTCGTCACCGTAACGATCCAGGATTCCATTGAGCCTATCCTGGCCGATCAGCAGTGCCGCCGCCTGCGCGCGAATATCGCCGATGCGCTGGTCGGCAACCCGGATGTTCGAGCAGATGATGGCGTAGATTTCGCGGTCGAGCACGCCCTGCTTGAACAGTTTTACCGGCGGCAGCCGCAGGCCTTCCTGCTCGACCGCCGTGGCCGAGGCAGAAAAGCCACCCGGCACCGAGCCGCCGATATCCGGCCAGTGGCCGGTGTTCGACAGCCAGCAAAAGATCTTGCCGTCGCGGTAGACCGGCATGGCGAAGCGCACGTCCATCAGATGGGTGCCGCCGAGATAGGGGTCGTTGACGATATAAATGTCGCCTGGCTTGGGCGGCAGGCAGCGGCCGTCGGCGATCATCTCGATCACCGTTTTAGTCGAATACTGCATGACGCCGACGAACACCGGCAGGCCCTGGCTGCCTTGCGCGATCAGCGAACCATCGACGGCCGAATAGATGCCGTCGGAGCGGTCATTGGCCTCGGCGATGACCGGCGAGAAGGCGGCGCGCGAAAACGTCAGGTCCATCTCGTCGCAGACCTGCTGCAGCGCCGCCTGGATGACCGAAAGCGTGATGGCGTCGAGAGTGATCATCCGCGCGGACCCCCACCCCTAACCCCTCCCCACAAGGGGGAGGGGGATTCTTGTTGGCGCTGAAAGCAGCAAATCGCTGCGTGTCGATGCCAGGAACTGGTGGCTCGACCCAATCCCCCTCCCCCTTGTGGGGAGGGGTTAGGGGTGGGGGTCCTCTTCGATGAAAGCCTTGTCATATCTGCCCCACCTCTATGATGATGTTGCCGTCGGCGTCCGAGCGCGCCTGGTCGCGAGGCTCGAGCACGGTGGTGGCGTCCATCTGTTCGAGGATCGCCGGCCCTTCGATGACGGCGTCGAGCGGCAGCTTTTCCCTGCTATAGACCGGCGTGTCGTGCCAGCGCCCGCCATACCAGACCGGCCGGATTTCGCGGCACGCCTCATCAAGCGTTTTGGCGCGGCCAGCCGGGTCGATCAGCCGCGACAGATCGATCGCCGGCCGCACGCCGGTCACCGAAGTGTTGAGGTTGACCAGATTGGCGCGGATTTCCGGCAGCTCGACCTTGAAGCGGGCGAAATAGGCCTTTTCGAACAGCTGCTGCAGGACGGCGCGCGTCACCGAAGACGACGGCAGCGGCACGTTGATGATATGGGTCTGGCCGACGAACTGCATGTCGGCGGAATGGCTGACGCGGATCGTCTCCGGCTTTACCGCTTCCTTGCCGATCAGCTCCTCACCTTCGTTTCGGTGACGTTCCAATATTGCGTGAAGTTGGGTTTCATCGAGACCGGCCACCGGCTGGTTGACGGTGTTGACGAAATCGTGCCTGAGATCGGCGACGACGCAACCGAGCGCATTGGTGATGCCCGGCCGCGCCGGCACCAGCACTTTGGGCAGGCCGAGCTCGCGCGCCAGTGCCGTCGCATGCAGCGGCCCGGCGCCGCCGAAGGCGAACAGCGCGAAATCGCGCGGGTCGTGACCGCGCGACACCGAGACCATGCGGATGGCGCCGGCCATCTTGATGTTGCCGAGCCGCAGCACCGCACCCGCCGCCTCGACGCCGGACAGGCCGGTGGGGCGGCCGATCCTGTCCTCAAAAATGCCGGTGACGTGTTCCGATGTGACCGGATTCTCGACCGCAAGCAGCTTTTTCGGCGCCAGCCGGCCGAGCACCAGATTGGCATCGGTGATGGTCGGTTCAACGCCGCCGCGGCCGTAGCAGATCGGGCCGGGATGGGCGCCGGCGCTTTCCGGGCCGATCTGGATCAGGCCGGCCGCGTCGACGCGGGCGATCGAGCCGCCGCCGGCGCCGACCGTGTGCACCGCCACCATCGGCACGTGGATCGGCATCGCATATTCGATCTCGATCTCGTTCGACACCGCCGGTTCGGCATTGCGGATCAGCGCCACGTCGGTCGAGGTGCCGCCCATGTCGTAGGTGACCAGGTTTTCGAAGCCGGCGCGGTTTCCGGTATAGGCGGCGGCGATGACGCCGGAGGCCGGGCCGGACATGACGGTCTTGGCCGATTCACGGGTGACAAAGCGGGCCGAGATCATGCCGCCATTGCCGTTCATGATCAGGAAGTCGCGGGCATAGCCTTTCGACCCCAATTCCTTGCGCAGCCGCTCGACATAGCGCTCGAGGATTGGCTGCACCGAGGCGTTGACCGAAGCGGTGACGCCGCGCTCGAATTCACGCGCTTCCGACAGCAGCGCATGGCCCGTCGTGATGTAGCTGTTCGGCCAAAGCGCGGCGGCGATCTCGGCGGCGCGCCGCTCATGCGCCGGATTGGCGTAGGAATGCAAAAAGTGGATGACGAGCGATTCGCAGCCGGCCGCGATCAATTGTGAAACCGCCGCCCGCATCTCGGTCTCGTCGAGCGGAATGCGCACCGCGCCCGAGGCTTCGACGCGCTCCGACACTTCAAGCCGCAGGTTGCGCGGAATGATCGGGACGAAGCTGCCGGTCATGCCATAGGGCTGCGGCCGCGTCCGCCGGCCAAGCTCGATGACGTCGCGAAAGCCGCGCGTGGTGATCATGCCGGTCTTGGCCAGCCGGCGTTCGAGCACCGCGTTGGTGGTGGTGGTCGTGCCGTGCACGATGAGGTCGATGCCGCGGATGGGAAAACCGGTGGCGTCGAGCGCCGAAACGACGCCAAAAGCCTGGTTGTCGACAGTGGTCGGGGTCTTGGCGATATGCACCTTGCCGCTGTGACGCCCGTCGATCAGAAGCAGGTCGGTAAAGGTTCCGCCGACATCGATGCCGGCGACGACGCTGCCCGAGGAATCCAGCGTCTGCGCCGAAAAATTCTCTTCCATTGTCGAAACCCGAAATGTCAGGACTACAGATATGTCTCAGTTTGGAAAGGTGTTTCAGCCTGGCGTCTTGACGCAAATATCATTTGTATACTAATAAATTCCGGACACAAGAGCTTACCGCTTGGCAGTGTGCAAACGGCACGCCGGAACCTGATCGGTTCGGGCGCGCAAGAGAAAGTTTGGCGTCAGCGCCCTCGGGTTGGCCAGAAGGTTAGGCCAGAAGGTTAGATTTGATGAACACCACATCCGCGCTCAACACCGCCGGCGCCCGGCCGCTGCAGTTCCCGATTCCGGCCAATGTCTATGCCGAAACCGTGGTCTCGGTGAAGCACTATACCGACCGGCTGTTTTCGTTCCGCATCACCCGGCCGCAGTCGCTGCGCTTCCGCTCCGGCGAGTTCGTCATGATCGGCCTGCCCAATGCCGAGAAGCCGGTGTTCCGCGCCTATTCGATCGCCAGCCCCGCCTGGGACGACGAGCTCGAATTCTTCTCGATCAAGGTGCCGGACGGCCCGCTGACGTCTGAGCTGCAAAAAATCGAGATTGGCGACACCGTCATCATGCGGCAAAAATCGACCGGCACGCTGGTGGTCGACGCGTTGACCCCGGCCAAGCGCCTGTTCATGATCTCGACCGGCACCGGCATCGCGCCCTTCGCCAGCCTGCTGCGCGACCCCGATACTTTTGAGAAATTCGAGCAGGTTGTGCTGACCCACACCTGCCGCGACAATGCCGAACTGACCTACGGCCAGGAGCTGGTTGCAGAGCTGGAGAACGACCCGCTGATCGGCGAACTGACCGGCGGCCGCGTCACGCTCTACAATTCGACAACGCGCGAACCCTCCGAGCGCATGGGCCGCATCACCGCGCTGATCGGCTCGGGAAAATTCTACGCCGATCTCGGCATCGACAAGCTCGATCCGGAGACCGACCGCATCATGATCTGCGGCTCGATGCACATGCTCAGGGATGTCAAGGAGCTGGCCGAAAGCCTCGGCTTCGAGGAAGGCTCGCTGCATCATCCGGCAAGCTTCGTCGTCGAGCGCGCGTTTGTCGGGTAGAGCCTCTCCTTCTCCCCTTGTGGGAGAAGGTGGATTGGCGCGTAGCGCCAAGACGGTTGAGGGGTGCTGGACGGAGTGCGGCGGTGCCAAGCTGGAACACCCCTCATCCGACCTCGCTTCGCGAGGCCACCTTCTCCCACAAGGGGAGAAGGGAGAGCGCGCTGTTCGGCTGATGTCACAGCAGGCTTTTTCCGCTATGACCGCCTGAAGGACTCGTGAAGCGCTGCTTCACGGTCTATCTTCGACCGCAAGTCGTCGAACAAAGGGGCAGGAGATGAGCAGCACCAGCCGCGAAGCAGAGCGCGGACCTTCCAAAATCACGCCGCTGCCGGCGCGCACCGCCGCCAATGCGCCGGTGCCGCAAGCGCACGGCATTGCCCGCAATCCCGGCATGAAGCTCGATCTCGGGTTCATGGAATCGATGCGCAGCGTCAACCGGTCGGCGCTGGAACGGCGTGTCGCCAGCCTGACCAAGCGGCGCTCGATCAAGGCCGACAACCAGGCCGCCTGGCTGCTGCGCGCCGTCGCCTGCATGGACCTGACGACGCTGAACTCGAACGACACCGACGAGCGCGTGCGCCGGCTCTGCGCCAAGGCGGTCAATCCGTTCCGCCGCGACATCGTCGAAGGGCTTGGTATTACTGGCGAGAAGATCCGCCCGGCGGCGGTCTGCGTCTATCACCCCTTCGTCGCCACCGCCGTCGATGCGCTGCGCGGCAGCGGCATCCATGTCGCCGCCGTATCCACCGCCTTCCCGCACGGCCTCACGCCGCTGTCGACGCGCCTGCAGGAGATCGAAGCCTCGGTGAGCGACGGCGCCGACGAGATCGACGTCGTCATTCCGCGCGGCCTGGTCTTTGCCGCGAAATGGCAGGAGCTCTATAACGAAATCGCTGCGATGCGCGCCGCCTGCGGCGAGGCGCATCTGAAGGTGATCCTTGGCACCGGCGACCTCGCCACGCTGCGCAACGTCATGCTGGCGTCGATGGTGGCGATGATGGCGGGCGCCGATTTCATCAAGACGTCGACTGGCAAGGAAAGCGTCAACGCGACATTGCCGGTCGGCCTTGCCATGGTGCGCGCCATCCGCGCCTATTTCGAGGAAACCGGCTACCTCATCGGCTTCAAGCCGGCCGGCGGCATTTCCACGGCAAAGGCTTCGCTCGACTGGCTGGTGCTGATGAAGGAAGAGCTTGGCCGGCGGTGGCTGGAGCCGGACCTGTTCCGCTTCGGTGCATCGAGCCTTTTGACCGACATCGAGCGCCAGCTCGAACACCATCTGACCGGTCACTATTCGGCCAATCATCGCCACGCGATGGCGTGACTATCGGGAGCGCTCCATGAACATTCTCGAACGCTATCATGCCATGGACTACGGCCCGGCGCCGGAGGCCCGCAATGAGGCCGATGCCTGGCTTGCTGCGCGTGATTTTTCCAAAGCGCTGTTCATCGGCGGCGACTGGAAAGCAGCCGGCGGCGGCAAGACTTTTGATACCAGCGACCCGTCTTCAGGAAAATTGCTGGCCAAGGTCTCGGATGCCGGCGCTGCCGATATCGATGCCGCGGTTTCGGCCGCGACAAAAGCGTTGCCGAAATGGAGCGCCAGCTCCGGCTACAGCCGTGCAAAGGTGCTCTATGCCATCGGCCGCGCCATGCAGCGCCACCAGCGGCTGTTTGCGGTGCTGGAATCGATCGACAACGGCAAGCCGATCCGCGAAAGCCGCGACATCGACGTGCCGCTGGCCATCCGCCATTTCATCCACCATGCCGGCTGGGCGCAGGCGCTGGACAGGGATTTCCCGGATCAGAAGGGCGTCGGCGTCGTCGGCCAGATCATCCCGTGGAACTTTCCGCTGCTGATGCTGGCCTGGAAGATCGCGCCGGCACTGGCCGCCGGCTGCACGGTGGTGCTGAAGCCGGCCGAGTTCACGCCGCTTACCGCCATCCTGTTCGCCGAGATTTGTGAGCGCGCCGGCGTGCCGAAGGGTGTCGTCAACATCGTCCAGGGCGGGCCGGAGGCAGGCGCGGCAATCGTCAACCATCCCGGCGTCCAAAAAATCGCCTTCACCGGCTCGTCCGAGGTCGGCAAGATCATCCGCAAGGCCACTGCCGGGTCGGGCAAAAAAATCTCGCTGGAGCTTGGCGGCAAGTCGGCCTTCGTCGTCTTCGAGGATGCCGACCTCGACAGCGCCGTCGAGGGACTGGTCGACGGCATCTGGTTCAACCAGGGCCAGGTCTGCTGTGCCGGCTCGCGGCTTCTGGTGCAGGAGGGCATCGCCGAGGCCTTCATCGCCAAGGTCAAGGCGCGGATGAGCCGGCTGCGCGTCGGCAGCCCGCTCGACAAGAACACCGATATCGGCCCGCTGGTCGACCTGACCCAGCTCGATCGCGTCAAGGGCCTGGTCGCCGAAGGCGCCAAGCAGGGCGCCATCTGCTGGCAGCCGGACGTGGCGCTGCCGTCAACCGGCTATTATCACCTGCCGACACTCGCCACCGGTGTTTCGCCGGCCAATATCCTGGCCCAAGAGGAAGTATTCGGGCCGGTGCTGGCGACCATGACCTTCCGCAACACCGAGGAAGCGATCGAGCTCGCCAACAACACGCGCTATGGCCTGGCCGCCTCGGTGTGGAGCGAGAACGTCAACCTTGCGCTGCACGTCGCGCCGCAATTGAAGGCCGGCGTCGTCTGGGTCAACGGCACCAACATGTTCGATGCCGCCTGCGGCTTCGGCGGTTATCGCGAGAGCGGTTTTGGCCGCGAAGGCGGGCGCGAAGGCATGCTCGAATATCTCTTTGCAAAACTGCCGCTCGGCCCGGTCGTCAAGCCGGCACCGGCTACGACAAAACCTGTCGAGCGGGCGGAAGGCGACGCCATTGACCGCACGGCAAAGCTGTTCATCGGCGGCAAGCAGGTCAGGCCGGACGGCAATTATTCGCTTGCGATAGCCACTGCCAAGGGCAAGCTTGCCGGCGAGGTCGGCCTTGGCAGCCGCAAGGATGTTCGCGACGCCGTCGCGGCCGCACGCGCCTGCAAGGCCTGGCCGGAGGCGACCGCCTACAACCGCAGCCAGGTGCTGTATTATCTGGCCGAAAACCTGTCCGGCCGCGCGGGCGAATTTGCCGCGCGTCTCACCGAGCTTACCGGCGCCACCGCCAAGGCCGCGCGAGATGAGGTCGAGCAATCGATCGAGCGGCTGTTCCTCTATGCCGGCCTGGCCGACAAGTTCGAGGGCCGTGTCCACCAGCCGCCGGCCCGCGCCGTCACCTTGGCGCTGCACGAGCCGGTCGGCGTCGTCGGCATCGTGGCAGCCGACAATGCGCCGCTGCTTGGCCTGATCTCGCTGGTGGCGCCGGCGCTGGCCATGGGCAACACCGTGGTCGCGGTGCCGTCGGAAAAATATCCGCTGCTTGCCACCGATCTCTACCAGGTCATCGAATATTCCGACGTTCCGGCCGGCGCCATCAACATCGTCACCGGGCGCAGCGCCGAGCTCGCCGGCGTGCTGGCCAGGCACGACGATGTCGACGGGCTCTGGCTGTTCGCCGATGCCGAGACCTGCGCCAGGGCCGAAGCCGACTCCGTCGGCAATCTCAAGCGCGTCTGGACCGGCAACGGCCGCAGCCTCGACTGGGCGTCGGCCGAGGCCGCCGGCGATGCGTTGCTGCGCCGCGCCGTCGAGGTCAAGAACGTCTGGGTGCCCTACGGGGACTGAGCGTGCGTAGATTGTCGACGTCGGCCCCGCCCCTCATTGGCGTGTCCAGTTGATAGATGGCCGGGCATTTCTCCCCGTATAGTGACGGGGAGAAAGACGCTGCCTCGGCGCCGGGCTTGACGGGCCAAAAGATGTTCTTTACCGAGAAAAAACATTTGCCCCCTAGGCGAATAGCACCCGGGCGGCGACAGAGGGAGAAAAAAGCATGGCGGATCTGGCAGGCAAGATCGTTGTCGTCACGGCGGCGGCGCAAGGCATCGGCCGGGCGAGCGCGCTGGCTTTCGCCAGGGCGGGCGCTGTCGTCCACGCCACCGACATCAACGAGGTGCTGCTCGCCGAACTCGGCAAGACGGCTGATATCAAGACCCGCAAGCTCGACGTGCTGAACGACGAGGCGGTCGAAAACGCCTTCGCCGAGATCGGCGCCGTCGACGTGCTGTTCAACTGCGCCGGCTTCGTCCACTCCGGCTCGATCCTCGAGATGAAGGACGCCGATCTCGATTTTGCCTATGATCTCAACGTCCGCTCGATGATCCGCACCATCCGCGCCGTGCTGCCCGGCATGCTGGAGCGCGGCGACGGTTCGATCATCAACATGGCGTCGCTGGCCGGCTCGACCAAGGGCGTGCCCAACCGCTTCGTCTATGGGCTGACCAAGGCGGCGGTCATCGGCCTGACCAAATCGGTCGCCGCCGACTATGTCGGCAGGGGCATACGCTGCAACGCCATTTGCCCGGGCACGGTCGAAAGCCCGTCGCTGGAGGACCGCATGCATGCGCAGGGCGACTACGAGGCTGCGCGCGCCGCCTTCATCGCCCGCCAGCCGATGGGCCGCCTCGGCACGCCAGAGGAAATCGCCGATCTCGCCGTCTATCTGGCTGGAGCCACCTATACGTCGGGGCAGGCTTATAATATCGACGGTGGCTGGTCGATCTAAGAGGCCTCCGGCCGCAACCAGGAGAAAAAGAATGAAACTGCTGCGCTATGGCGAAGCGGGGAGCGAACGCCCCGGCCTGCTCGATGCGGATGGGACGATCCGCGACCTCTCCGCCCATGTCACCGACATTGCCGGCAAGGCGCTCGACCCGGCATCGCTCGAAACATTGTCGAAGCTCGATCCGAAATCGCTGCCGGCGGTTTCCGGCAATCCGCGCATCGGCGCCTGCGTTGCCGGCACCGGCAAATTCATCTGCATCGGCCTCAACTATTCCGACCATGCCGCCGAGACCGGCGCCACCGTGCCGCCGGAGCCGATCATCTTCATGAAGGCAAGCTCGGCCATCGTCGGGCCTGACGACGACGTGCTGATCCCGCGCGGCTCGGTCAAGACCGACTGGGAAGTCGAGCTTGGCGTGATCATCGGCAAAACCGCGAAATACGTCACCGAGGCCGAGGCGCTGAATTATGTCGCCGGCTACTGCGTCGCGCACGACGTGTCCGAGCGCGCCTTCCAGGCCGAGCGCCAGGGCCAGTGGACCAAGGGCAAGTCCTGCGACACCTTCGGGCCGATCGGCCCGTGGCTGGTGACCAAGGACGAGGTCCAGGACCCGCAGAACATCCCGATGTGGCTGAAGGTCAACGGCAAGACGATGCAGAACGGCTCGACCAAGACCATGGTCTATGGCGTCGCCTATCTGGTCTCCTATCTCAGCCAGTTCATGTCGCTGCATCCGGGCGACATCATCTCGACCGGCACGCCGCCCGGCGTCGGGCTGGGCATGAAGCCGCCGGTGTTCCTAAAACCCGGCGACGTCGTCGAGCTCGGCATCGAAGGGCTGGGCATGCAAAAGCAGACGTTCAAGGCGGACGAGTAGGATTCTTCCTTCTCCCCTTGTGGGAGAAGGTGGATCGGCGCGGAGCGCCGAGACGGAAGAGGGGTGTTGGACGGAGTGCTGTCGGAGCCAAGCTGGAGCACCCCTCATCCGACCGAGCTTCGCTCGGCCACCTTCTCCCACAGGGGGAGAAGGAAAAAGGGGCGCTACTTCAGCACCTTGCCATCCGCTCCGAACCGATAGGTCTTCGCCGGATCCGGCGTCGCGTAGAGCGTCGCTCCCGGCTCGGCGTTGTAGACGCCAAAAATGCGCACGGTGATCAGCCCGGCCTTTTCGCAGTCGAGATAGAGGTTGGTGTCGGCGCCGAGGTGCTCGGCATGGACGACCGTGCCTTTCCAGGCACCGGATTTCGCATCGACGGTCAGATGCTCGGGGCGGACGCCGATGGTCCTGGCCGTCTCGCCAAGCCTGGCGCCATCGACGAAATTCATCTTCGGCGAGCCGATGAAGCCGGCGACAAACTCATTCGCCGGCGCATTGTAAAGCTCCATCGGTCCGCCGATCTGCTCGATCCTGCCCGCATTGAGCACGACGATCTTGTCGGCCAGCGTCATCGCCTCGACCTGGTCATGGGTGACATAGATCATCGTCGCCTTCAGCCGGCGATGCAGTTGCGCGATCTCCAGCCTGGTGTTGACGCGCAGTGCGGCATCGAGGTTGGACAAAGGCTCGTCGAACAGGAAAAGCTTGGGCTCACGCACCACGGCGCGGCCGATGGCGACGCGCTGGCGCTGGCCGCCGGACAGCTCGGCCGGGCGCCTGGCGAGATAGGGCTCCAGCGACAGCATAGAGGAGGCGATGCCGATGCGGCGGTCGATCTCGGCCGCCGGCGTGCCTGCCTGCTTGAGGCCGAGGCCCATATTGTTCTTCACCGTCAGATGCGGGTAGAGCGCGTAGGTCTGGAACACCATGGCGATGCCGCGCTTGGCCGGCGGGGTGGCGGAGACGTCCGCGCCGTCGATCACCACACGCCCCGAGGTCGAATCCTCCAGCCCGGCGATGACCCTGAGCAGCGTCGATTTTCCGCAGCCGGAGGGGCCGACGAAGACGACGAATTCGCCATCGGTCACTTCGAGGTTGATGCCCTTCAGCACCTCGACCGGCCCAAACGCCTTTTTCACATTCTCGATGTTCAACGAGCCCACGGCGTTCCTCCGGATTGGAATGTGGGCGCCAAGGCACCCCCCTCTGGCCTGCCCTCTTTGCCAAAACTTGGCATCTCCCCCGCAAGGGGGGAGATCGGCAGCGTTTGCGTCGACGCCTGTTCTGCCGCGTCAAAAGTTGGCGAAACCGGTCGTGACATCCAATCTCCCCCCTTGCGGGGGAGATGTCCGGCAGGACAGAGGGGGGTGGCGTGGAACTCGACCCCTGTCACAATCGCACCGCCTTCCCGCTGCGGACGCTCTCGTCGGCGGCAAGGCAGACGGCGAGCGACTTCACCGCGTCGTCCATGTGGCGGGTCAGATCAATATCCTCGCGGATCGCCTTGAGCAGAAAAGCCTGTTCGCGGTCGCAGAGATCCTGATGGCCGGGCTCGCCTTCCATCGACAGCATCTCATCCGCTTTGGCGAACTTGCCGTCCGCGCCGGTCGCCGCGCTGTGCAGGCGGATGGTCGAGGTCCTGGTGTGGGTGTCGATGTCGTCGGATCTGACGCCCTCCTTCATGACGATCGACACGCAGCCGTTCGGCGAGATCACGTCCTTCACAAAAAAGGCGGTTTCCGAGATCATCGGCCCCCAGCCGGCCTCGTACCAGCCGACCGAGCCGTCGTCGAACAGCACCTGCAGATGCCCGTAATTGTACATTGTTGGCGCAATCTCGTCGCTCAGCCGCAGCCCCATGCCGCGTACCTCGACCGGCCTGGCGTCGGTGATCTGCAGCATCACGTCGAGATAGTGCACGCCGCAATCGACGATCGGCGACGTCGTCTGCATCAATTGCTTGTGCGTCTGCCAGCTATGGCCGAAGGATTGCTGGTTGAGGTTCATGCGGAACACGTACGGGCCGCCGAGCTTGCGCGCCTCGGCGATCAGCCTGATCCAGGACGGGTGATGGCGCAGGATGTAGCCGATCACCAGTTTTTTGCCGTTGGCCTTGGCTGCGGCAACGACGCGTTTGGCATCCGCCACCGTCGTCGCCAGCGGCTTTTCGACAAAGACATGGCAGCCGGCCTCGAACGCCTTCACCGCATAGTCGGCATGGCTGTCGGAATAGGTGGCGATGCAGGCGACATCGGGCCTTTCGTCGCGCAGCGCCTCGTCGAAGGAGCGCCTGATGCCATAGAAGGAAAGCCCGGAAGGCAGCGGCACGTCCGAACGGTTGACCAGTGCGGCGATCTGGAAGTCAGGGTTGGTGTGATAGGCCAGCGCATGGCTGCGGCCCATATTGCCGAGGCCGGCAACGACGACGCGAAGAGGTTTTTCCTTGCTCACTTGACCGCTCCCGAGGTGATGCCGCGGATCAGCTGCCGCGAGAAGATGACGTAGAGGATCAGCACCGGCATGATCGCCAGCGACAGCGCGGCCAGGATCGCGTTCCAGTTGGTGACGAACTGGCCGAGGAACAGCTGCGCGCCGAGCGTCACCGTCTTGGTTTCCTCCGACGGCGCCAGGATCAGCGGAAACCACAGATCGTTCCAGATCGGGATCATGGTGAAGACGGCGACAGTCGCCATCGACGGCCGCACCAACGGCAGCACCAGCCGGAAGAAGATGGTGTATTCGGACAGGCCGTCGATGCGTCCGGCATTCTTCAGATCGTCGGACACCTGCTTCATGAACTCCGACAGGATGAAGACGGCGAGCGGCAGGCCTTGCGCCGTATAGACCAGGATCAGCGCCGTCAGCGTGTTGACCAGTCCGCTCGCCACCATCAATTGCAGGATGGCGACGGTGCCGAGGCGGATCGGGATCATGATGCCGAGGGCGAGGTAAAGCCCCATCAGCGAATTGCCGCGAAAACGGTATTCCGACAGCGCAAAGGCGGCCATCGCGCCGAACAGCAGCACGAAGAACAGCGAGGCGACGGTGACGACAAGGCTGTTCTGGAAATAGTGGATGAAATCGCCCTGGCCGATGACGGTGGTGTAGCCGATCAGGTCGAAGGTTTTCGGGGTCGGCGGCGTCAACGGCGCGCCGAAGATGCCGGCGCGGGATTTAAACGAATTCATGATGACGATGATCACCGGAAACAGCGCGATCACCGTGTAGGTCAACAGCACCGCATGGGCGCCGATGGTGCGGGGCAGGGAGTGGGTCGCCGTGCTCATGTCTGGCTCCCTAAAACTGATAGCGACGCAGGCGCGTCTGGACGAGGAACAGGTAGACGCAGACGCCGCCAAGGATGATCAGGAACATCATCGTGGCGATCGCCGCGCCCATGTTGGGATCGCCGACCTGCAGCTGGAACCCGAAGAAGGCGCGGTAGAGGAAGGTGCCGAGAATATCGGTCGAGTAATTCGGCCCGGCAAGCGCGCCTTGCGCGGTGTAGATCAGGTCGAAGGCGTTGAAATTGCCGACGAAGGTGAGGATCGAGATGATGCCGATCGACGGCAGGATCAGCGGCAGCTTGATCTTCCAGAACTGCGACATGCCGGTGATGCCGTCGCATTCGGCCGCTTCGATCACCTCCTCGGGGATCGACAGCAGCGCGGCATAGATCAGCATCATCGGGATGCCGACGAACTGCCACACCGAGATCAGGCTGAGCGTGGTCAGCGCGTATTGTTCTTTGCCGAGCCACGGCGTGAACAGGCTTTTGAGGCCGACAAGATCCATCAGGTTCGGCGCCACGCCCCACAGCGGCGACAGGATCAGCTTCCAGGCGAAGCCGACGATGACGAAGGACAGGATCGTCGGCACAAAGATCGCGGTGCGGTAGAAGGCGGAGAATCTCAGCCGCGGGCTGGACAGCAGTGCGGCCAAAAGCACGCCGATCGGATTCTGCACGATCATATGGATGATGAAGAACCAGACATTGTTGCGCAGCGCGTTCCAGAAATTGACCGACCAGTTGGGATCGCCGAACAGCTTGCGAAAATTTTCCAGCCCGACGAAGATTTGGGCCTGGTCGATGTTGCGGAACAGCGAAAGCTGCAGCGTGCCGGCCAACGGCAGGATCATGATCGCCGTATAGACCAGCACTGCCGGCGCCAGGAAGACGACGATATGCCAGCGGAACGGTCGTTTCGGTGCTGCGGCCATGCGTTCGGTCCCCGCCGATCAGGTTCTTGCCGCCAAAGGCGCGGCGCCTCCCTCCCCCTCGAGGGGAGGGTGCCTCGCGAAGCGAGGCGGGTGGGGTCGGTCAAGGCAGCGCGCCATCGTTTCGACCGCGCCTCCCGGCAACGACGAAGCCGCGGCCTCCCTTTACCGACCCCCTCTGTCGCCTTCGGCGACATCTCCCCCTCGAGGGGGGAGATAGCGCTCGCTCTTACTTCGCCGGCTTGTACCAGCTGTCGAGGCCGTCCTGCAGCTTCTTGGCGGCAGCTTCCGGCGTGACGGTGCCGTTGATGACGTTGGCCGATTCAACCCACGTCTCGTTCTCGAGATTCGGCGTGCCGCGCGACAGGATCTGATAGGTCGAGCGGATCGTCGACTTGCACTTGTCGCGCCAGGAGACGAATTCCTGGGCCAGCGGGTCTTCCATCTTCACCGGGGTGTTGTTCAGGCTGAAGAAGCCCGGCAGCGCGTTGGCGTAGATGGTGGCGAAATCCGGCGAGGCTACCCAGGTCAGGAAGGTTTTCGCCGCATCCGCATTCTTCGACGCCGCATTGAGGCCCATGCCGATGTCGGTGTGGTCGGAGATGTAGCAGGTGTCGCCGGCCTTCTGCACCGGCGGCGGGAACGCGCCCATCTTGAACTGCGCCTGGGTGTTGAACAGGCCGATCTCCCACGAGCCGGCCGGGTAGATGGCGGCGCGGCCGAGGGTGAACAGGTTCTGGCTGTCCGGATAGGTCTGCGCCTCAAAACCGTCGCCGAGATAGGGCTTCCATTTGGCGAGTTCGGCAAACGGCTCAACCCACTGCGGATCGGTCAGCTTCTGCTCACCCTTGATCAGCGCCAGACGGCCTTCTTCGCCCTTCCAGTAGTTCGGGCCGATGTTCTGGTAGCCCATGGTCGCGGCTTCCCAGAGATCCTTGGTGCCCATCGCCATCGGGATGTAGGTGCCGTCGGCCTTGATCTTGTCGAGAGCGGCATAAAACTCCTCATTGGTCGTCGGCACCTTAATGCCGAGCTGGTCGAAGGCGTCCTTGTTGTAGATGAAGCCGTGGATGACGGAAGCCATCGGCACGCAGAAGCTCGACTTGCCGTCGTCGGTCTGCCAGGCGGCCTTGGCGACGTCGGAAAAATTCTCCATGCCGGGCAGCGTCGAGATATCGGCAAGATTGCCCTTCTTGAACAGTTCCAGCGACTTGTCGAACGGGCGGCAGGTGATCAGGTCGCCGGCCGAGCCGGCGGCGAGCTTGGCGCCCATCGCGGCGTCATATTCGGTCGGCGCCGACGGCGCGAACACCACCTTGATGCCCGGGTTCTTGGCCTCAAAAGCCGGGATCAGCTTGTCCTTCCAGATGGCAAGGTCGTCGCCGCGCCAGCTTTCGATGTTGAGCGTTACGTCCTGGGCATAGGCCATACCGGCCGAGCCGAGAATGCTGGTGCCGAGAAGCAGTGCCGTCAGTAGTTTCGTTGTCATGCTCAGTCTCCCTGTTGACCTTTTTCAGGTTCGGTTTTGAGAACAGAGGCTTTGCGCCCCATGCTCCCCTCGATCGCGGAAAGCGCCGGGCGCAGTTTTTGGCCGGTCCCTTCCAGTAGCTTCTGCGCCGCGTCGGCGCTGGCGGCGCCGGCGGCGAGCAGAATGGCGGTCTTGACGGCGCCGCCGCTGTTCTCGAGCAGGCGCGCCGCATCGTCCCTGTCGCGTCCGCTGATGGCGGCGACGATGCGGGCGGCACGGTCGCGCAGCTTGATGTTGTCGGCCATGAGGTTGACCATGTAGCCGTCATGGACATGGCCAAGGTGGATGGCGGCCAGCGTCGACAGCATGTTGAGCGCGATCTTCTGGGCGGTGCCGGCGCCCATGCGCGTCGAGCCGGCGATCAGCTCCGGCGGTGTTTCGAGCAATATGGCGATGTCGGCCAGCCGAAGCAGCGGCGCATCCTTGTTGTTGGCGATGGCGATGGTCGCCGCGCCCCGGCGCCTGGCGTCCTCGATCGCCCTGACCGCATAGGGCGTCGAGCCGCTGGCCGAGACCGCGATCAGGCAGTCGCCCTCGCCGATGCCGGCATCGGCAACCGCCGCCGAGGCTTCGTCGGTGTCGTCCTCCGGCCCGCCGGCCAGTGTCCTGAAGGCATCGTCACCGCCGGCGATCAGGATGGCGATACGGTCGCGCTGAATGCCGAAGGTGCCCGGCAGCTCCAGCGCATCGGCCAGCGCCATCAGGCCCGAGCTGCCGGCCGCTGCGTAAGCGAGCTTGCCGCCGCTGTTCAGCCGGCTGGCGATGATCTCGGCGGCTTTGGCGATGGCCGGAACGGCGCCGCGCACCGCCTTGGCGGCCTCGATCTGCGCGTTGGCCAAAAAGGAAAGGATGGCGTCCGGAGCCTGGATGTCCAGCCCCTCGGCATTCTGGTGAAGCGCTTCGGTGCGCGTTTCGGCCATCCGCTTTCCCTCCAATCCCCAAAACAATACCAAAAAAATACCACTTGTCCACACGCATTAGCGATTTCCCTGCCTCGGACTGGCCTTTCGTCAAAATGCATAGGTTTTTCAATAAAATACGCCTTAATCTTTTTGAAACGAAAATTAATCCTTGGCTATTGGTATTTTATTGGTATTATCCGCCGGGAGGAGAAATCGTGTGAAATTCGTGCTTGGCATCGATGGCGGCGGCACCAGCTGCAGGGCGGCCCTTGCAACGGTGGACGGGACTGTCGTCGGCCGCGCCAAGAGCGGTGCCGCCAACATCCGCACCGATCTCACCGGCGCCAGGGCCAACATCGTCGAGGCGGCAAGGCAGGCCTTTGTCGCCGCCGGGCAGGATCCCGAACTGATCCCGCAGACCCCGGCCATCCTCGGCCTCGCCGGCGCCAATGTCGGCACCTACAGGCAGCAGCTCGAAGCAATCCTGCCGTTCAGCCAAAACCGTGTCGAGACCGACGCCGAGATCGCGCTGGAAGGCGCGGTCGGCTCCGGTGACGGCGCCATGGCCATCCTCGGCACCGGCACCGCCTATATGGCGCGCAAAAACGGCAAGTCGCGCGCCATCGGCGGCTGGGGATTCCAGGTCGGCGACCAGGGCAGCGGCGCCCGCATCGGCCGCGACCTGCTCGAGCAGACGCTGCTCGCCTATGACGGCATCCGCCAGGGATCGCCGCTGACGCAGGCCATGCTCGCCGTCTTCCGCGACAATCCCGAGGATTTGGTCGAGTTCACCACCAACGCAAAACCCGGCGATTTCGGCGGCTTCGCGCCCAAGGTTTTCGAGCATGCCGAAAAGGGCGACATCGTTGCCAACTGGATCCTCGACAAGGCAATCGCCGATGTCGAGGCAGCACTTGGCGTGCTCGATCTCGGCGACGACGATCCGCTCTGCCTGCTTGGCGGGCTGGCGCCGCTCTATGCGCCGCGCCTGTCGGCGCGCTACCGGGCGCTGCTGAAGCCGCCGCTCGACGATGCGCTGGGCGGCGCCGTGCAGATGGCGGTGCGCGTTTTCTCGAACGCGACGGAGGCGGCGCGATGAGCGAGGCCGCCGACCAGATCTTCGCCACGCTGAAACAGTCGGCGCAAAGCGGCGCGCCGCTCTATCTGCAGCTCAGGAAGAGCATCGAGGACGCGGTCAATCGCGGCCTGATCGGGCCAGGCGACGCGCTGCCGTCCGAGCGCGACATCGCCAGCAAGGCCGACATTTCGCGGGTCACCGTGCGCAAGGCGGTGCAGGATCTGGTCAAGGGCGGCATCCTCGTCCAACGCCACGGCTCCGGCACCTTCGTCGCGCCGCGGATGGAGCGCGTCGAGCAGTCGCTGTCGCGGCTGACGTCCTTCACCGAGGACATGGCGCGGCGCGGCATGGCGGTGCGTTCGGCATGGCTCGACCGCGGCCTCTATGCGCCCTCGCCGGACGAGATGATGGTGCTCGGCCTGTCATCGAACGAACTGGTGGCGCGGGTGGCGCGGCTGCGCATTGCCAACGATACGCCGCTGGCGATCGAGCGCGCGGCACTGTCTGCCAGCGTGCTGCCCGACCCGGCGGCGATCGGTTCGTCGCTCTACGCGGCGCTTGAAACGACCGGCCATCGGCCGGTGCGGGCGGTGCAGCGCATCTCCGCCGCCAATCTCGGCGACGACGACGCGCGCCTGCTCGAAGTGCCGCCTGGCATTGCCGGCCTGCACATCGAGCGTATTTCCTATCTGGCGAGCGGCAAGGTGATCGAATTCACCCGCTCGATCTACAGGGGCGACGCCTATGATTTCGTCGCCGAGCTCCGGCTGAGCGGGCCGGGCGAAGAGGGCCGGCCATGAGCACAGTAAACACCCAAATGGGGATTACCCATATGCGGCGCGAGATCGAGGAGATCCCGGAGGCCACCGCGCGCCTGCTCGACGGCTCGGCAGCGGTGCTGACCGAGGCCGGGCGCGGCATTCGCGAGCGCGATCCAAACTTCGTCGTCACCGTAGCGCGCGGCTCCTCCGATCATGCCGCCACGTTCATGAAGTATGCGGTGGAACTGACCGCCGGCCTTGCCGTCGCGTCGGTCGGCCCGTCGATCGCTTCGATCTATGGCGCCAGGCTCAAGCTGGCCGGCTCGGCCTGCCTGGCGATCTCGCAGTCGGGCAAGAGCCCGGACATCGTCGCCATGGCGCAAGCCGCGAGAGCCGGCGGTTCGCTGACCGTCGCCATCACCAACACCGCCGATTCGCCGCTGGCGCGGGCCTGCGATTATGCCATCGACATCCTGGCCGGCCCGGAGCGCAGCGTCGCGGCGACGAAGACCTTCGTCAATTCAGCCGTCGCCGGCCTCGCCTTGATGGCGCATAGCACCGGTGACGACAAGTTGCTGGCAGCACTTGCCCGTTTGCCGGAACATTTCCGCAAGGCGATCGCCTGCGACTGGATGGCGCTGGCCAGCGCCCTTGAGACGCAGAAGTCGCTGTTCATCCTCGGTCGTGGTCCGTCCGCGGCGATCGCCAACGAGGCGGCGCTGAAATTCAAGGAAACCTGCGCCATGCACGCCGAGGCCTATAGTGCAGCCGAAGTCATGCATGGCCCGCTGGCGCTGGTCGGGCCTGATTTTCCGGTGCTGGCGCTCGCCGCCCGCGATGCTTCCGAGCCGTCGGTCGCAGAGGCCGCCGACAGCCTGGCGGGCAAGGGCGCGGCCGTCTTCGTGACTTCCGACAAGGCGACAAGCGCTCAGCACCTGCCGCATGTCGCCACCGGCCATCCGTTGACCGACCCGCTGGCGCTGATCGTGTCCTTCTATGGCTTCGTCGAGGCCTTTGCCCGCCATCGCGGTCTCGATCCGGACACGCCGCCCAATCTTCGCAAGGTGACGGAAACCATATGAGCGACCGTTTTGCCCTGACTGGCGCCCGGATTTTTGACGGCGACGACTGGCACGACGACGCTGCTCTTGTCGTGCGAGACGGTCTCGTCGAAGCCATCATTTCTGCTCGAGCCGTTCCGTCCGGCGTCGCGCGGATCGAATCCGGCGGCGGCATGCTGGCACCGGGCTTTGTCGACCTGCAGGTCAATGGCGGCGGCGGCATCATGCTCAACGACCATCCCGATGTTGCTTCGATCGAAACCATCTGCCGGGCGCACGCGTCGTTCGGCACGACGGCGCTGCTGCCGACGCTGATCACCGACACGCCTGAGATCACCGCGTCGGCGGTTGCCGCCGGGGCCGAGGCCGCACGGCAAAAGGTGCCGGGCTTTTTGGGCCTGCATCTCGAAGGCCCGCATCTGTCGATCGCCCGCAAGGGCGCGCATGACCCGGCGCTGATCCGGCCGATGCTGGATGGCGACCAGGCGATGCTGATTTCAGCGCGGAAAACCCTGCCGGTGCTGCTGACGACTGTTGCGCCGGAATCGGTGGAGCCGGCGAGGGTTTCGGCGCTGGTCGAGGCCGGCGTCGTCGTCAGCCTCGGCCATTCCGACACCTCCTATGCCAAGGCGCGCGCGTTCGCCGATGCCGGCGCAACAATGGTCACCCATCTGTTCAACGCCATGAGCCAGATCGGCAACCGCGAGCCGGGTCTGGCGGGTGCCGCCATCGATACCGGCACATTGTTTGCCGGCATCATCGCCGACGGCATCCATGTCGATCCCGCCACCATGGCCATCGCGCTGCGCGCCAAGCAGGGCCCGGCAAAAATTTTCCTGGTCACCGACGCCATGGCGACGATCGGCACCGACATGACCTCGTTCACACTGAACGGCCGCGCCGTCTACCGCAGGGACGGCAGCCTGCGGCTTGCCGACGGGACGCTGGCCGGCGCCGATCTCGACATGATCGCCGCCGTCCGCTTCGTCCACCGCGTCGTCGGACTGGACCTGTCGGAGGCGCTGCGCATGGCTTCGCTCTATCCGGCGCAGGCGATCGGCCAATCACACCGGCTCGGGCGGTTCGCCAACGGCACCGCCGCCGATATCGTTGCGCTGTCGGACGAATTGGACGTCAAGGGCGTCTGGATAGAAGGCAAGAGGGTTTTCGAGGTCGGTGTAGCAAAGGGCGCCTAAGGTATCAGCCGTTCGGCCCGCAGCCTGAAGCGGGTTGTTCAAGTGTCCCTCTTGTCCCCAATCACCTGGGCTGGCGCCGGGAGCCGCGACGCGGCCGGTCTCGCCGGTTTCGGCAGCAGGCGGCGCACGGCCGGCGCGGCCGCCACATCGTTCCTGGCGGCGAACAGCTCGTGGTTCTTCTCGATGTCGTCGAGCTTGTAGCGATAATTGACCATCAGGCCATGCGCCTGACGCAAGGCGCGGGGCGACAGATCGCCGAAAAGGTCGATGCGCTCCAGCCGCGCGCCATTGCCGAGATGGAACCGGGCGACCGGATCGATCACCTTGCCGGAGGCGGTGCGGGATTCGAGGAAATACTGTGCCGCAAGAGGAAGCAGCGCCGGGCCGACGCGGTCGCGAGCGGCAGCGTCCGCATGCCAACCCTCGTCGGCGACGAGGTCCAACACTTCGGCGGCCGAGGGGATGGTTTCGGCCTGCTCGGCCAGCCAGCGGGCAAAGCCCGGCACTGGCGACAGGGTGACGAAATCGGTCAGGCCGGGAAGGTCGCGGCGCAGATCCTCGACCACCTGCTTGATCAGAAAATTGCCGAAGGAGATGCCGCGCAAGCCCTCCTGGCAGTTGGAGATGGAATAGAACACCGCCGTCGTAGCCTGCCGTGGCGGCACCGGCGGCCGCTCGTCGGCGAGCAGCTCGGCGATCGTCGTCGGCATCGCCCGGGTGAGCGCGACCTCGACGAAGATCAGCGGCTCGTCGCCGAGCTGCGGATGAAAGAACGCATAGCAGAGCCGGTCGGCGGGCTCGATCCGGCGGCGCAGATCGTCCCAGGTGTGGATGGCATGCACCGCCTCGTAGCGAATGATTTTTTCCAGGATGTTGGCCGGCGTCGACCAGTCGATCCGCCGCAGCACCAGGAAGCCGCGGTTGAACCACGACGACAGCAGGTGGGTGAAGTCGGCATCGACGATGGCGAGATCGGGCGATGTAGGCAGCCGGGCAAGCAGATCCTGGCGCATGCGCACCAGCGTCTCGATGCCGCCGGGCGCCAGGTTCAGACGGCGCAGGAGCTCCTGCCTGGCCGGCTCGGCGGCGTCGTGCAGGGCAAGTGCCGAACGATCGTCGGGCTCGGCCCGGTAGGCATCCACCGCGGCGGCAAGCCTGGCGTGATCGGTGCCGAAACGATCGCGCAGCACATGCAGGAAAGCCAGCCTGCCGTCGGCACCGAGGGTGCGCCAGCGATCGAGTATTTCTCTTGCATAGGCGACGCCCGATGCCTCGCCCTGGCTGGAAAGCAGACGGACGCACAGACGTGCCAGGCTGTCGGCCGAAACCGGCTCGTCACCGCGCACGAGGTTCAGCATCATCCGGCCGCGATCGGCGATGGTGTTCAGCAGGTCAGCGAAGAAAGGGCTGCGGTTCATCGATCCGACCGTCGAAGAGGAGCCTGCGGGAGGGTCCGGAGAGGCATGAGGGTGAGACAGACAATATGGATGGTAGTTTTGGATATGCCAATAAGATCGCCAAAAATGGACAAGGCCATTTTGGCTGGGGATCGCATGTCACGAGCACAAGCGCACGGCGTCGGCCAACGAATTCTGGGGAGAACAGCGCGTGCCGATGACGACGCGCCGGCAGCGTCAGCCGGCCACCTGGTCGGCCGCTGTCCTGATCGCCTCGATGTTCGCCCGATAGGCTTCGACGCTGCTGCCCTTGAAGATAGCCGCACCGGCGACCAGCACGCTGGCGCCGGCGGCGGTGACCAAAGGTGCTGTTTGCGGCGAGATGCCGCCGTCGATCTCGATCCGGATCGGCCGATTGCCGATCAGCGCCTTCACCCGCTTCACCTTGTCGACGACCTCCGGGATGAAGGCCTGGCCGCCAAAACCCGGATTGACGGTCATGATCAGGATCAGATCGAGCCGGTCGAGCACATATTCGATCGCCGTTTCCGGCGTCGCCGGGTTGAGCGACACGCCGGCCTGCTTGCCGAGATCCCTGATCGTCTGCAGCGAACGGTCGAGATGCCGCCCGGCCTCGGCATGCACCGTCATGCCGTCGCAGCCGGCTTCGGCAAACGCCTGCAGATAGGGATCGGCCGGCGCGATCATCAGATGGCAGTCGAAGAAGGTTTTGGTGCGGTTGCGGATCGCCTTGATCACCGGCGGGCCGAAGGTGATGTTGGGCACGAAATGCCCGTCCATGACGTCGAGATGGATCCAGTCGGCGCCGGCCGCCACCACCGCCTCGACCTCGTCGCCGAGCTTCGAAAAATCCGATGCCAGCACAGATGGCGCGATCAGGGTCTTGTGAGCCATGTTCGCTTCCCGTTCTTGAGTCCGCCTTCGCCGTAATCGTCTCAGCGCTGCTTGTCGACAGGAATCCGGTGCCTGCGCAAAAGGAGAGAGGCAGCGTCGGCCACCTCTCTCCCTGTTCAAGCGTCGCGATTTCAGTTCACCGGATGCGGCGGCCTGGCCAATCGTGGCAGCAAGACCTTGCCACTGCCTTGCTTCACTTTTTGCAGATTGGGCTTTTTCGCAGGTTGCTTGGGCATGCAGTGTCCACTGACCAGTTTTTCGGTGACGCGGCAGGCGGTGATGATCAGCGGGTTCTTGACGCATGCCTTGCCGACCAGATGATAGCCGCGCTTGCAGTCGATAACGATCGAGGGCTTGCGCACGCATCTCCCGTCGATGTGCTGTTCGTTGCGCTTGCACCTGTCGGCGATCACCGCATTGCGCACGCATTTCAGCCCCACCCGATGGTAACCGGGCAGGCAGTGGATGCTGACCCCGATGCACTTGCCGTTGACACGCTTTTCGGTGCTGCGGCAGGCAGCCACGAGCGGCTTGTCGACGCATTTGCCGCGGATCGGCCTCTGGCTCGGCAGGCATGTGCGGCCGGCATCGATGACGACCGGCGGAAGTTGCGGTTTGCCGGGATTGGGTGGCGTATCGACCGCCAGACCATCGGCATTCGGATCAAAATTGCGCTTGATGCAGGTAAAATCCTCGCTGCTGTTGTCGACGGTGGCGATCGAACCGTTCTGCTTGATCTCCTGCAGGGTGCACTGGATCGAGCGGGTTCTGACGATGCTGAACTCGTGTGCGGCGCTCGCCTTGAACACACCGCCATCATTGAAGGCGGCCGTCGTGTCGGTGAAGAATGCGCCGTTCGAGCAGCTGATGCGGTAGTGAAACGCACCCGGCGCCTCGCGCTCGACGTCGAACGCCACCTGGCCCTTGCGCGGGCAGAGTTTTTTGAAGCCAGCGCTGTCCGAGACAGTGACCTCGCCCTGCCAGTCCGAATGCGCCGGCGGGTTCTCGGGGTTGTCCTGAGGTGCGTCGGTGAAGCCGCCCCCACCCGCGCCGGTGCAATAGACGGTGATGTCCTTCCAGCCGTCGAATGGTTCGAACGGACCGTTGCCGACGATCTCGGTCTTGTACTGGAAATAGGCGGTGGCGCCGACATCCTCCCATTTCTCATAGGTGGCGAAATAGCCATTCTTGGTCGCGTCGTGTGACGCCCACGCCTGCTGCACCTCGGAGGTGATCGGCCCGTCGTTCTTCTGGCGCCAGATGCGCATCGACACGGGCCCGGCCTGGTTGGCCTGCGCCCGGCTCGTGACCTTCAACGACGGGCAGACCGTACCGGGCGTCGAGCCGGTCTGGTTCGACTGGTAGGTGGTCAGGAACAGCTTGACGTTGTCCACGTCGAATTCGCCGAAATCATTGGCGACGCCCTGAACCGGCGGCTTGATGACGGGGTCGCAGACAATTTGGACGTCGAACGTTCCATGCTCGGCATAGTGCGAGTCGTACAGCGGATGGGGCCAGTTGCCGCCCTGGGCCTCGCTGACCGCATTGTCCATGTCGAGCGCCGTGTCGGTCAGTGCCGAGAAGCTTGCATGGAAGCTGTGCGTGAACGAGTAAGACTTTGTCGGCCCATCGGGCTGGAGGTGCTGATTGCACCGGGCAATGATCTGGTCGCCGTAAGGCACGACGGCGATACCGGTGTCCGACGACAGCGGTATTATGGAGGGATCGAAGGAGAAATTTTCCTGATGATCGTAGTCGCGGCTGACAGGTGACGTGCTCCAGATCGGCGGAAACGCGCCGCACTGGCCCGGTCCACAAACGCCGAGCGCCACGCCGACATCCTGCACATAACCTGGCCACCGTGTGTTGAGCTTCATGTGGCCCCAGAACTGGACGTTGCCGCTCTTAAGCGTGTCCCACTTTTGCTTGTCGCTGGAGCCGACATGGATCGTCGTGTTGGCGCTTTCGGTGTTGAACGACATTGACTTGATGTTCGCCTGCTTGGCGAAGGCCGGTGTGGTGGCGAGCGCGGCTGCGATCAGGGCAGCGGTCGCCGCCGTGTTGCGGAAAGCATGCTTGGCTGAAGACATTTTCTCTCTCCCTGAAATGTTGCTTCACGGAGTTTGTCGCCGACCGCAGCGATTAGGTTCACGCGGCGGCTGAAACGGGTCCGACCAACACCAAAACCCCGCCGGATTGCTCAGGCGAGGTCTTGGTGTTGCTGTCCAAGGTGACGGACTGTTGCGCGCCGGGTCCCCTACTGGAGAGTCCGCGGCCTGCGCCTCGGCTGCTGCAGGATGTTGGGATTCAGCAACAGGTTCGGATTGATCTGCAGCGTCGGCGCCCTGCGGATAGGGTGGCAGTCCGGATACTGTCCGATTGTCCCGACCGGGCAGCGCCGCCTGATGATCGGCTGGCACCGGCCGTTGATCAGCCGTGAACCAGGCGCGCACTCCAGCTGCGCCCGGCGGCATGCGCCTCTGATCACCTCGGTCCCGCGCGGGCAGACACAGGCGCCGCGTTTGTTGTGAACCTGGCCGCGGATGGTGCACAGTTCAACCGTCGGTTGCTTGACGATCGGCAAGCAGGCCCTGCCCCTCAGTTCCGTACGTCTCGGACAGACGCAATCGCCGCTCTTGGTGCGGATCTGGCCAGGCAGCAGCTTGCACAGGCGTGCCGGCGGCTCGTCGGTCGACACGCACCTGCGGTTATCCATCTCGGTTCCGCGCGGGCAGACGCAACGCCCGTCGGAGGTGCGGATCTGGCCCTTGAGCAGCACACAGCGCTCCTTCGGTTTCGGTATGATGACCGTGCCGCCAGCCGACGAGCACTGGCCGTTGCGGAAAGTGGTGCCTTGCGGGCAGACGCAGCGGCCGGCGTCGTTCATGACGAGGCCCTGCGAGCACGCCTTCTTCCCCTCATTATTCTTGATGGTGAAGGGATGGCAGGCATAGGCCTTGCCGCGATCGCCCTGCACATTGGCCGGGTCGCGGGAGAGCATTTTGCCGGCACCTCGCACCGGCGTATCGGGCGACAGCACGCCGACACAGTTCTGGCCGCTGACGGTGCCCTGCAGATTGGCCAGGCGGCCGTCGTCGGGAATGATCACAGTCACTTGGTGAACGTGGCTTTCCCCGGCGCCGAGCGTCAGGTTGGCGATGCAGGATGCCGGCAAGGTCGCCGGTTCCGGCGCACAGCCGAAGGGCGGGTCGATCGAGGTGATCGCAACGCCTTCCAGCCGGCCGAGGCCTTCGACACCGATCGCATCACCAATGCGAACCGGACCGGAGAAGGCGTTTTTCCCATCATTCGCGATGGTGATCTCGAACGAGCAGGGCTGGCCGACCCGGCACTCGGCATCGCCGGTTTTCTCGACACGGATGGTCGAGGCGCCGCCACCCTTGGCGCAGGCCCTGCCGATCGGATGGACGATGTCGTCTCCTGGCGCCGGGCCGTAGGAGCCGCGTGCGCAGTTCTCGAACACGCCATTCGCTGCAAGCGCCACGTCGAAGTGACGGCTGGTTCCGGGCGTCATGACGGCGCCGGGAATCTGGCACGACAACGCATTGGCCGGAACCGGTCCGCACGTCCATTCCGCGCCGTCGGGAGTGACGGTCTGGATCTGGACGGGCGCGCCGCCAGCCACGAGCGTGGCGGCATCGTTGACCCGCAGCGGACCGGTGGGGGCACTGGTGCCGGTGCTGATGACGGTGATGCGGCAGGTGACGGCCGCAGCACCGGCCAGCGCTCCGCTGCACAGTTTGGTGAGGCGCATGGCCGGCTTGCCGCTGTCGGGATGACGGATGCGTTGCCTGGCGCATGCCCTGTTGTTGGTGAGGTCGTTCTCGCCGGGGATGGCTTTCACCTCGGCGCAGTTCTCGACCGTGTTTGGCCGGTAGCCGGCCGGCATCACCGCCTTGACGAAGATCGGCGTCGAGGCGCCCGGCGAGAGCACGATGCCGGCATTGTCGCAACGGAATTGGCCGGGGCCGTTCGGTCCGCATGTCCATGGCGGGATCGGGCCGAAGCTCAACGATGCCGGCACGCCACCCGGATAGGTGTCGGTAACCGTCAGCGGCCCGTCGTAGCGGACGTTGCCGTTGTTGATGATATCGATCACGAAGGTGCAGACACCATCTGCCGTGCAGACCGGGGTGCGGGCACGCTTCTTCAGGATCAAATCGATCTTCTTTTCCACCGGCGGCCGGCAGTCGCGGCCCCGGTCGCCACGCCGGCAGATCGGGATCGAAGCGCAGTCGCGGTCGTTGTCGAGGCAAGGAGGCACGCCGCCGGGCCGCGGAAAATCAGGCGGATAGAAAGGCGGCAGGTAACCGCCGCCCGGTATCTGCTCATTGTAGCCGGCACGGCCTTCGCAGGGATGCCAGACTTCGACGTCGCCGACATGCCCTTCTGCCTCAGGGCCTTCTACCTCGGGGTCTTCGAAATAGCCGTCAAAGTCGACGAACCACGCGCCGAAAGGCGGCACGTTGGCCGGCTTGACCAGCGCCGTCGGCGTGATCTGCACACCGTGCACGGCGAGCGGCCCGCCGCCGGCAAGCCGTTCGGCAAGCGCGGGGTTGTCGCGCAACTTGTCTGCGGTCTTGACCAGCGTCTCGGTGCAGATGCTCGCGTCGAGATTGCCGTCGGCGTCATAGCCATGTTGCAGGTCGAGGCCGCCAGCCGCCTGCCGGTTGTCTTGCGGGAAGCCGACCGCATAGTCCTGCGGCATTTCCACCCAGATTGATTCCGTCGCCGGATCGTCCGGGTTTTCGCGCCCGTAGCGGAAGACCTCACCCGTGCCGGTATCGGCGAACCGGCTGTAGTCGTAGCGGTTTTCCACCGGGCCGCGCTGGGCTAGGTACATAAAGCCGCTGATGTCGAAAGCGATGTCGGTGACGGCGTGGCCGTTGTCGGCCTTGACCGTCAATTCCCAGCGCGGGTCGCCAGCAAAGCTGCCGTCGCGGGCAACGCCCACCGACCAGAGCTCGGCTTTTTCAGCGACGGAATAATAGAGGCGGCCGCCGTGATAGGCGACGGACCAGACGCGACGCTCATCCTGCGTATAACCCCAGCTGTCGGGGTCCTCGCTTTCGAAGGCAGCATCCTCGATGTCCATCACCAAGCCATTGTCGGCAAGCGGGGCCAGCCCGTGCGCCGGGCGTCCGGCAACGCCGTGGTCGAACCTGTCGACCGGCGTGCCGTTGGCGTCGATGCGGTGGATGAGACCGGTGTCGAGGTCGCTGGCGAAGAACTGGCGGCGGATAGTGTCGAAGGTGACGTCGCCGATGCCAGGGCCGCTGTTGGTTTCGAGGTCGGCGAATTTGCTGGCCTGGCCGGTGATGCCGTCGATCTTCCAGATCGTGCCCGGTCCGCCACCGTTCTCGGTGCCGAACTGGCCGTCCATGAAGGTGGCGCCGGCAGCACCGCGACGCTGCAGCTCGGGACGACCGTCCGCATCTTCGTCTGACGTGACGATGCGGACGCCATGCAGCGAGGTGGCGCCGGCATAGAGGTTCGCAATGCCCGAGGGAGCACCGTCGCGTACCCCGTCGTCATAGGTGATGCCGAACACCTGGCCGATCTGCCCGGCCGTCACTTCGAAGGGCGGCGGCGTGAAGACGAGTTGGCCGGAGGCCCGCCCGCCCAGCCTTGAAACGTCAAATACGCGCAAGGTTGCGCGCGTCGTGTCGATAAAGGTCTCGTCGACCGGGTCGACGCTGGGCGGCAGGCCCTCCTCAGGATCACGAATGACGGTACCGGAAAATCCGGTCACCGCCATCGAGCCTGGATAGATGATCTGCGTTTCCTGCGCCTGCACGGCACCGCCAAGCCACAGGATGGTGGCGAGCGCCAACGCCGGAAAGCCGCTGGCTGTTTGCATCGCACGGCGCAAACGGCCAGCACGAGAGCGTACGAACGCGCCGTGGTCGCAAGACATGGAATTCCCCCCGCGGGCGACGGGAGAAACATCCGGTGTTTCCGCGCAAACCAGGGCAAGGCGCGACGTTCCGGCACGTTTTCCCTGATCGAATTTGTCTGCTTTCCTCGAAATCACGATATGCCGGCTCTTACGCATGGTCAACGGAACCAGCGGAACGCCTGGCATAGCGACCCCACCCCGAAAGCGGTGGTCGCGCTGAGACTGGATTTCCAGTCATGGCCTTTCCTTTCCAGGGCCGCACCACGCAGCGCATCTGGGTGTCAGTCGCGAACCGACGCGGAAAGGTTCATGGGCCGGAGAACCCTGGCCGGGCCGAGAAAAGGATGTGTTGGATGCCTTGCGCAGAATGCTTGCGCGCCGCGCAGCCTGTTCTTATATACGCGCCAAGCCGTTCGGCGCCGGAATGCCGGTTGCCGAAGCGGAATTTCTTGTGAACAGGGGCTTTCGTCGGAACGCCTGTACGGGTCCTGAGAGCCTGCTTAGCGGAGAGATTAGAAAAATGGCAAAAGTAATCGGTATCGATCTGGGGACCACCAACTCCTGCGTCGCCATCATGGACGGCAAGGAATCGAAGGTCATCGAGAATGCGGAAGGCGCGCGCACGACCCCATCCATCGTCGCCATCAACAGCGACGGCGAGCGCCTCGTCGGCCAGCCGGCCAAGCGCCAGGCGGTCACCAACCCTGAAAACACCATCTTCGCGGTCAAGCGCCTGATCGGCCGCCGCTATGACGATCCGGTTACGGAAAAGGACAAGAAGCTTGTCCCCTACGAGATCGTCAAGGGCGACAATGGCGACGCCTGGGTCGAGGCCGGCGGCAAGAAGCAGTCGCCCAGCCAGATCTCGGCAATGATCCTGCAGAAGATGAAGGAAACGGCGGAAGCCTATCTCGGCGAGAAGGTCGAGAAGGCGGTGATCACCGTTCCGGCCTATTTCAACGACGCCCAGCGCCAGGCAACCAAGGATGCCGGCAAGATCGCCGGCCTTGAAGTGCTGCGCATCATCAACGAGCCGACCGCGGCCGCACTTGCCTACGGCCTCGACAAGAAGGAAGGCAAGACCATTGCCGTCTATGACCTTGGCGGCGGCACGTTCGACATTTCGGTGCTCGAAATCGGCGACGGCGTCTTCGAGGTGAAGTCGACCAATGGCGACACCTTCCTCGGCGGCGAGGATTTCGACATGCGTCTGGTCGAATATCTGGCGGCCGAGTTCAAGAAGGAACAGGGCATCGACCTGCGCAGCGACAAGCTCGCGCTTCAGCGCCTCAAGGAAGCGGCCGAAAAGGCCAAGATCGAGCTGTCGTCGACGACGCAGACCGAGATCAACCTGCCCTTCATCACCGCCGATGCCACCGGCCCCAAGCACCTGACGCTGAAGCTGACGCGGGCGAAGTTCGAGAGCCTGGTAGAGGATCTCGTCCAGCGCACGATCGAACCCTGCAAGGCGGCGCTCAAGGATGCCGGCCTGAAGGCCGGCGAAATCGACGAGGTCGTCCTGGTCGGCGGCATGACCCGCATGCCCAAGATCCAGGAGATCGTGAAGCAGTTCTTCGGCAAGGAGCCGCACAAGGGCGTCAATCCGGATGAGGTCGTCGCATTGGGCGCCGCCATCCAGGCCGGCGTGCTGCAGGGCGACGTCAAGGACGTGCTGTTGCTTGACGTGACGCCGCTGTCGCTCGGCATCGAGACGCTGGGTGGTGTGTTCACGCGGCTGATCGAGCGCAACACGACGATCCCGACCAAGAAGAGCCAGGTGTTCTCGACTGCCGAGGATTCACAATCGGCCGTGACCATCCGCGTCTTCCAGGGCGAGCGTGAAATGGCCGCCGACAACAAGGCGCTCGGCCAGTTCGACCTGGTCGGCATTCCGCCGGCGCCGCGTGGCGTGCCGCAGATCGAGGTCACTTTCGACATCGACGCCAACGGTATCGTCAACGTCTCGGCCAAGGACAAGGGCACCGGCAAGGAGCACCAGATCCGCATCCAGGCGTCTGGCGGCCTTTCGGACGCCGACATCGAGAAGATGGTGAAGGACGCCGAAGCCAATGCCGAGGCCGACAAGAAGCGGCGCGCGTTGGTCGAGGCCCGCAACCAGGCCGAGGCGCTGGTGCATTCCTCGGAAAAGTCGCTGAAGGAATATGGCGAGAAGGTTTCCGAGGCCGACCGCACGGCGATCGCCGATGCGATCGCGGCGCTGAAGACCGCTGCCGAAGGCGACGACGCGGCCGAGATCGAAGCCAAGACGCAGGCGCTCGCCGAAACCTCGATGAAGCTCGGCCAGGCCATGTACGAGGCTTCGCAGAAGGAAGCCGCGGAAGCTGACGCCAAGGCGGACGCGGCCAAGGACAGCGACGTGGTCGACGCCGACTTCGAGGAAATCAACGAGGACGACGACAAGAAGAAGTCGGCCTAAGCGGCCCGCCGGCAGGTTTAGGCGCATGACCCCGAAATCGGAATCGATTTCCGGAAAGGATCATGCGCAAAAATCAAAGTGCTATAGCGTCCTTTGCGTGTCCAACAGGACGCGCGGCGCTGTAGTAAAGCCCGGCGTAAAGCCGGGCTTTTTTGCCACTCTGGCCGAAAAAGTGCGCGCCTGATCGAAAAAGTGCGGGCAAGCCCGTGTCAACACTGGCATCCCGGCTCCATCGCACCTAAATCGGAACAGCGTGCCGGCGAACGACGCAAAGTGCTTCAAGACGTTGAATATCCGGACTGCGGGAAAAGATGAAAGCTGATTTCTACGAAACGCTGGGCGTGCAAAAGGGGGCCGACGAGAAGGAGCTCAAGAGCGCTTTCCGCAAGCTGGCCATGCAGTTCCACCCCGATCGCAATCCGGGCGATCATGCCTGCGAGCACAAGTTCAAGGAAATCAACGAAGCTTACGAGACGTTGAAGGATCCGCAGAAGCGGGCGGCCTACGACCGTTTCGGCCACGCCGCCTTCGAACAGGGCGGCATGAACGGCGGCGCACACGGCTTCGGCGCCGGCGGTTTCGCCGACATCTTCGAGGATATTTTCGGCGACATGATGGGCGGGCGCCAGCGCCGTTCGTCAGGCGGACGCGAGCGCGGTGCAGACCTGCGCTACAATATGGAAATCACGCTGGAGGAGGCGTTTGCCGGCAAGACGGCGCAGATCCACGTGCCGGCCTCGATCTCCTGCATGGAATGCTCCGGCAGCGGCGCCAAGCCCGGCACTCAGCCCGTCACCTGCTCGATGTGCAACGGCCACGGCAAGGTGCGCGCCACGCAGGGCTTCTTCTCGATCGAGCGCACCTGCCCGCAATGCCAGGGACGTGGCCAGACCATCAAGGAGCCATGCGCGAAATGCGCCGGCCAGGGCCGCGTCACCGAGGAGCGCTCGCTGTCGGTCAACATCCCGGCCGGCATTGAGGACGGCACCCGCATCCGCCTTGCCAATGAGGGCGAGGCCGGCCTGCGCGGCGGCCCGTCGGGCGATCTCTATATTTTCCTGGCGGTCAAGCCGCACGAATTCTTCCAGCGCGACGGCGCCGATCTCTACTGCAAGGTGCCGATCTCAATGACGACGGCTGCCCTTGGCGGTTCCTTCGAGGTGACGACGCTGGACGGCACCCAGACGAAGGTCAAGGTGCCGGAAGGCACCCAGAACGGCCGCCAGTTCCGCCTCAAGGGCAAGGGCATGCCGGTGCTGCGCCAGCACAATGTCGGCGATCTCTACATCCAGACCGCGGTCGAGACGCCGCAGAACCTGTCCCGCCGCCAGCGCGAGCTGCTGGAGGAGTTCGAGCAGCTTTCCTCGAAGGATAATTCGCCGCAGTCGAGCGGCTTTTTCGCCCGCATGAAGGACTTTTTCGAAACCTTCAGCGAGCGCTGATGGCGACTCTCGCCAATCGGGTGTAGAATTCACCCGAGCGGAAGCTCCCCTAGCGTCATCAACACCTTATACCGGCGTCCGCCTTGCCTTGAGGCCCGTAGCTGCTAAGTAGCCACTCGGGGGACCGTTAGGAGAACTTGCATGGCACATGGTCCCGGACTGCGAAAGACGCTGGCAGAGAAGTTCGACGACGAACTGAAGTTCTTCAAGGGCTGGATCGACAAGCCGAAGGCGGTCGGTTCGATCGTGCCGACCAGTTCCATCACGGCCCGCAAGATGGCCTCCGTCATCAACCCGATGTCGGGCCTGCCGGTGCTCGAAGTCGGGCCCGGCACCGGCGTCATCACCCGAGCCATCCTCGCCCACGGCGTAAAGCCTGAAAATCTCTACGCAGTCGAATACTCCCCCGATTTCGTGCGTCATCTGCGCCAGCTCTATCCCGGCGTCAACGTCATCGAGGGCGATGCCTTCAATCTCGATGCGACGCTCGGCGACAAGAGCGGCCTGACCTTCGATTCGGTCATCTCCGGCGTGCCATTGCTCAATTTCCCGGTCGAACAGCGCGTCGCCTACGTCGAAAGCCTTCTCGACCGCATCCCGACAGGCCGCCCGGTCGTGCAGCTGACCTACGGCCCGCTGTCGCCGATCCCGCCCGGCCGCGGCGACTACACGGTCGAGCATTTCCATTTCGTCATCCGCAACATCCCGCCAACGCAGCTGTGGATCTACCGGCGCGGGGCGCATTAGCTTCTCCGCGCAAAGCCCCGTTCGGCGATTAGTGGAAACGCGCGTCACTTACGTCATCCACGGGAGCGTAGCGACGCAGCGCAGACCCGAGAAACCATGCCGGGAATCTGAGCACCGCAGCGGTACAGAATTCTGCTCCGCGGCACTCTGCGGCCAAGGTCGCGGATCCAGGGTCTCCGTGACGGAGCTTCGCTCCTGCTCGGCCCAGGGATGACGAAGTTGGCGTTGATTTGACAGATCCCTGGCTGTACCTGTCCGGGAACAAGGGGGCCGATGGCAGTGATCGCGAAAATTCTCGTCTTCGCCGGTTCGATTCGCTCTGGCGCCTACAGCGGCAGGACCGCCGATGTGGCGCAGAAGGAACTCGCCCTGCAGGGCGCCGAGGTGACCCGCATCTCGCTTGCCGACTATCCGCTGCCGATCCTCGACGAGGATCTGGAAAAGGAGAAAGGCATTCCCGAGAACGCCATCAAGCTTGCCCGGCAAATCGCGGCCCATGACGGGCTGCTGATCGCGACGCCCGAATATAACGGCTCGATCCCGCCGCTGCTCAAGAATACCATCGATTGGGTGAGCCGGGTGCGCACAGATGACGGGCGGTCGTTCAGGCCGTTCACCGGCAAGCCCGCCGGCCTTTGTTCGTCTTCCAAAGGACATTTCGCCGGGGTACGCTGCATCAACCATCTGCGCGCCGTGCTGGTGCGCTGCCAGATGGAGGTGGTGACGCCGGAGTGCTCTGTCCCGGAGGGCGGCAACGCCTTCGACGAGGACGGGAATTTCAGGGACGAGCGACTGCACAGATCGATGGAGCACCTATGCCGCACGCTGATCGAAACCTCGCGCCTGCTGTCGACGCGGATCGAGGCGTGATCCGGGAGCGCGCCAGCACCATGCAAGACAGGCTGATCGTCGGCCTCGACGTGCCGACGCTGAAGGACGCCGAGACGGTGGTGCGCGAGCTCGACGGGGTCGTCTCCTTCTACAAGATCGGCTATCAGCTCGCCTTCGCCGGCGGCCTCGACTTCGCCCGCGAGCTCGCCAGCGGCGGCACCAGGATCTTCCTCGACATGAAGCTGCTCGACATCGACAACACGGTAGCCAAGGGCGTCGAGGCCATTGCCAGGATGGGCATGACCATGCTGACGCTGCACGCCTATCCGAAGACGATGAAGGCAGCGGTCGCGGCCGCCAGGGGCAGCGATCTCTGCCTGCTTGGCGTCACCGTGCTGACCTCGATGGACGAGCAGGACGTGATCGACGCCGGTTATGAGCATGACCCGCATACGCTGGTGCTGAGGCGCTCCGAGCAGGCGCTGCATGCCGGCATGGGCGGCATCGTCTCCTCGGCCGAGGAAGCGGAGGCGGTGCGCCGGATCGTCGGCCCCAACATGGCCGTCGTCACGCCGGGGATACGGCCCAAGGGCAGCGACCATGGCGACCAGAAACGCGTCGTCACGCCGGCGCAGGCGATCCGCAACGGCTCCAGCCATCTCGTCGTCGGCCGGCCGATCGTCAGCGCCGCCGACAGGCGAGCGGTCGCGGAAGCAATTCTTGACGAAATGCGCTCGGCCTAACAATTCGGAGAACAAGCATGCCGAAGGGATACTGGATCGCCCGCGTCGATGTGCGCGATGCGGAAGGCTACAAGGACTATGTCACTGCCGCCAAACCGGCTTTCGATCGTTTCGGCGCGGTTTTCCTGGCACGAGGCGGTGCGCATGAAAAAGCAGAAGGGCCGGGCCGCGACCGCAACGTGATCATCGAGTTTCCGTCATTGGCTGCGGCGCGCGATTGCTATCGCTCGCCCGAATACCAGCGCGCCGTCGCGATCCGGCAGAAGGTGGCCGACGGCGAGATCGTGCTGGTCGAAGGGGTCTAGTTTAGTTCAGCGGCCACTGCCGTGGCGTGCATAGTCATTTGGAACCGTCGCGAACGTGCCCGCGGCGTTCAGATCGAATGCAGGATGTAAAGCTTGCGCGTTTTCTCGTGGATGGTCCATTCGCCCTCCCAGCCAAGCGGCAGGACGAGCAATTCGCCGGGTCCGACATCTTTGGCTGCGCCACCAGGTGAACCGGCCTTGCGAACATTCCCAGACACCGACTTCGATCTTGCCATCCTCCGAAGTCCAAAGCGTGTTGGCTGCTTCCATCTGATCGCCTTCCAGCGAGGTGGGCTTCGGCTGGGGCTCACCGAGGTCGATATGCGCCAGGTGGGCGAAGGTCTTGAAGTCCATCATTGCTAAATCCTCGAAGTGATGCGGGTCAGTGCCCGGTGATGCGATCGGCCAGGGCGGCCAGCCGCGACGTGCGCGGCAGCCCCTTTGCTTCCCGCTCGTCGGCAATTCGATAGAGCTGATACATCGAATGGACGCCAAGCCAGCGCAGCGGCTCTGGCTCCCACTTGCGCACGGTTCGATTGACCCAGGGAAGCCGCGTCAACTCGGTGTCGTTGCCCAGCAGCAGATCGCGCAGAGTGCGCCCTGAGAGGTTCGCGGTGGAAACGCCGAGGCCGACATAACCGCCGGCCCAGCCTATTCCGGTGTGCCTGTCAAAGCCCACCGTCGTGCACCAGTCGCGCGGCACGCCCAGCGTTCCACACCACGCGTGGTCGAGCTTGAGCCCCTTGGTCTGCGGCAGAAGCGTCGTCAGGATTTTATGCAGCTTGTCGATCGTCGCCTGCTGGGTGACGCCTCGAACGTCGGTCTTCGAGCCGAACCGATAGGGCACCCCGCGCCCGCCCATGGCAATGCGTCCTTCCCGGGTGCGCTGGGCGTAGCAGTAAGTGTGCGCGGCGTCGCCGAGCACCTCGTAGCCATCCCAGCCGATTTCGCTCCACAGCTTGTCGGAAAGCGGCTCGGTGACCACGATGGCGCTGTTGAGCGCCAACCACAGTCTTTCGTGGCCGGCGATTCCCGCGGTAAAGCCCTCGGTCGCCCGCACGATCTTTTCGGCTCGCACCACGCCCCGGTTGGTTGCGACCGTGCCCTTCTCGATCGACAGCACGGTCGTCTGTTCGTAGATGGGGACGCCGAGCCGCTCCACTGCCCTGGCGAGCCCCTGCACCAGCTTTGCCGGCTGAATCCGCGCAACCTTCTTGATGACGAAGGCGCCGCGGGCGTTGTGCACCGCTATGCGCCGACGCATCTCGGCTGCATCGATATACCCGACGCGCTCGTCGGTCAGCGCCCAGGATCTGGCATGGGCATACATCGCCTTGGCGCGCTGCTCCTGCGCCTCGTTGGTTGCGACCAGCAGTTCGTCGGTGCGACGAATGTCGGCGTCGATGCCTTCAGCTTCCGCAACCGATATGACCTCGTTCACCGTGCCCGTCATTGCCGCCTGCATGGCGATGACTGCAGCGCGCGAGGTTGCCTCCTCATATTTTTCGCGCGACCAAGAGAACCCGCCGGACAGCCAGCCGCCATTGCGCCCCGAAGCACCGAAGCCGGCGAACTCCTTCTCGATGACGACAATATTGAGATGCGGGGCTGCCTGCTTCAGATAATAGGCGGTCCAAAGGCCGGTGTAGCCGGCCCCGACGATACAGACGTCGGCCACGATATCGCCCTGCAGCGGCGGCCGATAGCCGGGCACCCCGCCGATGTCGGCATACCAGAATGAAACGTCGCCGTTCTTCTTCACGTCCATTGTCGCGATTTCCCAGACAGGATTTTAGGTCAGCGTGAAATCGGCGTTTTCGTCGTCGGCCAGCAGCTTCACGTCGCTGCCCGCGAATACGAGGTCGACCTCGTCGCCGATGGCGAAGGTCTCGGCCTCCAGCGTCGAGCGCACGATCGCCTTCGAGGTGTCGGCCAGCACGACCTCGTATTTAGAGCCAGATCCGAGATAGATGGCCTCGCCGATGCGCCCGGGCAGGGTGTTTCGATCTTGTCCGCCCTTTCCCCGCCTGGCGAGGCTCAGCTTCTCCGGCCGCAGCAGCATCACCGGCTTGGCGCCGTCGGCAAGGCGTTGGGCGGCGGCCACGTTCCGTCCGGCTACGTCGATGGCGGTCTCGTTGCCGGAGGTGGAGGCTGCACCACGCAGTATCGTCGAGTCGCCGACGAACTTTCCGACGAACAACGTCTCGGGCTCGTCGTAGAGTTGGCGACCGGTGCCGATCTGCTCGATGCGTCCCTGGTTGAACACGGCGATGCGGTCCGAGAGGACCAGGGCCTCCTCCTGATCGTGTGTGACGTAGACGAAGGTGGTGCCCAATTCCCTGTGGATCCGTTTGATCTCGAGCTGCAGCCATTCACGCAGCTTCTTGTCGAGTGCGCCGAGCGGCTCGTCCATCAAGAGCAGCGGCGGGTCGAATACGATGGCACGCGCCAGCGCGACGCGCTGCTGCTGTCCGCCGGAGAGCTCGCTGGGGAAGCGGTGGCCGAAATCGGCCATCCTCACCATGTCCAGCGCCTTGCGCACCCGGGCCGCGCGATCGGGATTGGCGATGCCGCGCAGGGTCAGCGGATATGCGACGTTCCTGCTCACCGACATATGCGGGAACAGCGCGTAGTGCTGGAAGACGACGCCGATATTGCGTTTGTGCGCCGGTACGCCGATGACGCTTTTGCCGCCGACGTCAAGTGAACCCGAGCTGACTTCGGTGAAGCCGGCGATGACGTTGAGTGTGGTCGTCTTGCCCGAACCGCTGGGTCCGAGCAGCGTCATGAACTCCCCCGGCTCGATGCGCAGCGAGACCTTGTCGAGGGCGATGAAGCTGCCATAGTGTTTGCTGACGGATTTGAGATCTATGGCTGCGCCGCGGGTCGATGGTGAGGCCATGTCAACGTTTTCCCTGTCTCGAACCGATCAGCAGCCCCGCCCCGATCACTAGCGACGTCACGATGAAGAGCAGCGTGCCCACTGCCGCAACGGTGGGGTCGGCGTCCCGGGTGATGCTCGAGAATATCTGGACCGGCAGTGTCTTCAGATACGGGCTGGTGATGAACAGCGCGACGATGATCTCGTCGAATGAGGTCACGAACGCAAACAGCAGTCCCGACAGGATGCCCGGCGCGATCAGCGGCAAGGTCACCGTCCTGAACGCCGTCAGCCGGGTCGCGCCGAGGCTGGCCGCAGCAGTCTCAAGCCGTTTGTCGAAGACTTCCAGGCTGGCGGAGACGGCGATGATGACGAAAGGAACGGCGAGCATCGTGTGGGCCAGCACGAAGCCGGTCATGGTGCCGACCAACCGCGTATCGAGATAGACCGCGTAGATTCCGACGGCGAGCACCACCCCCGGCACGACCATTGGCGTGATCAGCAGCGCGCGCAGCACGCCGCTGACGCGACTTTTCATGCGATCGAGGCCGAATGCCGCCAGCGTGCCGATGACGGTGGCGAACAGCGCCGTGACGACGGCAACCTTGAGCGAGCCGACCAGGCTCGCCGACCATTCGGGGTTGGTGAAAAAGTTCTGGTACCACTGCCAGGAAAAGCCGGATGGCGGAAAGGCCAGCGACTTCTTGTCGTTGAACGACATCGGCACGACGACGATTGTCGGTGCGACCAGCCAGACCGCGACCAGCAGGCAGTACAGACCGAGCAGGATTCGACCGGGCTGTTTCATCAGCGTCTCGAGCCCGTCTTGTGCGGTTGACGCGACAGCGGCGCTGCGAGCGCGAGCAGGACGAAGGTCGCGATCAACAGCACCACACCCATCGCACCGCCACGGCCCCAGTTGAGCAGGCTGAGCACCTGGTTCTGAATCAGTGTCGAGAGCATGGTCGACCGCGGACCACCGAGCAGCGCCGGGGTGATGTAGAAGCCGAGTGCAAGAATGAACACGATGATGGCGCCCGCGTAGACGCCCGGAAGCGAGAGCGGCAGATAGACCTGAGCAAATGCGCGCGCCGGGCTCGCGCCGAGGCTCCGTGCCGCCTGCATGAGCCGCAGGTCGATCGTCTTCATCACCGAATAGAGCGGCAGGATCATGAACGGCAACAGCACCTGCGCCATGCCGATCACCACGCCTGTCTGCGTGCGGATCAGCTTGACCGGGCTGAGGCCGACTGCCCTGATGACGGAGTTGATCACGCCGGAATCCTGCAGCAGGATGACCCATGCCAGAGTGCGCACCACGCCGCTCACCCAGAACGGCACCAGCACGCACAGGATGAGGATGAGCCGCATCCTGGGTCCGACCGCGGTCATCACATAGGCATAGGGATAGCCGGCGATGAGACATACCAGCGTCACCCAGGCGGAGATCGCGAAGGTCCGCTGAAGCACCGTCAGATTGACCGGTGTGCCGAAGAACCAGGCATAGTTCTGCCATCCCCATTGCGGCTCGGAAAAGCTGCGCAAGGTGACGATGGCGAGCGGCAGGCCCAGGCAGATGACGAGCAGCAGCAGCGCCGGCGCGACGAGCCAGAAAGCCTGTCCACGAAACCAGCGCCGCCGGCCGTCTGCTGTGACAGCCGGAACAGTGTCCCGGCTGTCGATTGCTCTCGTTGCCACGGCGGCGGACCTAATTGCCGGCCATCAACCCGTTCCACTTTTCGTTCGCCACCTCGAAGTTCTCCACCCAGAACTTGATGTTCTGCTGATAGCCAAGCTTCAGCTTGTCCGGCGTGTTGGTCATGAACGCCGCGGTGATCTCGTCCACTTCGGGCTTCGCGTCCTTGTGGATCGGGGTATACGAGGTGGTTTTTGCAAGCGTCTCCTGCGCGCTCTTGCCGAGGTAGGCGTTGATCAGCGCATGCGCCGCGTCGGGGTCCTTGATGCCCATCGGAATGGTCATCTGGTCCATCACCACCAGCCAGTCCTGCCACGCCGGCGTGTACTTCGCGCCGTTCTTCACCGCGGTCATGGCACGTCCAGTCCACATCGCGATCATGTCGGCTTCGCCGGATTCGGCGAGCTGCTGGGAATCGGCGCCGGTCTTCCAGAAGATCGTGTCCGGGCCGAGCGATTTCACCTTCTCGATAGCCTTGTCGATATCGGCAACCGTCATGTTTTCGACCGACCCGCCGGCGGCGAGCAGCGCCTGCTCGATCATGCCGCCGGACAGATCGCCGCTGCCGTCCAGGGCGCGCGAGCCCGGGAATTTCTCGATGTCGAAGAAATCCTTCCAGCTCTTGGGCGGGTTATCCTTGTACTTTTCGGTGTTGTACATCAGCACCACGCCATAGTTCATGGCCGGCACGCTGCATTCGCTGATCTGGCCCTCCGGAATGTTGGACGTATCGATCTTTGAGAAGTCCAGCTTCTGGAACAGCTTGCCGCAATAGACGTAGGGCGGGAAATCGCCGGTATCGACAACGTCCCAGGTGACATTGCCGGACTCAACCTGCGCCTGCAATTTCGAGATCTCGGTTGGCCCGTCGCTGAGCAGCGTCACGCCTGATTTGTCGACGAACTCTTTCAGCGCGGCGATCTGACCGTCCTGATAAATGCCCCCATACGAGACGAAGGTGAGCGTCTTGCCCTTCAGCGAGCCCTCTGCTACCTCGCCCGCCACCGGCTTGCTCTGCGCAAGCGCTGCTGTGGTGATCATCAGCAGCCCGAGCGCGGCCACCTGTCCGATCTTGGTCTTCATGTCTAATCTCCCATTTATGTGCACCCGCATTGGTTCGGTCCGTCCGGCTGCGAGCCTTGTCCGGGCGTGTATCGATTGAGTTCCGCCGCGCCACTGGTCGGGGGCGCGATGATCCAGAGCACCTGCGCCGGCGTCTTGCCGATATTCTCTGTACGATGCGGCGTCGAGGTGGCGTATTCGATGCTGTCGCCTTCGTTCATGACGAAGCGCTCGTCTGCCAGCGTCAGCTCGACTGTTCCCTTCAGGACGACGAACATCTCGTGCTTGCCGCCATGCGTGTAAGCTTCGTCGCCGGTCGAGCCGCCGACGTCGAACTCCCCCGAATAAACCTCGAATTCATGGATCGGCCGCCGCGACAGCAACGTCTTTCGGCAACCGTGGCTGATCGGCAGCAGGGGGCGGTCGGCTCTGGTAAGCACCTTGTGGAACCCGCCTTCAGTCTGCTCGAACAGGTCGTTGATGCCGAGATCCAGGGCTGCCGCGATCCGCATCAGGGTGCTGGCACTGGCGCCGCTCAGATTTCGCTCGAGCTGGCTGATGAAGCTCGCCGTCGTGCCGACCATGTCAGCCAGCTGGCGAAGCGAAATGCGTCGGGCCGTGCGAATGGCCTTGATCCGGCCGCCGACATGCTTGGCCTTGCCGGCTTCCGTCGCCGCCAGCGCGGCTACCTCCGGGAATGTCGCAGGGTCGACTTTCACCGAGTGCCTCCTTCACTTAACACCTTATTAAGTGGAATGTCGAAGCGCAAGCCGTTTGTCGAGGCACGGTCCTGGCCCGTCGGCGCGGCTGCGTACGCGGGCGCTGCTCATTTCATGGGCGAGGCGAAAAAACGGCTCGTGGCGGTCGCGGCCATCGCATCGGCGAGACCCATCCCCCATTGCGTGCGGCAATAGGCGCGGAAATCGAAGCAGGGCAGGCCCGGGCAGACCTCGAACTCGATGAGGTGGATGCTATCGTCGGCTTCGATCCGGAAATCGACGGAAAACACATCCCGCAGGCCAAGCCCGGCGATCAGGCTTTGCGCGATCCGTCGGATCCTTGCATCGGCTCGCGGCTGGCTGGCGGCAACCGGCAGCAGCCCCGGCTCGGCATATGTTCCCGCCGCCCTGGCAGCCTCGCCGGTGTCGCCGTAGAGCGCCAGGCTGTCTTCCATTGTCTGGAAATCACTTCCCGACTCGACAAAGACGATGCCGAGCGCTTCGACGCCGGTGTCCGGCTTCAGACCGAGAAAACTGGCGCGCGCATTGCGCCCGGTGACGTAGGGCTGCACGACGACATCGTCGCGATAGGCAGCGAAGACGCGCCGGCTAAGCTCAAGCGCGTGGCCGAGATCTCTGCTGCGCGAATCCGGCCAGATGCCAATCTTGGCGCCGAGCCGGCTCGGCTTGACGAACCAGCCGGCTGGCGAAGCCGGTGGCTCGACCAGCCAGCGTCCGTCGCGTGCCAAACCGGATTGCGGCACCGGCAGGCCGAGTGCGCCGAGCACGGCGCCGGAGCGGAACTTGTCCTGGCAGAGCGCAAACAGCGCATCATCGGCGCCGAGCAGCTTCAGGCCGTTCAGCCTTGCCAGCGCCGGCGCCGCACCGCCACGGAAATAGGCGATGCCGTCGGTCAGCGTCCACACCAGCGTCGTCTTCGGATCCTCACCGGCAAGCAGATTTGCGGCATCGTCGAGCGCCACCGGCGCGAAGGACAGGCCGCGCGTCTGGCAGGCTGCGGCCAGCGCGTCGAACTCAGGGGCGATGTCGGTCGATTGCGCCAGATAGGAGGCGATTTCGGCGGCGCGCCCCGGCACGTGGCCATCGGCAACCAGCCGCTCGAAGCAGGCGTTTTCCGGCTCGTAGACTAGGATCAGCTTCGGCCTGCGGCTTGACATGGCATCAACGATTCCTGGCGATGAACGGGCCTGGCAGCGCGACTGCCTACCATCGCATGGCGGATGTATCAGGCTTTCCCGAAATCGACGTCAGCCTAGCCAATCAGCACGCGCGGCTCGAAGCGGCCGTTGACCGGAATGTCGAGCAGAAACGTCATGCCGGCTTGCGGATCCAGCAGGCGCTGTTTCTCATTCTTGCCCGACCAGGCGGAGGTGACCGCCAGCCGGTCGGCATTCCTGCCGACAAAGGCCGGGCAGGACGGCTGCGTCACCGGCATCGCGACCGAACGGATGAGCTTGCCGTCAGGCCCGTAGGCTTCAACGACGCTGCCGCCCCAGCAGGCGTTCCACAGGACACCGTCGCGATCGAGCACCGAACCGTCGATATAGCCTTTGGCCTTGCGGTGATCGACGAAGATTTTTGGCTCGCCAGCCGGCAGGCCGGTCGCCGGATCGCAGCCGACGCGCATCAACAGGCCGGTGCTGGTATCGGTGTAATGGGCAACGGTTCCATCTTCGGAAAAACAGATCGAGTTCGACACCGTGATGTCTGAATAGAGCCGGCGCAATTCACCCCTGAAGAACCAGTAGATCGAGCCAGCGGCCTTTGCCTCGCCCTTGCCCATCGTGCCGACCCAAAAGGCGCCGCAGGGATGGACGCGCGAATCGTTCGAGCGCGTCGCCGGATTGTCGGCCTCGATGGCCGTATGCAGCGTCATTTTGCCGGTCGCCACGTCGCGGACATGCAGGCCGGTTTCGGTGGCGATCAACTGTCTTTTGTCGTCGACGACGGCGATCGCGCTGGCCATTTGGCCAAGCTCGTGGATTTTGACGGCACCGCCGGACAGGGGCTTTTCCAGAAGCTGGCCGTTGACGATGTCGAACCAGTAGAGCGTTTCGGTGGCGGGGTCATAGCTCGGGCCTTCGCCGAGTTGACAGACATCGTCGGAAAAAACCGAAATGATGGCTTCGCTCATGGCGCTGCTCCAAACGCTGCGTCCCAGGCCGCGACTGCGGCCTGCGCCCGCGTTGCCACCTCGTCGACGCTCATACCAGGCTTGAACAGGCTGGAGCCGAGGCCGAAGACGCTGACACCGGCCGCCTTGTAGCCGGCAAAGTCCTTCTCCGACACGCCGCCGACCGCGCCGACCAGCGTCTCAGCCGGCAAAACGGCGCGCATCGCCGCGATCCCGGCCGCGCCGAGCACGCTGGCCGGGAAGAATTTCAGCGCCGAAGCGCCGAGCCCGATGGCATGGTAGGCTTCGGTCGGCGTGAATACGCCCGGCATCGTCACCATGCCGTAATTCCTGGCGCGACCCATGACCTCGGCATCGATGTTGGGGCTGACCAGCAGCCGCCCGCCGGCCTTGTTCAGTCCGTCGACATCGGCTGCGGTCAACACAGTCCCGGCGCCGACCAATGCCGTCGCCGGCAGCGCCTCCACGATCTTTGCGATGGAGACGAACGGGTCCGGCGAATTGAGCGGCACTTCGATCGCTTCGATGCCGGCCTCGAAGATCGCCCGGCCGACGGCCACCGCCTCGTCCGGCTTGATGCCGCGCAGGATGGCGACAAGCCCGCGCTCGAGCTTCGGAAACGATGCGGTCTCGGTCATGCGGCAACTCCGCTTCCAGCAATCATGCCATTTTTGCGCGCCGCCTCGATCAGGCCGGCACGCACCGCCTCGTCGGCATCGACGGCTCTCACCGCAAGCCCGGCAAGGCCGAGCGCCTCAGTGTAGAGCGCGCCGAGCGCGCCGGAAGCGACCAGAACGATCGACGCCGCGCCTTTTCGATAGCGGCGGCTGGCCGAGGCGATCTCGCCGCCGATCAGCAGGCCGGACAGGCAAGCAGCGGCATCGTCGGCCTTCAGGTCCTGCAAAAGGCCCGCAGCGCGGATCGAGAACAGCCTCGATGTGACATCGCCGCCCTCGGAAAGCGCGATCTCGCACCAGCGCTGGAAAAACGGATTGCCTGGTGCAACCGGCTTGGGCTGCTCGCCCAGCGAATGGCGCAGGATCGAATGCGCCGCCAGCACCGAAAACAACTCGCCGGTCGGCCAGGTGCCAAAACCGGCAACGGCGCCGTCCTCGACCAGCACCCATTTGGAGTGGGTGCCGGGCATGCAGACGAGATGGCGGCTTGTTGCCGGCAAACCGGCGCCAGCAAGCTGCGTTTCCTCGCCGCGCATGACATCGGGCGCGTCGGCCTGGCGCTGGGCAAGGCCCGGCACGATGCGGATGTCGCGGCGCTGGCCCGGAACGCGCGCAGCACCGGCAAGGATGGCGCCGATCGGCGCCGGCACGCTGACATAGGGCGCCTCCAGCCAGCCCTGGCGCGAGCCGGCCATGCCGCAGATGATCACGGGCATCGTTTTCGGCGCGCCCATCGCCGCCAGATGTCCTTCGAGGATGGTCGAAAACCCGGCCGCCTGCGCGGTGATCAGCCCGTCGTCGCCGCGACGCTCGGCGAGGACATTTCCGGCCTCATCGACCAGCCAGACCCTGAGACGGGTGGTGCCCCAGTCGACGGCGGCCACAGAAGGCACGTTGCTCGCTGAATTCACAGGAAGCCCCCGTCGACGATCAGCATCTGTGCGGTCAGCATGCGCGAAGCGTCCGACGCCAGGAACAGCACCGTGCCGACGACGTCTTCCGGCTGCATCACCTGCTTGATGCATTGCTTGGCCACGTGGGCGGCGAGCGCCTGTTCGGTGACCCAGAGCTGTTTCTGCCGCTCGGTGATCACCCAGCCGGGTGCGATCGCATTGACGCGAATGCCGTCGGCGCCGAGCTTGCCGGCAAGCCCCTTGGTCAGGCCGACGATCCCCGCCTTGGCGGCGGTATAGGCCGGCATGTCGGGGTGGTTGATCAGGAACGACGTCGACGTGAAGTTGATGATCGAGCCGCCGCCGGCGCGCTTCATGCCCGGCGCCACCGCCTGTGCGGAGAAGAAATGCGGACGCAGGTTGACCGCCTGGTTGTTGTCCCAGAACTCCACGGTGACGTCTTCCACCGCGTGGCGATCGTCAAGTGCTGCATTGTTGACCAGCACGGTGACGTCGCCATGCGCCTCTGCCGCCCTGGCGGCCGAAGCCCGCAGCGCCTCGACGTCGCGTATGTCGGTCTTGAGATAGAGGGGGCGGCGGCCGAGATCCTTTTCGATGCGATCGGCCAGCGCCAGGCTCGGGCCGTCGGCGATGTCGATGAAGGCGACCTTTGCCCCCTGGCGGGCAAAACCCTCGGTCAGCGCCGCGCCAATTCCGGAGCCGCCGCCGGTAATCAGCACCGAAGCGCCCTCAAGGTCGGCAAAGCGCGCCGATGGCATCATTTTTTTCTCCCTGCGCATGACCCCGAAAATCGGTTTCGATTTTCGGAAACGATCATGCGCAAAATCAAAGTGCTACAGCGTCGTTTGCGCATCCAAAAGGACGCGCGGCGCCGTAGGCTCGGTCGGCGCGCATCCTAGCCAGACCGGTCGGGGGAGCAAGGAGAAAACGCAAATTCGCGGGCTTATGTCTGACAAGTCGCTCGTCAGATCGCCTTGAGCGCAAGGTGCCACGGAGCGAATTTCTGGGATAGCCGAGCGTGGCATCGAAACCAACCGGCCCGCCGAACAGGAATCGTTGCTGCCGGCGCAACCGAACTGGGCAAGGCGCTCCGCCTGCGCCTCACCTACGCCCAGCAGGCAATCCTCAAAATGTCGCGATTGGCAGATGACCGGGGAGGTTGTAAGGGCAAGCAGCCCATCCGATCCGCCGGAGATCCGCCATGCCTCTGAAAATCGCTGTCCAGATGGACCACATCTCCACCGTCTCGATTGCCGGCGACACGTCGTTTGCGCTGTCGCTGGAAGCGCAGCGACGCGGCCACCAGTTGTTCCATTATACGCCCGACCGGCTGTCGCTGCGCGACGGCAAGGTGTTTGCCGGCGTCGAGGAAATGCAGGTCCTCGACGAGAAGGGCAATCACTATTCGCTCGGCGAGAAAGTGCGCACCGACCTGTCGGAGATGGACGTCATCCTGCTCAGGCAGGATCCGCCGTTCGACATGAACTACATCACCACGACGCACATACTCGAGCGCATCCATCCCAGGACGCTGGTGGTCAACGACCCGGCCTGGGTGCGCAATAGCCCGGAAAAGATCTTCGTCACCGAGTTTCCCGACCTGATGCCGGAAACGCTGATCACCAAGGACAGCCAAGAGGTTGCCGCCTTCCGCAAGGAGTTCGGCGACATCATCGTCAAGCCGCTCTACGGCAATGGCGGCGCCGGCATCTTCCACCTGCACGAGGCCGATCGCAACCTCGCCTCGCTGCTCGAAATGTTCGGCCAGATGTTCCGCGAGCCCTACATCGTTCAGCGTTATCTGAAGGAGGTGCGCGCCGGCGACAAGCGCATCATCCTGATCGACGGTGAACCGGTCGGCGCCATCAACCGGGTGCCGGCCGAGCATGATTCCCGCTCCAACATGCATGTCGGCGGCCGCGCCGAAAAAACCGAACTAACGGAGCGCGAACGCGAGATCTGCGCCCGCATCGGCCCGTCGCTGAAAGAGCGCGGCTTCATCCTCGTCGGCATTGACGTGATCGGCGACTACATGACGGAGATCAACGTGACGTCGCCGACCGGCGTGCGCGAGGTAAAACGCTTCGGCGGCGCCGATATCGCCAGCCTGTTCTGGGATGCGGTCGAGGACAAGCGCAAGTAGCGCCGATGCTTGGCGGAACAGCCGTTTTCCGATCCGTAGCCGATGCGGCGCCATCCAGGCACCACGTTCGATTGTTCCCGTAATGTTCTTGCCTTTGCCCAAAATCTGTGGTTGTCTCAGATGACGCCGTTCGCGGCATGATCGCATGGGCTTCGGGCGGGCCCATGTCCGAGGGAGAAAAGATGGTTGCGCGGGTCCGTACGGTCGCTTTCCAGGGCATCGAGGCCGTGCCGGTCGACGTGCAGGTGATGATCGCGCCCGGCAAGGTCAACATGCACATCGTCGGCCTCGGCGACAAGGCGGTGGCCGAAAGCCGGGAGCGGGTGCAGGCGGCGCTGCACGCATCGGGCCTGTCGATGCCGTCGAAGAAGGTCACCGTCAATCTGGCGCCTGCCGACCTGCCCAAGGAAGGCAGCCATTACGATTTGCCGATCGCGCTTGGCCTGATGGCGGCGCTTGGCGCCATTCCAGGCGACATGCTGGCCGGCTACGTCGTGCTTGGCGAACTGTCGCTCGACGGCACCATCGCCGCGGTGGCCGGCGCGCTTCCGGCGGCGATCGGCGCCAATGCCGAAGGCAAGGGCCTGATCTGCCCTTTCGCCTGCGGCCCGGAAGCGGCGTGGGCCGGCAAGGATTTCGACATTCTGGCGCCGCGCAGCCTGATCGCCATCGCCAATCATTTTCGCGGCACGCAAGTGCTGTCGCGGCCGGAGGCCGGCATCCATGCCTCGGCGCGCGACCTGCCGGATCTTGCCGACATCAAGGGCCAGGAGACCGCCAAGCGGGCACTCGAAGTGGCGGCGGCCGGCGGCCATAACATGTTGATGATCGGTCCGCCAGGATCGGGAAAATCGATGCTGGCGCAGCGGCTGCCGTCGATCCTGCCGCCGCTGGCGCCGAGGGAATTGCTCGAAGTCTCGATGATCGCCTCGGTGGCCGGCGAGCTTGGTGAAGGCAAGCTGACCGACCGGCGGCCGTTCCGCGCGCCGCACCATTCGGCCTCGATGGCGGCGCTCGTCGGCGGCGGCCTGCGCGTGCGGCCGGGCGAGGCCTCGCTGGCCCACCACGGCGTGCTGTTCCTCGACGAGTTTCCCGAATTCTCGCCGCAGGCGCTCGACGCGCTGCGCCAGCCGCTGGAGACCGGCGACTGCATGATCGCCCGCGCCAATCATCGCGTCACCTATCCGGCGCGCATCCAGCTGGTCGCGGCGATGAACCCGTGCCGCTGCGGCATGGCCGGCGAGCCGGGCTATCGCTGCCTGCGCGGCGACCGCTGCCGCACCGACTACCAGGCGCGCATATCAGGCCCGCTGCTCGACCGCATCGATCTCCGGATCGAGGTGCCGGCGGTCTCGGCCAGCGATCTGATCCGGCCGGACCGGGCGGAGAAAAGTGCCGAAGTGGCGCTGCGCGTGGCCCGCGCGCGGACAACCCAGCGCGAACGTTTCGAGCGGCTCGGCGCGACCTCCGTCACCACCAACGCGCACTGCTCCCCCTCTGTCATCGAAGAGATCGCGATGCCGGATGCATCAGGCCTGTCGCTGCTCAGGGATGCCAGTGAAAAGCTCGGCTTTTCGGCGCGGGCCTATCACCGGGTGCTGAAGGTGGCGCGGACATTGGCCGATCTCGAGGCCAGCGAGACTGTCGGCCGCATCCATCTGGCCGAGGCGATTTCGTACCGCATGAGTTCGGAGCGAATGGCGCAGGCGGCGTGACGTTCCCCTCCCCCTTGAGGGTCCCTTGAGGGAGGGTGAGCGGCCCGGCCCGCCGCGGCAGCTACTTAACCGGGATCATGAGATGTGCGTAGGGAGTGCCCGCCCACATCACATATGGCCTGGACGTGTCAGGTTTGGGGTCAGCCGGATAGCCCTGCATCATATCCATTGCGTTGACGATCATCACGTGCGGTCCGGTCTCCACCCAATTGTTGCCTTCCTCGGGCTTCGTCGCATAAGGATCGGTGTTGCTGCCGTCGGTGCCGCCGGCCAGCATATACATGAAGCCGACCTTGCCCTTGGGCGGTTCCTTTTTTCCAATCCACGCCATTGCCCATTCCATCGCGTTGGCATCGCCACACATTGGATCCGGGCCAGGTGTGGCCGGGTTGTCCGGCATGCACCAGAAGCCGTTTGTGCCCTCGCGCAGTGTGCGCATTGCACCCTTCTCATCCATAGCGTGGATCGCAGCGCCGCTTGCTACAGCGGGGGGTGCGGCGGATTCAGCGCTCTTGATCATCGCAGCGTCATCCGCGGCTGCGCCTTGCATCGCAACCAAACTGCCCGCCGCCACAAGGGCAGCGACCGTCAGAAGCCGTTTCATGGCCGTTCTCCGGTTTTGAGTTGATCTTGTGCATGATGTCGGACGCACGGCCTCCCAGAGCCGTTTGTCGGTAGTTAAATCGTAGCAGATCGTGTGCGCCGGGACAACGACGTTTTAGTAATTGCTAATATCTGTCGGGTTATACTAAAATTCTGTACGCGCTATCGAGGGGCCTTCCTTCGCCTTCAGCTCGAGCCGCCGCGCGTGCAGCACCGGCTCGGTGTAGCCGTTGGGCTGGACCCGGCCCTTGAAAACCAGGTCGCAGGCGGCCAGGAAGGCAATCGACTTGTCGAAGTCAGGGGCCATCGGCCGGTAGAGCGGATCGCCTGCGTTCTGGCGGTCGACGACGCCGGCCATGCGCTTCATCGTCTCCATCACCTGGTCTGAGGTGCACACGCCGTGATGCAGCCAGTTGGCGATGTGCTGCGAGGAGATGCGCAGCGTCGCGCGGTCCTCCATCAGGCCTATGTCATTGATGTCAGGCACTTTCGAGCAGCCGACGCCCTGGTCGATCCAACGAACGACATAGCCCAGAATGCCTTGCGCGTTGTTGTCGAGTTCGTTCTGGACCTCCTCCGGCGACCAGTTCGGCCGCACCTCTACCGGCACCGACAAGATGTCGTCGAGCTTTGCCTTGGGGCGGCTCTTCAGCGCCGCCTGCACAGCGTCGACGTCGACCTTGTGGTAGTGGGTGGCGTGCAGCGTCGCCGCTGTCGGCGACGGCACCCAGGCGGTGTTGGCGCCGGCCCTGGGATGGGCGATCTTTTCCGCCAGCATCGCCGCCATCAGATCGGGCATCGCCCACATGCCCTTGCCGATCTGGGCGCGGCCGGCCAGCCCGCATTCCAGCCCGGTGTCGACGTTCCAGGCTTCGTAGGCGGCAATCCAGACGGCCTGCTTCATGTCGCCCTTGCGGATCATCGGGCCGGCTTCCATCGAGGTGTGGATCTCGTCGCCGGTGCGGTCGAGGAAACCGGTGTTGATGAAGACAACGCGATCTTTGGCGGCGCGGATCGCCTCCTTGAGGTTGACGGTGGTGCGCCGTTCCTCGTCCATAATGCCCATCTTGATGGTGTTTTTCGCCATGCCGAGCAGCGCCTCGACACGGTCGAATATCTCGACGGCGAAGGCGACTTCTTCCGGCCCGTGCATCTTGGGCTTTACGACATACATCGAGCCCGCGCGGGAATTGGCGCGTCGTCCGTTCGGGCCGACATCGTGCAGCGCGATCAGCGCCGTCATCGCCGCATCCATGATGCCTTCCGGCACTTCGTTGCCGTCGCGATCTGTAATCGCCGGATTGGTCATGAGGTGGCCGACGTTGCGGATCAGCATCAGCGAGCGGCCGGGCAGGGACAGCGCGCCACCATCAGGCGCGGTGTACGACCGGTCGGGATTGAGTTTACGCGTAAACGTGCTGCCGGCCTTGGTGATCTCCTCGGCAAGGTCGCCCTTCATCAGGCCGAGCCAGTTGCGGTAGACCAAAACCTTGTCCTGCGCATCGACCGCCGCTACCGAATCCTCGCAGTCCTGAATGGTGGTCAGCGCCGATTCCAGCACGACGTCGGCAATGCCTGCCGGATCGGTCTTGCCGATCTGGTTGCTGCGGTCGATCACAATCTCGATATGCAGGCCATTGCGGGTGAGCAGGACGGCTTCGGGATTATCGGCGTCGCCGCGATAGCCGGCAAACTGCTTGGGATCGGCGAGCGTGGTGGCGCCGGCGCCCTCGCCCAGCCGCAGCATGCCGTTGGCCACGGAAAGCCCGTTCACCCCTGCCCATTTGCCGGTCGTCAGCGGGACCGAATCGTCGAGAAAACCCTTCGCCCAGGCAATGACCCTGGCGCCGCGCTCGGGATTGAACCTGGCACCCTTCTCGGCGCCGTCGGTCTCTGGAATAGCGTCGGTGCCGTAGAGCGCATCATAGAGCGAGCCCCAGCGCGCATTGGCGGCATTCAGCGCGTAACGCGCGTTCATCACCGGCACCACCAATTGCGGCCCGGCAACCACCGAGATCTCGGGGTCGACATTGTCCGTTGCGACGGAGAAGGCCGGCCCTTCCGGCACGACATAGCCGATTTCCCTCAGGAAATCCTTGTAGGCTACCATGTCGCCGGGCGCGGCATTGTCGCGATACCAGTGGTCGATCTGGCCTTGCAGCGCGTCGCGCTTTGCGAGCAGAGCCCGGTTCTTCGGCGCCAATTCATCCACGATGGCGGAGAAGCCGGTCCAGAAGGCGTCGGCTGCAATGCCGGTGCCCCGCAGCGCCTCGTTCACGACGAAATCATAAAGCTCGCGGGCAATCCGCAATCCGGCGATTTCGACGCGATCGGTCATCGGGGCTTCTCCAGACGAAAGGCTTTGGCCGGGCCTTTGACATGTCAGGGTGGCAGGGTCAATTCAGCTTAGGGTGAAGGTAGGGCAATTCGCTTCCATTTCGAATGCCGCCTCACCCTTGCGTTGACGCCGGCTGGTGCGGCTCCCCTTCTCCCACAAGGCGCCCTACACCGCGATCCTTGGCCTGCCCGACGCCACCGCCACAACATGCGCCTCGATGAACATGCGCTGGCCCTCGACGGTCGAGACGCGGAATTCGCTGGCGATCTCGATTTCGGCGCTGTCGGTGCCGGCGTCCCTGGCCCGCCCGGCGGCAATGGCGCGGACATCGGTTTCCGCTGCCGCGATCGCCGCCGCCTCGTCATTGAAGTCGCGCACGCTTTCGCCCGAGGCGACGCGAAACAGCCCTTCCTGGGGCTGGCTGACGCGCGCCTCCGCCGAAACCCTGACCTGGCCGACGACGGCGCCGAGCGCATTGGCGACATCGGTATCTTCGGGCACCACGCAGTCATGGCCGACCAGCGGTGGCAGCCCGGCATAATGCAGCGGCGCCGAGGCGCCGAGGCCGATGACCGGGCGGTCGAGCGCGACGCTCAGCCGTGCGATGCCGGGATGCGCGTCGACGGCGCGCTGCACCAGCGCGTGCGCCACGGTCGCCGCGCCATCCAGCCCGTCCTCGGCAAAGGCGGTTTCGAGGATGACTTCCGCCGACAGCCGGGTCAGCGTGGTCAGCACCCGTTCCGAGATCGCCTCCGGTGAGGCGGCGATCGCCTGTCCGCGGCCGTCGCGCTTGCGGGCGAACAGCTCGGCACCGAGCCGAGCCGTGGCGGCATCCCAGTTGGCCTGCTTGCCCAGCACATGGGAGGCGTCCGACGGCGTAAAGCCGGCGATATGCACCAGCCCGCGCGACACCAACCGGTTCAAGGTGGCGTTCTGGGCATTTGATGTCAAAAGCCGGTCGACGGCGAGCGGCGTCGCGCCGATCAGTTCATAAAGCTTGGCCTCGGCGCCGGTCAGGCCGGCAGCCAGCCGCTCCGGCACGCCAGTCCTGACCGCCAGCCGGCCATCCATGCGGCTGGGGTTGGCCGCGCGGATTTGGCGTTCCAGTTCGACGGTCACCGCTTCGCCATGCATCATGCCGGCCAGCGCCAGCGGCACCAGGCGGCGCGGCCCGAGCAGGATTCTTGGGTTGAGCGCGCCATCCTCCAGCGTCACTTCGGAATCGCCGCCGAGTCCAAAGGTGCGCATGGCGACCGCCTCGACCATGGTGCGGAAGCCGCCGACAGTGGCGCCTTCCGGGTCAAGCCTGGGACGGCCCTGGTCGAGCACGGCAACGTCGGTGGTGGTGCCGCCGATGTCGGAGACGACTGCATTGTCGAGGCCGGTCATGTGGCGAGCGCCGACAAGGCTGGCGGCCGGGCCTGAAAGAATCGTCTCGATCGGCCGCTGGCGGGCGAAGGCGGCCGAAACCAGCGCGCCGTCGCCGCGCACCACCATCAGCGGGGCGGCGATACCGCGCGCGGCAAGAAAGCCCTCGGTCGCCGCCACCAGCCGGTCGATCATCGAGATCAGCCTGGCGTTGAGCAGCGTCGTCAGCGCCCGGCGTGGGCCGCCGAGCTTGGCCGAAAGCTCGTGACTGGCGGTGACCGGCAGGCCGGTCTTTTCGCGAATGAGGTCGCGAGCGGCAAGCTCGTGCGCCGGGTTGCGGGTGGCGAAATAGGCGCAGACGGCAAAGCCGGACACCGAGGCGCCGAGTTCCGGCAGCGCAGCCTCCAGCCCGGACAGATCGAGTTTTGCCGCATTGCCGTGGACATCGTGGCCGCCGGGGCAGAACACGACAGGGTCGGTGCCGAGTGCGGCCTTCAGCCCGTCGCGGGCAAGGTCGCCCTCGGAAAAGCCGATCATCACCAGCGCGACGCGGCCGCCCTGGCCCTCGACTAGCGCGTTGGTGGCAAGCGTCGTCGACATCGACACCAGTTTTATGGCTGCCGGATCGGTGGCGGCTTTTTGCAGCACCGCATCGACCGCGCCCGAAATGCCGACCGCCAGATCGTGGCGGGTGGTCAGCGCCTTGGCCTTGGCCAGAACCTTTCCGTTAGCGCCACCGGCTTCCGACCACAGCACGGCATCGGTATAGGTGCCGCCGGTGTCGATGCCGAGGAACAGGGGGGAGTATTTGGCGGTCATTGGCGGATCCGGAATTTTGCTCCCCGCCCTTAGCCGATACGCGCCGGCGGATAAAGCCGAGAGCGCTGGGCCAATGGCGCCTAGTCTCCCCCCTTGAGGGGGAGATGTCGCCGAAGGCGACAGAGGGGGTCGCCTCGCGTGGAGCACCAATCTCTTACAGGCGAAAGAAGGAGTCGGCGCTTGATGCGCAGCAACCCCCTCTGGCCTGCCGGCCATCTCCCCCTCGAGGGGGGAGATTCCAGCGTTACCCCCTCAATCGCCCATCTTCAGCGCCTGGATAAACGCCTCCTGCGGGATATCCACCTTGCCGAACTGGCGCATCCGCTTCTTGCCCTCTTTCTGCTTGTCGAGCAGCTTGCGCTTGCGCGAGACGTCGCCGCCGTAGCATTTGGCAGTGACATCCTTGCGCAGCGCCGAGATGGTTTCGCGGGCGATGACCTTGCCGCCGATTGCCGCCTGGATCGGGATCTTGAACAGATGGTTCGGGATCAGTTCCTTCAGCTTTTCGCACATCTGGCGGCCGCGCTTTTCTGCCGCCGTGCGGTGGACCAGCATCGACAGCGCGTCGACCGGCTCCTCATTGACCAGGATCGACATCTTGACCAGGTCGCCTTCCTTGTAATCGGTAAGGTGATAGTCGAAGGAGGCGTAGCCCTTGGAGATCGACTTCAGCCGGTCGTAAAAGTCGAAGACGACCTCATTGAGCGGCAGGTCATAGGTCAGCATGGCGCGCTTGCCGACATAGGACAAGTCGGCCTGGATGCCGCGCCGGTCCTGGCAGAGTTTTAGGATGCCGCCGAGATACTCGTCAGGGGTGAGGATGGTGGCGCGGATCCACGGCTCCTCGATGGCCTGGATTTTGACCACGTCGGGCATGTCGGCCGGGTTGTGCAATTCCTTCGTCGTGCCGTCGTTCAACAGCAGCCGGTAGACAACCGAGGGCGCGGTAGCGATGAGGTCGAGGTTGAACTCGCGCTCCAGCCGCTCCTGGATGATTTCCAGGTGCAGCAGGCCAAGGAAGCCGCAGCGATAGCCAAAGCCGAGTGCGGCGCTGGTTTCCATTTCAAACGAGAAGGACGCGTCGTTGAGGCGCAGCTTGCCGACCGCGGCGCGCAGATCCTCGAAATCGGCGGCGTCGACCGGGAACAGGCCGCAGAACACCACCGGCTGCGCCGGCTTGAAGCCGGGCAGGGCCTGTGCCGTCTGGCGCTTGTCCTCGGTGATGGTGTCGCCGACGCGGGTGTCGGCGACTTCCTTGATCGAGCCGGTGAAGAAGCCGAACTCGCCGGGGCCGAGTTCGTCTACATTGATGCGGGCCGGCGTGAAGACGCCGGTGCGCTCGACCAGGTACTTGGCGCCGGTGCCCATCATGCGAATGGTCTGGCCCTTCTTCAGCACGCCGTCGATGATGCGGACCAGCACGATGACGCCGAGATAGGCGTCGTACCAGCTGTCGACCAGCATCGCCTTGAGCGGGGCAGCAATGTCGCCCTCGCGCGGCGGCGGCAAATCGTTGACGATCGCCTCCAGCACATCGGGAATCCCGAGGCCGGTCTTGGCCGAGATCAGCACGGCGTTGGAGGCATCGATGCCGATCACCTCCTCGACCTGCTCGCGGATGCGCTCGGGCTCGGCGGCCGGCAGGTCGACCTTGTTCAGCACCACGACGATCTCGTGGTTGTTGTCGATGGCCTGATAGACATTGGCCAATGTCTGCGCCTCGACGCCTTGCGAGGCATCGACGACCAGCAGCGAGCCCTCGCAGGCGGCCAGCGACCGCGACACTTCATAGGCGAAGTCGACATGGCCGGGCGTGTCGATCAGATTGAGGATATAATCCTCGCCATTGCTGGCGTGGTATTTCAGCCGCACGGTCTGCGCCTTGATGGTAATGCCGCGCTCGCGCTCGATATCCATCGAGTCCAGCACCTGCTCTTTCATGTCGCGCAGCTCCAGCCCGCCGGTCAGCTGGATCAGCCGGTCGGCAAGCGTGGATTTGCCATGGTCGATATGGGCGACGATGGAGAAATTGCGGATGTTCTTGATCGGCGTGGTCATGTCGGGCGCTTTAGCAGGGGCAGCTTGCCCGGGCAAGCGGCCGGGCGCCGCATGAGCCGCCGGCGATCGCAGCGTCGTTAAACTTTGCTCCATCAGATTAAGGCATAATTCGCGGCCTGCGTGACAGGACACGACCTGTTACCGTTTTGGGGAACACGAAATGCCACTGTCCGGAAGCCATTTTCTCAGTTCCGAGAGCGGCTCCTTAGCGCCGATACTCGCCATCATAATTATCCCGATGTGTGCCGCTCTGGGCCTCTCGGTCGACTATAACGCGGCCGTTGCGACCAAGGGCTCGATGCAGAATGCGCTCGATGCCGCGACCCTGGCGATCACCACGCTGCCGACCAGCACGTCATTGGCGGACCGTCAGGTGAAACTGCAGGAGTCGTTTGCGGCCAATAGCGGGCAAGGCACCGCCAAGCTCGACGGCTTCGTCGTCGCCGCCGACGGCACCGCCAGCATCAATGCTTCGGCCAGCTTTGCCATGCCGACGAACTTCATGCAGATCGCCCGCGTCGACACCGTGCAGATCGGCGTCGCATCGGCGGTGCGCAAAAGGCCGGCGCTGGTGCAGACCACGTTCAAGGTCCAAAAGGTGTCGGGCCATTGGAACAAGACGGTGTCGCTCTACGGCACGAAATTCACCGAGACGGCGGTCAACCCGTTGATGAAGATCACCTATGTCTACAACAACTTTGGTGATCCGAAAGGCTACGGCACGTCGACGGTCTATACGGTCAATGGAGCGACGGAGACGAAGGTCCAGGAACAAAAATGCACGACCAAGACGGTGCAGAATTTCAATAACCTGCCAACCGGGGCGATCACCCAGGTTAGCGGCAACAAGAAATACCTGACCACCTGCACCAACACCATGTATCCCGCGAACGGCGCCGGCGCGGTGATCGATGTCAGCCTTATGGACTCACTGTTTCTGCAGATGGATGTGCCGGATGCCGCAAGAGCAAACCCGCCCAAGCCACCCGTGCTCAAATCCAACGATTCGGCGACATCGAACCGGCTGTACATCGACGGCGTCGAGGTCGCGAACGGCGAGAAGGTGGACATCTTCACCGCGGTGCCGTGCGGCCAATCCAGCCAGCAGGCCTGGGAGGACGGCGGAAATCCCGTGCCGGCTCCGGTGTCCAATGCCGACTTCTTCTACACCGTGACCGGCAAGTGCGACTTCAATCAACGGCCTTCGCAAACAGTGCTTACGCAGTAGGGGCAGGCGACCGAGCTGCCAATCTCCCCCCTTGTGGGGGAGATGGCCGGCAGGCCAGAGGGGGGCGCTGTCCCGCGGCCTTGCCAAGATTGAAAATCGCGCCGCCGTGATCCACCCCTGTTGCCAGGAGATTCGACCGCCTCTCCGGTTATCGATGCATCAACCTGGCGTTATGAAGTGTCCCGACGCCACTTGCACGCAAGGCCTACTGTCGCGCTCTACGTCGCCCCCCTCTGTCCTGCCGGACATCTCCCCCACAAGGAGGGAGATTGTATGTCGCACCCGCTTTCGCCAATCTCCAGCGTCGCAAAAACGATGACCCTTCCGATCACGAAGCGGTGATGGCTGTAACGAACCGCTCTGCGGCGGCGAAGTGTGGACATGACCGGCGCTCGAAGCCCGTCGCAGCGGAGGACAGCCGATGACTGGATCAAAAGCAAAACGCAGCAGGAGCGCGACGCGCGCAGGCGCGGCGGCGCTGTTTTCGGCGACGATACTTTTTGCAACGGGGCTTTCGGTAACGGGGGCGGCCGCCGGCCAGCCGCTCACCGTGGTCGAGCTGTTCACCAGCCAGGGCTGCTCGTCCTGTCCGCCGGCCAACGCCAATCTGGTCAAGCTCAAGGACCAGCCCGGCGTGCTGGCGCTCTCCTTCAACGTCACCTACTGGGACTATCTCGGCTGGAAGGACACTTTCGGCAGAGAGGAATTCACCCAGCGCCAGGTCCGCTACGAGCCGTCGCTCGGCCGTTCGGGTCCTTTCACGCCGCAAGTGGTGGTCAATGGCAACGCCGATGCGGTCGGCGCCCGGCCCGGCGAGATCGAGCAGCTGATTTCGAGCAGCGGCCGCGCGAAAGGACCCTCGCTGTCGCTCGACGGCGGCAAGATCGCCATCGGCGCCGGCCCGGTGCCGGGCGGCAAGGCCGATATCTGGCTGGTGCGCTACCGGCAAGGCGTCATCGAAGTGCCGGTGGCGCGCGGCGAAAACTCCGGACGCACGCTGCCGCACGCCAATGTCGTGCATTCCCTCTCCAGGCTTGGCGCCTGGACCGGCGATGCCCTCGCGCTGCCGCTGCCGGCGGCCGCGAGCGGGCTCAGCACCGCGGTGCTGGTGCAAGTGCCAGCTGGCGGACAGATCCTGGCCGCCGCGACAAACTAGACTCTCGAGATTTGCGTAACGCCGCACGAGCGGCGCCGCACATGCCGGCCGCATCAGCGCGCCACCAACCCCAGAGGAGACCACCATGATCAACTTCACCCGCCTGACGCTGCCGGCGCTCGCCCTAGCGACGCTTTGCTCGACGGTGCTTTTTGCCGGCGGCATCGCCCGTGCCGAAGATGCGATGAAGCCCGCTGACCCGATGGCCACGGATGCCATGAAGCCCGCCGATGCGATGGCCACCGACGCGATGAAGCCGGCCGACCCGATGGCCGCCGAAAAGATGAAGGAATGCACGGACAAGGCAGCCATGGAGACCGACGCGATGAAGAAGGATGAGGCAACAAAGGCCTGCGACGCGATGGGCATGGCCAAGTAGGTCCCGCCTCGGCAGTCCCTGGCCCTGGCCGTTTCCTGTCCAGGTCTGGGACGGGCCCTTGCGGCCCGCTGGGGCACCCTGCGCCGGCGCCGTGTTCCAAATACGCACGGCCCAACACGCACGGCAATGTGAGACGCCGGCGGGCCAATATGTTCTATAGTCACAACACCATCATGGGAGATCAGACATGACTGGCATTGGAGAACCCGCCGCGAAACGGTCGAAGAAATTCGCCTGGGGCGCGCTTGCGGTGCTGATGCTCGCGGCGGCCGGCGCCGCCTTGTGGCAGACGCCGGCGATCGCGGCCGAGGCGGCGGTGGTTATCCCGCCACCGGCGATGGACGAAAAACCCGCCGCCGGCACCGCCAGGGCGATCTTCGCCGGCGGCTGCTTCTGGGGCGTGCAAGGCGTGTTCCAGCACGTCAAGGGCGTGACCAGCGCCGTCTCCGGCTATGCCGGCGGCGACAAGGACACCGCCGTCTACGAGACGGTCGGCACCGGCCGGACCGGGCATGCCGAGGCCGTCGAGATCATCTACGAGCCGTCCAAAGTCAGTTACGGCCAGCTGCTGCAGGTGTATTTCTCGGTCGCGCACAACCCGACGCAGCTGAACTACCAGGGTCCGGACCGCGGCCCGCAATACCGTTCGACGATCTTTGCCGAAAGCGACGCGCAGAAGAAGATCGCCGAGAGCTATATCGCCCAGCTCGACAAGGCCAAGGTGTTTCCGGAGCCGATCGTGACCACGCTGGAGACGGGGAAAAAATTCTATCCGGCCGAGGACTACCACCAGGACTTTTTGACGCTGAACCCGACCTATCCCTACATCGTCTACAACGACCTGCCCAAGGTCGAGAATTTGAAGACGCTATTCCCAGACCTCTACAGCGACAAGCCGGTGCTGGTGCTGGCCGGCAACAAGAGCTGATCTTTTGCCAGTATGTACTTGGTGCGTCCTAATGGACGCATGTCGGCGTCAGGTGTGGTGAGGTACAGGTCAGGCCGCGCCGAAAATGGTGGATTCCGAGAACCGGAACGGAGCGCACTTTCGGGTACGCGAGTACCGCCGGGTGCAGGCCGGCTGAATATCAACAAAGCTTATTGCACGCCCAGAAACTGCCGGAGCTCCGGCGTCCTGGGATTGGAAAAAACGTCCTCGGGGGCGCCGATCTCGTGGACACGGCCCTGATGCATGAAAACGACGCGCGAGCAGACGTCGCGGGCAAAGCGCATCTCGTGGGTGACCATCACCAGCGTCATGCCTTCCGCCGCCAATTCCTTGACGACGGCCAGCACCTCGGCGACGAGCTCGGGATCGAGCGCCGAGGTGATCTCGTCGCATAGCAGCGCGATGGGCTGCATGGCGAGCGCCCGGGCGATCGCCACGCGCTGCTGCTGGCCGCCGGACAATTCGTCCGGCAGCGCATCGAACTTGTGGGCGAGGCCGACGCGGTCGAGCATTTTTCGCGCGACCGCTTCGGCGTCCTTCTTCGGCGTCTTCTTAACCACCATCTGCGACAGCATGACATTGCCGCCGGCGGTGAGATGCGGGAACAGGTTGAATTGCTGAAAAATCATGCCGACCTTCAGGCGCAGCGCCTTGAGATGCACCTCGTCGGGCAGGAACTGGGCGCCGGCGACGACGATCGAGCCTTCATCGATGGTCTCCAGCCCGTTGATGCAGCGCAGCAGCGTCGACTTGCCCGAACCGCTCTTGCCGATGATGGCGACGACCTCGCCCGGCGCGACGTCGATGGAAATCCCCTTCAGCACCTCGTTGTCGCCGAAGCCCTTCTTCACCTCAGTGATTGCGATGAGCGACATTGAGCTTCCTTTCCAGGAGCTGGCTGGATTTCGACAGCGGCCAGCACAAAGCAAAATAGATGAGCGCGACCAGGCCATAGACGGTGAACGGCTGGAATGTCGCGTTGGTGACGATCGAACCGGCCTTCGACAGTTCGACGAAGCCGATGATCGAGGTGAGCGCGGTGCCCTTCACCACCTGCACCGAGAAGCCGACGGTCGGCGGCACCGCCACTTTCAGTGCCTGCGGCAGGATGACGTAGCGCATCTGCTGGAGATAACCCATGCCGAGGCTGGCTGACGCCTCCCATTGGCCCTTGGCAATGCTCTCGACGCAGCCACGCCAGATTTCGGCGAGGAAGGCTGCGGTCCACAGGATGAGCGCGACACAGGCGGCAAGCCACGCGGGAACGTCGATGCCAAACAGGCCAAGCCCGAAGAAAGCCAGAAAGAGCTGCATCAGCAGCGGCGTGCCCTGAAACAGCTGGATGTAGCCGCGTGACAGAAACTGCACCCCACGCCGGCCGCCGATGCGCAAGAAAAGCAGGGCCGCGCCGACGATGCCGCCACCGATGAAGGAGACCAGCGAGAGGACAACGGTCCAGCGGGCGGCCAGAAGCAGGTTGCGCAGGATGTCCCAGAAGCTGAACTCGGTCATGGCGCCTGTCTCATCGCGACGCCTTCCTCGGGAACAGCATCCCGCCCAGGCCGGCCAGCAGCTGGCGCAGCAGGATGGCGAGCGCCAGGTAGATCAAGGTGGAGACGATGTAGGTTTCGAAGGCCCTGAAATTGCGCGACTGGATAAAGTTGGCGGCGAAGGTCAGGTCCTCAGCGGCAATCTGCGAAACGACGGCCGAACCCAGCATGACGATGACGATCTGCGACGACAGCGCAGGCCAGATGCGCTGCAGCGCCGGGACCAGAACCACGTGCCAGAAGGCTTGGAACGGGGTCATGGCGAGGCTGGCGCCGGCCTCGAACTGGCCGCGCGGCGTGGCCTGGATGCCGGCGCGGATGATCTCGCAGCTGTAAGCGCCGAGATTGACGATCATGGCGAGGTTGGCGGCGGTCAGCTCCGACATCCTGATGCCAAGCGACGGCAGGCCGAAGAAGATGAAGAACAGCTGGATGAGGAAGGGCGTGTTGCGGATCAGCTCGACATAGGTCGCAACGACGGGTTTTAGCCATTTCGGCCCCAGCGCCCGCACCCAGGCGCAGGCGATGCCCAATGCGACGCCGAACACCGCGCCGATCAGGATCAGTTGCACGGTGATCCGGATGCCCTTGAGCAGCACCGGCAGAGATCCGATCAGCCAGCTGAAATCGAACTGATAGGTCATGGCTTGCTATCCGACCTCAGCCACACGCGGCGGGCGGCGATCACAGCTCAGCCGGCAGGTCCACCTTCAGCCATTTTTGCGAAATGGCGTTGAGGGCGCCATCGGACCTGGCGGCGGCGATGATCCCGTTGATCTTGGCCATCAACGCCGGCTGCTCCTTGTTCATGCCGATGTAGCAAGGCGAGTTCTTGATCAGGAACTTGAGCTCCGGCCGCTTGGGCGGGTTCTTTTCGAGGATGGCGGCGGCGACGACATTCCCGGTCGCGATCACCTCGACCTGGCCCGAAAGGAAAGCCGAAATCGTGCCGTTATTGTCCTCGTAGCGCTTGATCTCGACGCTCGCGGGCACAACCTTGGTCAGTTCGAGATCTTCGATCGCGCCGCGGGTGACGCCAACGGTCTTGCCGGCGAGGTCTTCCGCTTTTGCGACGGCGACGTCTGCCGGAGCGAACACGCCGTTGTAGAACGGAGCATAGGCTTCGGAAAAGTCGATGACCTTCTCGCGATCGGGATTCTTGCCGAGGCTGGAAATGACCAGGTCGACTTTGTTGGTCTGGAGATAGGGAATGCGGTTGGCGCTGGTGACCGGGACGATCTCGACCTTGGCGCCGAGCTTTTCGCCAATCAGATTGGCGATGTCGACGTCGTAGCCTTGCGGCGTCATGTCGGCGCCGACACTGCCGAAGGGCGGGAAATCCTGTGGAACGGCGATGCGGACGGTGCCGCGCGCCGCGATGTCGCTCAAGGCGTCGGCCCGCGCCTGCGGAGACGAAGCCATGGCCATTCCAACGGCGGCGGCGAAGGCCAGCATGCAGACATTGCGACGGTTCATTATCTTTCCCTTTGACTGGACAAAACCAATTGGTCGCCAGGGCAAAGCAACAGACATGCCAAACCATCGAAATCGCTGCGAATCGGACTTTCCCGGCGGGATTGGCAAGGTGGGATTGGCAAGGCAGTCTTCACGAGCCGCTGCCGCCCGAGCAATCGACTGCCTAAATATTGTGCAGTTCGGCGGTTTGCCAGTCAGTCGTAGGTCAGATCCGTCGCCTTGCCGCCGAAGACGCGGTAGGCATAAAACGAATAGAAAATGATGATCGGCAGCACCACCACCGTGCCGGCCAGGATGATGGCGAGGCTTTCCGGCGCGGACGCCGCCTGCCAGATGGTAAGCCTGTCGGGCACGACGAAGGGATAGAACGACCAGGCGAGGCCGGCAAAGCCCAGCGTGAAGATGGCGGCCAGCGTCAGGAACGGCGTCAGCGCATGGCGGTCGCCGGCCTTAGGCAGATGGAATGTCTGCCGCCACAGCCATGCGAACAGCACCGCCGACAGGACCGGCAGCGGCGACAAATAGAGCATGGCCGGCCAGACGAACCATTTGTCGAAGATGCGCGGACTGGCGAGCGGCGTGGCCAGCGAGACGGCGACCATGCCGAGCGCGGTCAGCACCAGCGCCCGGCGCAGCCATAGCACCGCCTTCTTCTGCAATTCGCCTTCCGTCTTGTAGATGACCCAGGCTGCGCCCATCGCCGCGTAGGCGGCGGCAAGGCAGAGCGCCACCAGCGCGCCGAAGGCCATGCCGCCGAGGCCGACATCAAGGCCCAGCACATAGATCCCCAGCATGTAGCCCTGCGCCAGCGATGCGATGACCGAGCCGAGAAAGAAGATGCGGTTCCAGCGATGCTTGTGACCGGCCGGCACCTTGGCCCGGAAATCGAAGGCAACGCCGCGCAGCATCAGGCCGACAAGGAGCAGGAAGACCGGAATGTAGAGCGCGGTGAGGATGGTGCCGTGCGCCAGCGGGAAGGCGACCAGCAGCAGGCCGACGGCCAGCACCAGCCAGGTCTCGTTGGCGTCCCAGAACGGGCCTATTGCGGCGATCATCGTGTCCTGCTCGGCGTCCTCGGCGGCTGCGAACAAGATGCCGATACCGAGATCAAAGCCGTCGAGGATGACGTAGATCAGGATGGCAAGGCCCATCAGGCCGGCGAAGATGAGGGGGAGCAATGTCGGCCAGTCGAGGGTCATCGCCGTTCTCCTATTTCGCCGCCGGCTGCGACAGCGGCGCGTCGAGAACGCCCGGCAGCGGCGAGGCATCGCCGTCCTTCGCCGCCTTCAGCGCCAGATAGACCAGCACGCCGAGATAGGCGATCAGAAGCAGCGCATAGAGGATGAGATAGACCGCGAGCGACAGCGCGACCTGGCTGCCGGCGACCGGGCCGACGGCATCGACAGTTTTCAGCACGCCGGTGACCAGCCACGGTTGGCGGCCGATCTCGGTGGTGTACCAGCCAGCCAGCGTCGCCAGCCAGCCGGACAGCGCCATCGGCACCATCACCAGCGCCAGCGGTCTCGGCAGGCTGTGCCGGCGCTTGAGGAAAAAGGCGGCCGACCAGGAGACGACGAGCATCAGGACGCCGGTGCCGACCATGATGCGAAAAGCCCAGAACACCGGGAACACCGGCGGGTGGTTGCCGGCATAGTCGTTCAGCCCCGGCACAACGCCGCTGGCGCTGTGCCTGAGGATGAGGCTGGCGCCATCGGGGATGGTGATCTCGTATTTGTTCTCCCTTGCCGCCTCGTCGGGAAGCGCGAAAAGGACCAGCGGCACGTTGGGGCCGGTGTTCCAGTTGGCCTCCATGGCGGCGATCTTCTGCGGCTGATGCTCGAGCGTGTTGAGGCCATGCTGGTCGCCGGCGAAGATCTGGATGGGGATCAGGATCGCCGCGGTGAAAACACCGGTGCGCAAGGCCTTCCACATCGATTCCGAACGGTCGCCATAGAGATAGCGCAGCGCCGACAGGCCGGCGATCAGGAACGAAACCGTCAGGCCGGAGGCAAGCAGCATGTGGACGAGCCGGTAGGGCATGGACGGGTTGAAGACGATCGCCCACCAGTCGGTAGCGTGGGCTACGCCGTCGCGCATCTCGAAGCCGACCGGCGTCTGCATCCATGAATTGAGCGCGATGATCCAGAAGGCGGACAGGGTGGTGCCGCCGGCCACCAGCACGGTTGCCAGCGTGTGGATGCGGTTGGAGACGCGGCGGAAGCCGAACAGCATGATGCCGAGGAACGCCGCCTCGAGGAAGAAGGCGGTGAGTATCTCATAGGCGAGCAGCGGGCCGGCGATGTTGCCGACGGTCTCCATGTAACCCGGCCAGTTGGTGCCGAACTGGAAGCTCATGGTGACGCCCGAAACCACGCCCATGGCAAAGGACAGCGCGAACACCTTCACCCAGGTGAAATAGGCGCGCATCCAGGCGGTATCACCGGTGGCGTTGTAGCGAAGCTTGAAGAACAGCAGCATCCAGCCAAGCGCGATGGTGATAGCCGGAAACAGGATATGGAACGAGATGTTGGCGCCGAACTGGATGCGCGAAAGGATGAGCGGGTCCATGGCGGGCTCCGGCTGCTGCTATGTCAGGGAAGATAGGCCGGATGCGCCAGGCGGTCAAAGCGGCGTGGCGTCACGCGAGGCGGAACGCCGCAGGACCGCGCAGCGGTGGATGCGCCGATGTCCAGAATGTCAGGAGTGCCATTGACTTCCGGCCGCGCGCACCGACATTCAGCGGACTAAAATCAACAGACCTCCTTTCAAGCAGCCGTTTTTCAACCATGCCATCGATCATTGCCATTTCCGGGGTCACCAAGACCTACGCCACCGGTTTCAAAGCGCTGAAGGAGATCAACCTCGATATCGAGCGCGGCGAGATTTTTGCGCTGCTCGGGCCGAACGGCGCCGGCAAGACGACGCTGATCTCGATCGTCTGCGGTATCGTCAACCGCTCGTCGGGCACGGTCAGCGTCGACGGCCACGACATCAGCCGCGATTATCGCGCCGCACGCAGCCTCATCGGGCTGGTGCCGCAGGAACTGACCATCGACGCGTTCGAGAGTGTGTGGGCGACGGTCAACTACAGCCGCGGCCTGTTCGGCAAGCCGGCCAATCACGCCTTTGTCGAGAAAGTGCTGCGCGACCTGTCGTTGTGGGACAAGAAGGACGCCAAGGCGATCACCCTGTCCGGTGGCATGAAGCGGCGGCTGATGATCGCCAAGGCGCTGTCGCACGAACCGAGGGTGCTGTTCCTCGACGAGCCGACAGCCGGCGTCGACGTCGAGCTGCGTCAGGACATGTGGGCGATGGTGCGCCGGCTGCGCGAGGATGGCGTCACCATCATCCTGACCACGCACTATATCGAGGAGGCCGAGGCGATGGCCGACCGCGTCGGCGTCATTAATCGCGGTGAGATCGTGCTGGTTGAGGACAAGGTGCAACTGATGCGCACACTCGGCCGCAAAAGGCTGTTGCTGGAATTGCGCAGCCCGCTCGCCACCATACCCGAGAAATTGTCGCGCTACGCTTTGGAGCTTTCGCTGGACGGTGATCGACTGACTTACACCTATGACAACCAGAGCGAGCGGCCGGGCGTCGCCTCGCTGCTGCGCGACCTTGAGACGGCCGGCGTCCAGTTCCGCGATATCGACACGCAAAACAGCTCGCTCGAGGAGATCTTCGTCAACCTGGTGAGGAAGGGCGCATGAACCTGCGAGCCGTCTGGGCGATCTACAAGATGGAAATGGCGCGCGCCTTTCGGACCGTGCTGCAGAGCATTGTCTCGCCGGTCATCTCGACATCGCTCTATTTCGTCGTCTTCGGCTCGGCCATCGGCTCGCGCATCACCGAGATCGACGGCATCAGCTACGGCGCCTTTATCGTGCCGGGGCTGATCATGCTGTCGCTGCTGACGCAGTCGATCTCCAACGCCTCCTTCGCCATCTATTTCCCGAAATTCGTCGGCTCGATCTACGAACTGCTGTCGGCGCCGGTGTCCTATCTGGAGATCATCATCGCTTATGTCGGGGGTGCGGCGACCAAGTCGATCATACTCGGCCTGATCATCCTGGGGACCGCGTCGCTGTTCGTGCCGCTGACCATCGAGCATCCGTTCTGGATGTTCTCCTTCCTGGTGCTGACGTCGGTGACCTTCAGCCTGTTCGGCTTCATCATCGGCATCTGGGCGAAGAGCTTCGAGCAGCTGCAGCTGGTGCCGCTGCTGATCATCACGCCGCTTACCTTTCTTGGCGGCAGCTTCTATTCGATCGACATGCTGCCCGGCACCTGGCGCACGGTGACGCTGTTCAACCCTGTCCTTTATCTGGTCAGCGGCTTTCGCTGGAGCTTCTACGGCAAGTCCGACGTCTCGATCGGCATCAGCCTCGGCATGACCGTGGTTTTCCTGCTTATCTGCATAGCGATCGTCGCGTGGATTTTCAGGACCGGCTACCGGCTGCGGAACTGACCGAACGGCCTGCCCAGGCGACGCAGCGCCAGCATCCGAGCGATGTTCCCGACCCAAGACGACCAAATCTGGTGACGACGCTTGAAAGCGGCCGTGCGATGGCGGCGCTTGATTTCCATATAATGTTATATATCGTGTTATCAATTGGCTGGCAGGTTGATTATGGAAGACGTCGTAAGGTCCCTTGGCTTCCTGTGCCTGGGCAGCAGGCTGAAGCGTATTGGCGAGCAATTGCAGGCGGATACGCAGCGCCTGCTCGACTGCCTCGATGTGCCGGTTCAGTCGAGCCAGTACCCGCTGCTGGCTGCGCTCGACAGGCTGGGCCCGCTGCCAGTCGGGGAACTGGCGCAATCCCTCGGGGTCGCACAGCCAGGTGTAACGCGGAGCGTGTCGCTTCTGGCCGAATTGGGACTGGTCGAGGTCAGTCCATCGGATGATGACCAGCGGCGCAGGATTGTCTGCCTCACCCTGCACGGCCAGCGGCTGGTCGATGTTGCAAAGCACGACGTCTGGCCGCGCATCGAGAATGCCGTCGCGGATCTGTGCGCGGATCTTTCTGGACCGCTTCTTGATCAGCTGGCCGCCATCGAGGACGGCCTCGCCGCGGCGCCTCTCGACCGTCGTGTAAAGAAGCCGGAAGTGCCACGCGATGAAATACCTGCTTGACCGTCCCGTGTGGAGCGCGCTTCGGACGCGACACCAAGCCTTCGCGCAAGGTGACGACCTCGCCATGCGGTATCGGCCCTCGATAGCTCCCTTCGCCGCCAGTGCCGCGGACGATGCGGAAAGCCTGCAGGCGCTCGGAAAACTTGTCTCCCCAGGCGAGAGTGCGATCCTGCTTCAGGCGGACGCCATTGCTCTGCCCGCGGAACTTTCGGCGACTTCGACCGCGCCCGGGGTTCAGATGATTGCCGAGCGGCCATTGCAGATGGTCTCCGACAAGCGCGTGCAACGTCTGACGCGAGACGATGCAGCTGAGATGCTCGCCTTGGCATTGGTCACCAAGCCTGGCCCATTCACGCTCGAAGCCTTGAGCCTCGGCGATTTTTGGGGTGTGAAGATCGAGGGCCGACTTGCGGCGATGGCCGGCGAACGCATGAAGCAACCCGGCTATACCGAACTTAGCGGCGTGTGCTCACATCCGGAATTTCGGGGCGGTGGCCTGGGCAGGCTGCTGTCGCTGTTCGTGGCAAACCAGATAGCGGCGCGCGGCGAAGTTCCCTATCTCCACGCCTTTGCCAGCAACACCACGGCCATCGGATTATACGAGTCCATTGGCTTCAGGTTGAGAAGCATGATGAACGTGGCCGTGGTTCAGCGCGCCGAATGAGCCCATCAGGCGCATTCCCGCGCATCAGGAAAAGGAAGGATTTCGTATCGACGAAATCCTTCCTTGGCGCTGCTAGCGCCTTGCAGTGATTCAGACCGCGATCTTGCCGCCGCCCTGTTTGGTGATGGCGACGACCGACGGCCGCACCGGCATATCGGGCTTGAAGTCAGGCCAGCGGGTCGATAGGTCCTCATAGTAGGAGGGACGGCCAAAAGCCTCCCAGTCCTCGCCGCCATCGGCCGGATGCTGGACCGCGACGAAGGCGGTCTGGTCGTCGGGCGTGAACAGCGGGCCGCAGAGTTCGGCGCCGATCGGCACGCGGAAGAACAGCTTCGAGGTCGCCCGCGCCTCGCCTTCGGTGTCGACCGCCCACAGGCCATCGGTGCGGCCGGTCGCCTTCGGGCCCTGGCCATCGGTCGAGACCCAGAGCCGGCCGGCCGCATCGATGGCGCAATTGTCCGGCATGCCGAACCAGCCATTGGCGGTCGTTGCGGTCGAGAAGGTAGCGCCGACTTCGGCCACCGAGGGATCGCCGCATTTCAACATGATTTCCCACTTGCCCTTGGTGGCAGTGAAATCGCCACCGTCCTCGACAATCTCGACGATGTGGCCAAAAGCGTTTTCGGCGCGCGGGTTGGCGGCGTCGACCTGCTCCGTTTTGCGCTTCGAATTGTTGGTCAGCATGACGTAGATCTTGCCGGTCGTCGGGTTGGGCTGAATATCCTCGGGGCGGTCCATCTTGGTGGCGCCGAGAAGATCGGCGGCAAGCCTTGTCCCGATCAGCACGTCGGCCTGGCCGGCAAAGCCGTTCTCCGCGGTCAACGGACCCTGGCCGTGAACGAGCGGCAGCCATTCCAGGGTACCGTCCTCGGCGAATTTGGCGACGTAGAGCGTGCCGTCGTCGAGAAGATCCATGTTGGCGGCGCGGTCCTCGGCGTTGAACTTGCCGGCCGTGACGAATTTGTAGACATAGTCGAAACGCTCGTCGTCGCCTTGGTAGAACACCACACGGCCATCCTTGGCGACGATCGATTCAGCGCCCTCATGCTTGAAACGGCCCATGGCAGTGCGCTTCCGCGGCACCGAGGTCGGATCGTTGACGTCGACCTCAACGACCCAGCCGAAGCGATTCGGTTCGTTCGGCTCCTTGCCGATGTCGAAGCGGTCGTAATGCGCAGCCCATTCGTAGGAGCCGTCGGGAATCCCCAGGCGCTTGTAGTTGGCGGCTTCCTTGTGGCCTTCCTGCAGCTCGCCCGAGAAATAGCCGTGTATGTTTTCCTCGGCCATGATGTAGGTGCCCCAGGGCGTGACACCGCCGGCACAATTGTTGATGCTGCCGAAGACCTTGGTGCCGGTCGGATCGGCGCTGGTCTTGACCCGGTCGTGGCCGGCGACGGGGCCGGACAGCGCCATCTCGGTGTTGGCGGTGATGCGGCGATTGAGCTTGCCGTCGCGCACCACCTGCCATTTGCCTGACACCTTGCGAATTTCGACGATGGTGCCGCCATGCGCGGCTATCTCGATATCGACCTGTTCCTTGCTCAACGGGGCCTGCTTGGCCTCGCCATCGACGATGGTGACAAGGCCCGGGAACATCAGATGCGGATTGGTGTACTCATGGTTGACCACCAGCAGGCCATGCTCGGCCGAGCCGTCGATCGGGATAAAGCCGACATAGTCGTTGTTGTAGCCAAACTGCCTTTCCTGGGCCTGCGCCGACTGTTTTGTCGGATCGAAGTCCGGCGAATCGGCAAACAGCGGATCGCCCCAGCGCAACAGCACGTCGGCGTCGTAACCGGCGGCGACATGGTGCTTGTCGTCGACGCCTGCCTCGACCTCGTCGAAACTGAAGACCGAGCCGCCGCCGGCGCGGGCATCGTCGGCGAGGATCAGCGCGAGCGGGCTGACGGTGGCGGCGATGGCGGTTGCCGCGAGCGATCCCTGCAGAAAACCACGGCGCGAGAATCGCGCGGCGATGATTTCGCCCATCGTCTGGTTGTCGGTGGGATTGGTTCCTGGCCCATCGTTTTCCTCGAGCAGGCTGGTGCGGAAATGGGCGTCGGGGCGATGTTCAGTCATGGGGGCGTGCCTCTGGCTCTTTGGGATGGCTGGAGCGTGTTGCTTGACTGACCGCGTATCGCCAGCAGATCACAGTTTGATGACGTTGCCGACCAATTTCCAACCCGATTTCATGTCTTTGAGTCAGGCCGCTTGACCGCGACCGACGCTTCCGAAACAAGATCTGCGGCAGGCGCGCAAGCACTGCGTCGGGAGGAACAAAAAAGTGAGTTTCTGGGGACTGGGGCAGCTCGGCATTTCGACAGTGATCTTCCTGCTGGCGGCGACGGCGGCCAAGCAATGGGGGCTGGCGCCGAGCCTCGGCAAGATCGTTCTGACTCTGGCGCTCTATTCAGCGGGCAATCTGATCATGCTGAGGCTGATCCGTGAATTCGGCATGTCGGTGTCGTTCAGCCTGTCGGCGGTGATCCAACTGGTGTCGGTGAACGTGGTGGCACTGGTGTTCTTCGGCGAGCGCGTCAATTCGTTGCAGGCGACCGGCATCGTGCTCGCCGTCGCAGCGGTGGCGCTGATCACGCTCGGACCCTATCTGCAAAAACTGTAGTTGCGCATGACCCCGAAAATCGGAAACGATTTCGGAAAGGGTCATGCGCGAAATCAAAGTGCTACAGCGTCCTTTGCGTCCAAAAGGACGCGCGGCGCTGTAGGACGATTGGCCCGATGAAGAATACCGCACACAAGCTGCTCAACTGGATCGAATTCCCGGTGCTGTTGGCCGGACTGGTCATCGCCGGCGGACTGTGGGGGTTCGAGGAGCTGATGGAGGTGGCGCGGGACACCACGCCGCACGCCTTCGACACGGAAATCATGCTCGCCTTCCGTGAAGCGGGACAGCCCGACAATCCGATCGGACCGCCATGGCTGGAAGGGGCGATGCGCGACATTACCAGCCTCGGCAGCGCCATCGTGCTCGGGCTGATCACAGTGGCGGTGATTGTCTATCTGCTGCTGATCCACAAGCCGGGAGCAGCGTTTCTGGTCTTCGTCGCGGTGGCGGGCGGGCAGGCCCTGTCGAGCACGCTGAAGCTCGGAATCGATCGGCCGCGCCCCGACCTGGTCTCGCATCTCGCCGACGTGGCGACGCTTTCGTTTCCAAGCGGCCATGCGATGCTGTCGGCGGTGACATATTTGACGCTGGGCAGCATGGCGTCGCGTTTCCTGCCTGGGCGAACGACCAAGATCTACGTGCTGGCACTTGCCGTGCTGACAACACTGCTGGTCGGCATCAGCCGCGTCTATCTCGGCGTTCATTGGCCATCGGACGTGCTGGCCGGCTGGTGCGCCGGCTTCGCCTGGGCGATGCTGTGCTGGCTGGTAGCATGGGCGTTCCAGCGATGGCACGGACAGACCGCCGGCGTCTGAACCGCCCGTTCCGAACGACGTTGCGCCTAATCTCCTCGACGTTGCGGCGGCTGGGACGTGCTGCTCCAGCAGGTGCACAGGCCCGCCGGGATGCAACCGGCCGTGTGCATGTCTGACATATGCATGATGATTGTTGAACCATCACAATGATGGTATTATACATGGGAATGCAGACTCAGACGGGGGTTTTTTAGCCGATGATCACTGCCGCGCAGATGCGCGCCGCAAGGGCGCTGGCCGGCGTCGATCAGAAGACGCTCGCCGAGCGCGCCGGGGTTTCGCTTCCAACCATTCAGCGCATGGAAGCGAGCGATGGCGTGGTCAGGGGCGTGGTCGATACTCTGATGAAGGTCATCCAGGCCCTCGACCAGGCCGGCGTGGAGCTGATCGGCGAGAACCAGGCCAGCGAGCGCGGCGGCAGGGGGGTGCGCCTCAAGCCGGTCGTGCCGCAGAACCCGCCAGGCTGAGCCGAAATAGAGTCGCGACGGCGACCGCCGACAGTCCTGCCGACGATCCCGCCGCCTGCTTGGTTTTATGCGTTGCCGCTGTGCACTTTTTGGCGGCATGCATCAGGAGCGGAAGGCAGTCCATGCATCGAACCCAGCGGGCAATTCATCAACCGGCGCAGCCGACATTTTCCGAACTGTTCACGCCGAAGCTGGCGACGGTGCTGCGCGAAGGCTACACATCAGAGCACTTCAAGGCCGATGCCATCGCCGGACTGACCGTGGCCATCGTGGCGCTGCCGCTGTCGATGGCGATCGCGATCGCATCGGGCGTGTCTCCGGAGCGCGGGCTCTACACTTCCATCATTGGCGGTTTCCTCGTCTCGGCGCTGGGCGGCAGCCGTTTCCAGATCGGCGGGCCGGCGGGCGCCTTTATCGTGCTGATGGCGGCAACCGTGGCACGGGTCGGCGTCGACGGGTTGCTGCTGGCGACGATGATGGCCGGCGTTTTGCTGCTCGTCATCGGCTACCTCAGGCTTGGCACCTACATCAAATTCATTCCTTATCCGGTGACCGTCGGCTTCACCGCCGGCATCGCCATCATCATCTTCTCCGGCCAGATCGTCGAGCTGTTCGGGCTGAAACTCGCCGGCAAAGAACCTGGACCGCTGGTGCCGAAGCTGATGGCGATCGGCGAGGCGGCCGGCACGATCAATCTCGCCGCCACCTTCGTCGCTCTGCTGACCATCGTCGCCATTGCCCTGATGAAACGGTGGCGGCCGAAATGGCCCGCCATGCTGATCGCCATCGGTCTGGCGTCGCTTGTCGTGGCGCTGTTTTCTCTGCCTGCCGAAACGATCGGCACGCGCTTCGGCGGTATCCCGCGCAGCCTGCAAATGCCGGCCTTTCCGCCGATCAGCTTCGACAGGATGATCGACGTCCTGCCGGACGCCCTAGCCTTTGCGCTGCTCGGCGCGATCGAATCGCTGCTGTCGGCGGTGGTCGCCGACGGCATGACAGGAAGGCGGCACCGCTCCAACTGCGAACTCGTGGCGCAAGGCTTCGCCAACATCGCGTCCGCCCTGTTCGGCGGAATCTGCACCACCGGCACCATAGCCCGCACCGCGACCAATGTGCGGGCCGGCGCGCATGGACCGATTTCGGGCATGATCCACTCGGCCCTCCTGCTTGCCCTGATGCTGGTGGCGGCGCCGCTGGCCAGCTACATCCCGCTTGCAGCCCTTGCCGGCGTGCTGGCGGTGGTGTGCTGGAACATGTTCGAGAAGCAGGCCTTTGCCACGCTGCTGCGTGCCTCGCGCGGTGACGCGCTGGTGCTGATGGCGACTTTCCTGATCGTCATCTTCCGTGATCTCACCGAAGGCATCGTCGTCGGCTTCGCGCTGGGCTCGATCCTGTTCATCGACCGCATGGCCAAGAGCATTGCGGTTGAGCCGGATCAGGGACTGGTGCAGGACGATGTCGCCGACAGAACCGGCGCCGCCAGCGCATACGATTCCAGCGAAGCCAGCGATGCCGACACCGTCGTTTACCGGATTTCCGGCGCCTTCTTCTTCGGCGCCGCCTCGACCGTCGCCACGGTGCTGGACCGCATCGCCGACCAGCGCAAGAACTTCATCCTCGACTGCTCGGCCGTGCCATTCTTCGATTCAACGGCGGCCAACGTCATCGAGAGCGCTGCCCACAAGGCGAGGCGCGCCGGCGTGCGCTTCATCATATCAGGCGCTTCGCCGCAGACACGCCGCATGCTGATCAACCACGGCGTCAAACGGCCGCTGGTGACATACGCCGCCTCGATCAGGGACGCGCGAGCGCAGTTGAAGAATGCCGCGCCGGGAGAAGTCTAACCCTCTCCTCATCGTCAGCGATGTCGGACGGACGCAAGCACCGCGTCAGGCAGCGGCGCCGGGCGCGCTGGCGTCTTCGTGCGGCGCGGCGGCCAGATCGGTGCGCGCCTTGCGCGCGAGTTTTTTTGTCGAGCGCCTGGGCCTGTCGCCGAACAGATCGGCTGCCGCCGCAAGACAGGTCTTTTTCAGGCTTTTCTCCGAGCGCTTCAACAGCTTGCTCAGCAGTCGCGTTTCCTGAGGAGAGCCGAGCGGCCGGTCGTGGGCCTCGAGAAGCGTGCGCAAGACGAATACATCATGCAGTTCGCCCAGCTTTTCGCCAAGTTCGTCGACCGCCTTGCGCCGGGCCTTGATCGGCGTCGGCCACAGCCGTCCAAGCAGCGACAGATGCATGCCGTGAGTCTTTGCCGCCTTGCGCAGATCGTGGAAATCGTCGGCATCACCGCGGGAGCCCGCCTTGTCCAGCGCCTTTCTGGCGCGACGCAGAGTGATGCGGGCGCCTTCGGCAAGCACATCGGCGGCCTGTTCGGGCTGGTCGGGCAAGGCTAACGTATCGATGCGGCTGATGCCATCCTCGCAAGCGGCAGTCGCGGCAGCTATCGCGGCGCCAAGGCCAACTCCACCATGCAATTCGTGCTGGCGCGCCACCAGCGTGTCGCGAACGGCATCGAGACCGCCACCGGCGCTTTGCTCGGGAAAGTCTTTTGCCAGCCGGTCGATGGTTTCAACCAGCGCGGTCGCCTCTCGCGGTTCGGCAAGCAGGGCAGCCACCTCTCGGTAGCATTGGTTCTCGGTACTGCAAAATGTTTCGTCTCCGGGACGGACCAGGCGCAGCAAGGCACGCACCTTCTTCAGCCGCCTGCGGCATTTGTGCAGCGCCTGCTCCGGCCTGTCATGCGCCGCGTCCAGATGGACGAGCGCCTTGCCGATCTCCTCAGCGAGGATGCGCCTGACCTCGCCAGTCAACGGCAGGCGCGGATCGATGCGATAGCTCATGCGGCGATCTCCGGAATTCCCTCAAGGGCGAGCGACGCGTTGTAGAACCTGTGCTCGCCGGTGACTTCGCGGCCGAGCCAATCTGGCAGCATTTCGCCCTGCACGTCCTGCGGCGTCTCAAGCTCGGCGACCACCAGACCGCTGAGCATCCCGCCGAAGACATCGACTTCATAGAGATGGCCGCGATGCCTAACATGGTGGCGTGTCTTCTCGATGACACGACCGATGGCGAAGGCCAGCATCTCTTCCGCATCCGCCAGAGGGATCGGATATTCGAATTCGTCGCGTTCGCGGGCCTTGCTGCCGAATTTGAGCGTCAGCTTTGCCGAGGCGCCGTCGCTGATACGCACGCGGACCGAGCGGTCGGGCGCGGCAACGAGATAGAACTGGCGAATGCGGATGTCCGCTTCGACCAGATCCCGCCAGCCATCGCCGGAGACCAGGAACTTGCGCTCGATTTCCTTGACCATGGCTCCACACTAAAGCGCGTGCGGCTGGAGTTGGCAAGGTGGAGATAGGCCTCTATTGACTTAAATCATTCGATTGATTAAACTACGGATCATGAGCAAACCGACAAACGCCGAGATGACGCGCGCGGCTCTTGTTCGCGCAGCGCTAAAACTGTTCGGACGCCAGGGTTTCGACGGCACCTCGACGCGCGAGATCGCGGCTGAGGCCAGGGCCAATATCGGCTCGATCGCCTATCATTTCGGCGGCAAGGAAGGGCTTCGAACCGCAGCGGCCGACTATATCGTCGACACCATCCAGACCATTGCCGGCCAGGCGATCGGCAATCTGCAGGGGCCAAGCGATTCAGAAACGGGCGAACCAGAAACGGGCGACCCCGAAGCGGCGCGGGCACAACTGTTCACCGCGCTCGAGCGGATGGTGGCTTTCATCGTGGCAAGGCCGGAGGCCGGCGAGATCGTGCAGTTCGTCCTGCGTGAGCTGTCGCATCCGACGGCGGCACTCGACCGCATCTATGACGGCGTATTCGAGCCGACGCATCGCCGGCTCTGCCTGATCTGGGAGCGGGCGACGGGCGAGGCGGCCGAAAGCGAGGCAACCCGACTCACCGTGTTCACGCTGATCGGCCAGGTCGTCTATTTCCGCATCGGCCGCGAGGCGGTGATGCGCCGCATGGGCTGGCGCGCGATCGGCGACGCCGAGGCCACCAAGATCGCGGCGGCAGTGACGGATAATCTCGGCGCGATTTTGGCTCGGCGTCACTTAACCGACCGGAAGGATCGTAGATCATGAGTTTCCTCTGTTCTGTGCCGCTCGCCGCCCTGCTTTTCAGCACCTGCGCACCGGCGGCGCCGCTCGCCGTCGGCTATGTCGAGGGCGACTATGTGCTGCTCGCGCCGATCGAGGTGGCGCAGGTCGAGACGATTTCGGTCAAGCGCGGCGATCGCGTCGCGCCGGGCACGCCAGTGGTGACGCTGGAAAGCGCCGACGCAAAAATAGCCGTCGCGCAAGCCGAGGCGGCCCTTGCCCAGGCCCAGGCGCAACTTGCCGACCTGCAGGTCGGCAAGCGGCCGGAAGAGATTGAGGTGCTCAAGGCGCAGGTCGACATGGCCAAGGCGCAAGCCGCCGACGCCAAACGCAGATACACCCGCGCCAGCGATTTGTTCAAACGCGGCACCGGCACCCAGGCCGATTATGATACGGCTTCGGCGTCGCTGGAAACTGCCAACGCGCAGCTCGGCCAGGCGGAAGCCAATCTCGCTGTCGGAGGCCTGCCGGCGCGGCCCGAGACGATCAAGGCCGCCGACAATCAGGTCAGGCAGGCGCAATCGGCGCTGGAGCAGGCGCGCTGGCGGCTGTCGAAGCGTGTGCTGGCGGCGCCTTCGCCCGGCCGCATCAACGATGTGATCCGCTATCCCGGCGACACCGCCGGGCCGACCGCGCCGGTCATTTCGATTCTGCCGGACGGCGCGGTGAAGCTCAGCGTCTATGTGCCGGAAAGCGCGTTCTCGTCGGTGGAAGTCGGCACGCTGCTCAACGTCCATTGCGACGGCTGCGGGCCGGACGTGAAGGCTCGCGTCAGCTACGTGTCGCCGGACCCGGAATTCACGCCGCCGGTGATCTACTCGCTCGAGACCCGGCAGAAGCTGGTCTATCTGGTCGAGGCGCGGCCGGAGGGCGACGCCGGCGCGCTGCAACCGGGGCAGATCGTTGATGTCGAACTGGCGGATATCGGCAAATGAACGTCATCGACGTCCATGGCCTGGTCAAGCGTTTTGGTGACAAGACCGTCGTCGACCATGTGACGATGACGGTGGCCGAGGGCGAGATCGTCGGCTTCCTCGGCCCCAACGGCTCTGGCAAGACGACGACCATCCGCATCATGTGCGGCCTGCTGACGCCGGATGAGGGCGAAGGCACGGTGCTCGGCTTCGACATCCGCACCGACAGTCTGAGGATCAAGCGCGAAGTCGGCTATATGACCCAGAAATTCTCGTTCTACGAGGATTTGACCATCGCCGAAAACCTGGAATTCGTAGCGCGGCTCTATGGGTTGAAGCCGCTCAACGAGCATGTCACCAGGACGCTGGAGGATCTTGGCCTCACCTCGCGCAAGGACCAGTTGGCCGGCACGCTGTCCGGTGGCTGGAAGCAGCGGCTGGCGCTGGCCGCCTGCATCATGCACAAGCCCAGATTGCTGCTGCTCGACGAGCCGACGGCGGGCGTCGATCCGAAGGCGCGGCGTGAATTCTGGGACGAGATCCATCGGCTGGCCAGCGGCGGGCTGACCGTGCTGGTCTCCACCCACTATATGGACGAGGCCGAGCGCTGCCATCGCATCGGCTACATCTCCTACGGCAGGATGCTGGCCACCGGCACGGTCGACGAGGTGGTCAGGAATGCCGGGCTGACGACCTTCGTTGTGCAGGGTCCGCGCCTCGACCAGGTCGCTGCCGCACTCAGCGGCCGGTCGGGTGTCGACCAGGTGGCGCCGTTTGGTGCGACGCTGCATGTCGTCGGTTCCGACAAGACGGCGCTTCAGGCAGCCCTCGCCGATGTCGAGAAAGACCACAAGGGCGTCACGGTGACGCCGGGCGAGACCAGCCTGGAGGATGTGTTCATCCAGTTCATGTCCGGCTCGAAGGACAATATGGGATGAAAAACGGGATAAACAGCGTCTTTTCCTTCGCCAGGCTCGGCGCGCTGCTGATCAAGGAGTTCATCCAGATGCGGCGCGACCGCATCACCTTCGCCATGATGCTGGGCGTGCCGCTGATGCAGCTGGTGCTGTTTGGCTATGCCATCAACAACGATCCAAAGAGCCTGCCGGCCGCCCTGGTGGCGATGAGCAGCGATCCCTATACGCGAGCCATGGTTTCGGCGCTGCAGACCACCGGCTACTACCGCTTCGACCATGTCGCGCAAAATGCCGCCGAGGCGGAATTCCTGATGGCGCGTGGCGACGTCGCCTTCGTCGTCACCATTCCCGCCGACTTTGCCCGTCGAGTCGAGCGCGGCGACCAGCCGCAAATCCTGATCGAGGCTGATGCGACCGACCCGGCAGTCGCCAGCGGCGCCATTTCGACACTCGGCACCGTTGCCAACCAGGCGCTGCTCAGGGCGCGCGGCATGCAGGAGACGGCCGCCGAAGCTGCCCGAGGCCAGCTCGAAGTCGTTGTGCACCGACGCTACAATCCGGAAGGCATCTCGCAATACAACATCGTGCCCGGCCTGCTCGGCGTCATCCTGCAGATGACGATGGTGATGATGACCTCGATCGCGCTGACGCGCGAGACCGAGCGCGGCACGATGGAAAACCTTCTGGCGATGCCGTCCAGCCCGCTCGAAATCATGCTCGGCAAGGTGCTGCCCTATCTGGTGGTCGGCGCCGTGCAAGTGGCGGTGGTGCTGGCGGCGGCCAAGCTGCTGTTTGGGGTTCCCTTCACCGGGTCGTTGTCGCTGCTGCTTGCGGCGGTTCTGGTCTTCGTGCTGGCGCTGGTGCTGCTCGGCTACACCATCTCGACGATGGCGCGCACGCAGATGCAGGCACTGCAGCTCACCTTCTTCTTCTTCCTGCCGTCGATCCTGTTGTCGGGCTTCATGTTCCCCTATCGCGGCATGCCTGGCTGGGCGCAGATCTTCGGCGAGATCCTGCCGCTGACGCATTTCCTGCGCATCATCCGCGCGGTGATGCTGAAGGGCGCCGACCTGCCGGCGGTCGCAACCGAAATAGGCTGGCTGGTCGCGTTCGTGGCGCTGTTTGCCGGCGTGGCGCTGGTGCGGTTCCGCCGGACGCTGGATTAGGATCCAACTCAAGCAGCTCACGCAATGGCCGAGGTGTCACCTTGGATGCATGACCATTCGGATCGAGATTCTATGCCGGTCTGGCCTGATCCGGGACCGGCGGCAACAAAGGCGCATCCAGCCCTTGGAAAGGATCGCGCCAGGCGTCGATCTCTTCAAGCTGGCGATACCAGCGACTGACCGAAGGATAATCGTCGAGCGGCAATCTGGCGACATCGTTGAAGGGCAGAAACGTCGCCATTCTAAAGTCGGCATAGGAAACCGAGTTTTCGACCAGCCAGTCTCGCTCGGAAAGCGCGGCCTCAAGTGTTGCAGCGGCCGTGCGAAAGTCTCTCAGCCCCTCCTCAACCCGGTGCTGATCGATCGGGCCAATCCCATAGCGCTGCTTGGTGCCGCGTTCGAAATGAACGACGTCGCAAGCTCTTGCGAAGTTCTCTTTGCCCCAGCTGAGCCATCGGATCATCTCGGGTTCGTCGTCGCCGGTGCGCCAGAGATCCGAATGCGCGTCGCGTGAAAGCCGGCAGGCTATGGCGTCAGCCTCCCAGAGGCTGTTTCCCGAGCCTACGAGTATCGGCAATGAAAGATTGGGATTCAGCGGGCGATATCGCTCAGCCTGCCCGGGAGCGAAGGGCGATGCGAACTCAAAGTCGAGCTTTGCGTGGAGATAGCGTGCCACGGCGACCGCGAGGCGAGGATTGGGATTGCGGCTGAAGAGCAGTTTCATTTCGTGTCAGCCTTTGAATGGTGCCGGTTCGGTCGCACCTAAGCCGCGGCCATGATCTCCGCATAGGTGCCGAAATCGACATTGCCGCCGGACAGCACCACGGCGACGCATTTGCCTGATAGCTCGATCTCGCCCGATGACAGCGCGGCCAGCCCGACGCAGCCGCCGGGCTCGACCACCAGCTTGAGATGGGCCATGGCGTCGCGCATCGCCTGTGCCGCCGCTCTGTCGGACACGGCAATGCCGCCGGCGAGATTCCTGCGGTTGATCTCAAAGGTGATCGCGCCCGGCTCGGCGGTGAGGAGCGCGTCGCAGATCGAAGTGTGGCCGGGCTCGATCGAAACCCGAGCACCTCTGGCCAGTGAACGACAGGTGTCGTCGAAATGCTCGGGTTCCACCGCCCAGACGGCGGTGCCCAGCGAGGCGTCCTTGACCGCGATGGAGATGCCGCTGCTCAGGCCGCCGCCGCCGCAGGGGATGACGACCGCGTCGAGGCTCACCCCGAGTGCTTTCGCCTGCGCCATCAGTTCGAGGCCGATCGTTCCCTGGCCGGCGATGATGGCCGGGTCGTCGAAAGGCGGAACCAGGACCATGCCCCGTTCCATGTACGGGCGAACCACCGCCATGCGATCGTCGCGAAACCGGTCGAACGGAACCACTTCGGCGCCCATTTTCCTGACATTGCCGACCTTCATTGCCGGCGCATCGGTGGGCATGGCGATAACCGCCTTGACGCCGAACATCGCCGCCGACGCGGCGACGCCTTGCGCGTGGTTGCCCGACGAGAAGGCGACGACGCCGCGGCTGCGCTGCTCATCGCTGAGCGACGACAGTTTGTTGTAGGCGCCGCGGAACTTGAACGAGCCGGTACGCTGCAGCGTCTCCGGCTTGAACAGGATCCTGGCGCCGAAACGCTTGTTCAACTCCGACGATTCGATCAGCGGCGTTTCGACGATCAGGCCGGACAATCGCGTTGCTGCGCGGTGGATATCGGCGATGCCGGGAGGGGTGGTCATGGTGAGGTCCTGCAGAATGAGACCGCCCCATGGTGCACGGAAAACCAGACCGCGCACCACTGGAAAAATGTGACCGAGACAATTCGTGGATTGCGAGCAGAGAGTGGCGCTCTTCGCCAACCGCTCCTCACCCCAAAAGCGTCCGTTGCCGTTTGGCGCCGCCCATCTTGCGCCAGGTGTTGAAGCGATGGGTGGCGGCTGCGAAGGATATCTTCATCTGCTGGGCAACCGAATAGCGCGACTTGCCCTCGTCGAACAGGCGGTAACAGCACTCGACGCCCTCCTCGGTCAGCTTGCCGTCGGGGGCTTTGTTGTGCGGATTGGCCGGGTCGAATTTTTCAACCTGCTGCTCAACCAGGCCTTTCAGGCGCTGCAGATCGGCCTCGATGCTGGCGATCAGGTCGAGAACGGGTTTCGGGTCAAATGCATGGGTGGGCTGTTTTGCCGGCATCCGGATTCCTTTCTCTTGGCTTAAACCCACCATATAGGTGAACATTCGCCAATAATGAAGGGCGCTGGCGGAGGATTCCCGCAACCATAAATTTGAACCTCCGGCTACAAGCGATTGACCAACGGTGCACCAAACTCTAGTTTAGAATAATTCTAAACTAGGGCGAATTTCTCATGCTTTCCCGTGTTTTCGGTTTTGGTCGCCGTCCCTTCGAGTCGCTCTCGGAGCAAGAGATCCTGGCGCTCGCCATCTCTTCCGAAGAGGATGACGGGCGTGTCTACCGCGCCTATGCCGACGGGCTGGCGGATAGGTTTCCGCATTCGGCCAAAGTGTTCGAGGAAATGGCGGAGGAGGAGGACGGCCATCGCGACTCGCTGATCGAGCTTCACCGCGAGCGTTTTGGCGAGCGCATTCCGCTGATCCGACGCGAGCATGTGAAGGGCTATTACGAGCGCAAGCCCGACTGGCTGGTCCGGCCGCTCGGCATCGAACATGTGCGCCAACAGGCCGAGTCGATGGAGCGTCAGGCCTACCTGTTCTACGTCGAGGCGGCGAAACGCACCAGCGACGCCTCGACGCGAAAGCTGCTCGACAATCTGGCGGTGGCCGAACAGGGCCACGAAACGCTGGCGCAGCGGCTGGAGCAAGAGCATGTGCCGGGCGCGGTGAAAGCCGAGGAAGCAGCGGCCGAGCAGCGACAGTTCATCCTGACCTATGTGCAGCCGGGACTGGCCGGGCTGATGGACGGATCGGTGTCGACGCTGGCGCCGATCTTCGCCGCCGCGTTCGCCACGCACGATACGTTCCAGACCTTCCTGGTCGGGCTTGCCGCCTCGATCGGCGCCGGCATCTCGATGGGCTTCACCGAGGTCGCCTCCGACGACGGCAAGCTGTCGGGCCGCGGCTCGCCGGTAAAACGCGGCATCACCACAGGCGTGATGACGGCGCTGGGTGGCCTCGGCCACGCCTTGCCCTACCTCATTCCGTATTTCTGGACCGCGACAATTCTCGCGGTCGTGGTGGTGTTCTTCGAACTGTGGGCGATCGCCTTTGTGCAGAACCGTTATATGCAGACGCCGTTCTGGCGCGCCACCTTCCAGGTGGTGCTGGGCGGCGCGCTGGTGTTTGCGGCTGGAGTGCTGATCGGGAATGCCTAGCTCGATCTTCCCTTCTCCCCTTGTGGGGCCCGAAGGGCGGGCGAGGCCCGTGACTCGCCCCGGGGCGGTGGATTGGCGCGCAGCGCCGAGACGGAAGAGGGGTGTTGGACGGAGTGCCGTCCTTGCCATGCTGGAGCACCGGCCGCTTCGCGGCCACCTACTCCCACAAGGGGAGAAGGAAGAGCCGCCCCACTCACCCGTTCGCCGCCCGGCTGTCCTCAGGCGCCTCGGCCCGTTCGGTCAGGCCATAGTCGCGCACGACGTGGGCGATGCGCAGACGGTAGTCGGCAAAGATGCCGCCGCGGCCGGCCTTCTGCGCCTGCCTATGTTCCTCTGTGTTGCGCCAGGCTTTCACCGCTTCCTCGTCACGCCAGAACGACAGCGACAGGATGCGGCTCGGGTCGACAAGGCTCTGAAAGCGCTCGATCGACAGAAAACCGTCGATGCCGTCGAGTAGCGGGCGCAGGTCGGCGGCGAGGCCGAGATAGGCGTCGCGCTTGCCCGCTGCCGGCTCGACCTCGAAGATGACGGCGATCACAGTTTCACCAGAGAGGCGTGCGGCCCGGATGCGAGTTTCAAAAAAGTCCGATGCTCTTTCAGGATGAATTTTTCACGCCGGGCGAACTCGTAATTGGCCTTGCCGGCCGGGTCGGCGGCGAGCCTGATACGGTAGGCTTCGTAAGCCGCCAGGCTGTCGATGTTATAGGCGGCATAGGCTGTCGTGGCCGAGCCCTCATGCGGCGCGAAATAGCCGATCAGATCGGCGCCGCAGCGCGGGATCGCCTGGCCCCAGTTGCGGGCATACTCCTCGAACGCCGCCTTGCCGAACGGGTCGATCTCGTAGCGGATGAAGCAGGTGATGGTCATCTTTTGTCTCCTTGCTGAATCTGTTTTGTTGCGGCGACAGTTCGAGCGGTGTCGAAACGTTCTGTAGTTCTATGTGCCAGGCTGTTTTCCATGCTGATCACGCTTGCCAGAAGGATTTCGCGCATTCGCGGCGAACGTCTTGTGGCGTCAGGCCAAGATCGCGCAAAAGATGCTCGTCAATCTCGGCGAGGTCGAGGCGTTGCAGATGGCGGTCATACCACCGCGCCAGCAGCCGCAGATGCGCCCGGCGCAAGATCATGAACGGAGACGGCCGCCGGCCGAAGCGGCTGACAGGCACGGTGTGGGAAGCGGTTCTTGCGGTCATCGTCATCTCCTTGATCTCGGCGCAGGATAGTGGTTATCTGACGCCCATGCTTCGATGAAGGGCGAACTATGCGTGAAGGACCAGATATAGCCCGCATCGCCAGCCTGGTCGGCGATCCGGCGCGGGCAAACATGCTGACCGCACTGATGGGTGGCACGGCGCTGACAGCGAGCGAACTGGCGCTCGAGGCCGGCGTGTCGCTGCCGACCGCCAGTTCACATCTGTCGAAACTGATGGAGGGCGGGCTGCTGACGCTGGCAAGCCAGGGGCGGCACCGCTACTACGGGCTGGCCGGGCCGCAGGTGGCTGGCATGATTGAGGCGATCACCGGCGTGGCCGCTGCGGTCGGACCGCAGCGGGTGCGGCCGGGTCCGCGTGATGCGGCGATGCGCGTGGCGCGGGTCTGCTACGACCACCTCGCCGGCGAGCAAGCCGTGGCGATGCTCGACCGTCTTGTCGCTCGGCAAGTGCTCCTGCGCGACGACAAGGAGATCCGGCTCGGGCCGTCGGCCGCCTCGCATTTCGCCGCGATCGGCATCGATGTCGAGAGCAAGGCACGACGACCGGTGTGCCGGGCTTGCCTCGACTGGAGCGTGCGGCGCTCGCATCTGGCCGGCACGCTGGGCGCTGCCATCCTCGACAAGATCCTTTTGGAAAAATGGGCGCGGCGCGAGAAAGACAGCCGCGCGGTGATCTTTTCGCCCATGGGCAAACAGTCCTTCGAGAGGGTGTTTCTCGCTTGATTGTCAGCCGCGCTTGAGCGGCTTGCCCTGCTTGAAAAAATCCACCCAGGGATCGGCTTTCGCCAAATGTTTCAGCGTCGTCTTGTCACCGATCGGAAAGGCGTTCGGCGCTAATCCGGCTTCAATTTCCGCCCAGGTCGCCGGCATCGATACCGTGGCGCCCTTCTTGGCGCGCGACGAATAGGGCGCCACCGTGGTCGAGCCGCGGCCGTTGCGCAGATAGTCGACGAAGATCTTGCCGGTGCGCGCCTTCTTCGACAGCGTCGCCGTATACCGATCAGGGGCGGCCTGCTCGAGGGCGCGGGCGAAATCATGGGCGAAGTCCTTCGCCTCGTCCCAGTCCGCCGACGGTTTCAGCGGCACCACGACATGGTAGCCCTTGCCGCCCGAGGTCTTGACGAAATTCGGCAACGACAGCGCATCGAGCCGGCCGTGAATTTCGAGCGCCGCCGCGCGCACCGCTTTCACGTCGACTTCTTCGTCGGGATCGAGATCGAAGATGATCTGGTCCGGCTTGTCCAGTTCGTCGATGGTGCAGCCCCAGATATGGATCTCGACCACGCCGAGTTGGACCAAGGCAGCGACACCGTCGAAATCACGGATGAACAATATCTCCTCGCCGTCAGTCGGATCCTTCATCCTGGCGATTTTTTCGTGCATGCCCGCGGAGGCATGCTTCTGAAAAAAGCGTTGGCCGTCGACCCCGTCCGGCGCGCGCACCAGGCTGAGCGGCCGATTGACGACGAATTGGTGCATGCGCGGCCAGACCAAAGCGTAGTGATCGAGCAGGCCCTGTTTCGATACCTTCTCCTGCGGCCACAGAAGCTTGTCCGGATGAGAAAGTTTTATGACGGTGTCTGCCGCCCCCGTGGATTTGACAGCGGCGGATATCTCGCCCTTGCCCCCAACAGGCTTTGCCTTGGTATCGGCAGGCTTTGCCTTGCTGTCGGCCCTGCCAGCGGGTGCTTTCGGCTTTTCCTGCACGACTTCCTCCGCCGGTTTGTCCTCGCGCAATCCCTGGAACGAGCGTGGCCCATTGTACGGTCGACGTCCAGCTACGGAAAGTGAGGCAAAGCCGGTTGTCCGGCGTTGCCTCGATCGAGCTTCTACTCGGCGGCCTGAAGGTTGACCTTGGCTTCCGCAATCTCGGTGAGCTTGCGGTCGGTCGCCTGCTCTTCCTTGATGTTGTTGGCCAGGACATTGGCGCAGTCGGTGCGGCCAAGCTGCTTGGCCCAGGCGATCAACGTGCCGTAGCGGGTTATCTCGTAGTGCTCGACCGCCTGAGCGGATGCGATCAGCGCGGCGTCGAGAACGTCCTTGTCGTCGATGTCGCCGCTGACTTCATCGGCTTCCTCGAGAATGCCGTCGATGGCCGGACAGTTGACCGTCTTGGCCTTCACGCCATGCAGTTCGAACACCTTCTCGACGCGCTCGATATGACCTTTGGTCTGGCCGAGATGCTTTTCAAGGCCGGCTTTCAGCTGCGGGTCGGTCGCCTTGTCGATCATCTTCGGCAGCGACTTCTCGATCTGTTTCTCGGCGTAATAGATGTCGCGCAGCGTGTGGACGAAGAGGTCGTCCAGCGTTTTGATGTCTTTCGAAAAGAAACCCATGGCTTTGCCTTTCCATTGTTCTTGCTGTGTTGGGGGTTCCGGCGGCGGTTCCGCTCGGAAGCCGCTGGGCCGGGGTTGGTCCCGGCTCTCAGCGTCAACGTGCTTCTATCGGACGGGTTCCTGGCTTTCCCGCGTAATCAGGGAAATTTGCGCAAGCACGGAAATTTCGCGGCACCGGCCAAAGTTGAAACACAAGCGCGTCGGAGCGACATCCAAACGAAACATATGTGATGCAAAAGTCACACTAGCCGGAATGCCGACGAACTGCATGGAAAGACCCCGAATCAGCCGCATTCCAGCCACGAACCAAGGCCTTTTTGACCAAAGATTAACATCGTGTTCACCGAGTATTCACGCCTCGACGCTACGATCCCACGCAATTCGGAAGGGACATCCGAAATCGGGACAGGGACAGGGAAAATGAACTTCTTGACGCACCTCATCGGCTACGCTGCCGCCATCCGCGAATTCGTCGCGCCGACCTACCGGCCGGAGCGCTATTACATGCGCGGCCCAGGCCCCGCATGCGCACGCCGCGGCCATACGCTCGGCATCAGCGCGCACTGATGACGACCATGGAAAGCCGTCACGACAGCCGGATCTGCAGGCCGGTCGCCGATCATCGTGCGACCACCTATCGCACGGAGCGTCCCGGGCTCGCCGACAGGCGGTGTGCGACAACGCCAAGGGCCTGAGTTTCCAGAATTTTGAGATTCTGGGGCTTCGAGATTCTGGGGCTTATATCTCGCCGCCGGCAAGCTAAGTGCCGTTTGACACCAGGCAGCCGGGACTCGCGTGACCGCCCAGTAGCTGCAAGATCCCTTCCGCCAAGTTGCCTCCGAAAAGCTAGAGCGGGATTGCGGTCGTCTCCTTGGCGGTTCGAATCACAAACATGGTGTAATACCGCGCCACATTCGTCCGATCTCGGAACAGCCGCTCGCACAATGTGTCGAACTCGTCCATATCCATCAGACGCAGCATAAGGACAGCGTCGGTCGAGCCGCTCACGCTGTAGGCCTGGACCACCACTGGTTCCATGGCGGCAAGCTCGAGGAAGCGGCGCATGTGCTGCTCGCCGTGGCGCTCCAGTTCGACCGTGACGATAGCCTTCATCCCCCTGCCGGCCTTGGCCGGATCAAGAAGCGCGACAACGCGGTCGATGACACCGACTGACTTGAGCCGCCGTATGCGGCGCAAGCAGCTGGAGGGTGAAAGCCCGACCTCCGCCGCCAGGTCGGCATTGGTTCGCGAAGCGTCTTCTTGCAAAAGCTTGAGAAGCTTCCTGTCGATCCGGTCCATTGCGGTCCTCCGTCGTCGTCTACCGGTCTGCAATTTTATTGCACAAGTCCGCAAATTTTGACCACAAATGCGAACCGTCTCACGGTAGTCATTTGGCGTCAATCACGGAGACAATCGCCATGGCAGTGCAGGCCGTCCTCTATCGAAAGACGCTGGAAACGCTTGAAATCTATTGGGAATTGGTTCGCATTATCGTTCCGGTCACGATAGCCACACAGACCCTGCAGGATCTTGGTGTCATCCGGGCGATCTCTCCGTTCTTCGCGCCTCTCATGACGCTGGTTGGACTGCCGCCCGAGCTCGCTCTTGCCTGGCTAACGGGACTGCTGGTGGGAATTTGGGGCGCGGTGGTGACCGTGTTCACTCTGGCCCCGGTTTCGACGTTGAGCACTGCCGACATGACCGTTCTTTCAACCCTTTTGCTATTTGCGCATGCCATTCCGATTGAACAACGCATCATTCAGAAGGTTGGGCCAAGCTTCGTGGTCACTGCAGCACTTCGCATTGGCGGCGGATTGATCCTTGCCATGCTCCTGCACCAGATATTCGCAGCAACCGGATGGCTATCCGAGCCGCTGAAGCCGGCGTGGATACCAATGGACGAGGGCGCTGACTGGAGCAGTTTTTTTCCAGGCATGCTCAAAACCCTGGCAACCATGCTCGTCATTCTCCTCGCACTAAGCTGGCTGATCGAGCTCCTCAAGATGTCGGGCATCCTGGGTTGGCTGAACAAGGGGCTTGCGCCGCTCTTTCGCCTTGCCGGCATCCAGTCACAAGCGGTGCCGTTCACCGCGGTCGGTCTGCTTCTTGGAATTTCCTATGGCGCGGGACTGCTGATCCGCGAGGCGCGCACGACCAGCGTAGAGCCGCGCCAGATCTTCCTCGCTTGCGTGTTCATGGGCTTTGCCCACAGTCTCATAGAGGACACACTGGTTGTCATCGCTCTGGGTGCAGACTTCACCAGTGTGTTTTTTGTTCGCCTGATCTTTGCCGTGCTCGCAACCGCGTTGATCGCCCGGGCTATCAGTTCGGCTTCCGACATTCTGTTTTTCAAAGCATTGTTCCGCAAGGAAGAAAGTCGGCTCGCTCAGTCGGAATCCGGTTTTGGCGGCTAACGATGGAGCGTCTTTGGTCCGCTTATGTGGCTGTGCCCGGAACTCGACATCCGACAACGCCCTGGAGGACGAGGTCCCGCACCCGCTTGCCGACCGTCCGCTACCGCGGCTGGTACTAACCTTCGCACAGCTCCAGCACCGTCGTGTCGCCTGCCGCCTTGCCCAGTTCGCGGCAGCCCTGAACCGTGCACAGCGTCCAGCCTTCACCGGTCGCGCCGGAAGCCGCGAGCACAAGGCGCCGCTGCGGCGCCATCTTGGGTTTATAGACCCACCAACCGTCCCGCAGCACCGAGCCTTCCGGCGGTTCCATGCCGGCGCCCGAGCCCTTGATCCGTGCCTCGGCGATCTCCAAGCCGGAAGGCGTCACCTTCCAGTCCTCCTGCCAATGCGTCTTTTCCACCGAATGCGTCCAGGCGAGCGTGAAGGCGGCGACAGTGAGCGTCACCGTCTTGCCGGCTGCGAGGATACAGAGGCTCATGCGGTGCCGGTGGCCTGCCGCGCCCGCCAGCAGTGCCAGCCGATCCAGGCGACAGAGAGTGCCCACCCGGCTTCGTCGGTGACAGGCAGTGCGGCAACCAGCAGCACGCCGGCGGCGAAGGCGACGAGACGTTCCCACCAGGCCATGCGCCGGGCCAGGAACCCGACGGCGGCTGCGCCCCACAGGGCAATGCCCATGCAGGCCTTGGCGACGATATAGGCGACCTCGACGGGATAACCGAACTGGGCGGCGATCGGACCGGGGTCCTGCAGCATCAGCGCCGGGGTGTAGACCGCCATGAACGGCACGACGAAGCCGGCGACGGCAAGCTTGGTGGCCTGGATGCCGATCTTGAGGCCGCTCTCCTTGGCCATCGGCGCGGCGGCGAAGGCGGCCAGCGCCACCGGCGGAGTGAGGTCGGCCATGATGCCGAAATAGAAGACGAACATATGGCTGACCACCAGCGGCACGCCGAGTGACAGCAGTGCCGGCCCGGCCAGCGACGAGGTGATGATGTAGTTGGGGATCGTCGGTATGCCCATTCCGAGCACCAGGCAGGTGAGCATGGTCAGCACCAGAGACAGGAACAGATTGTTCTCGCCGATGGAGATGATCCAGCCGATGAAGGTGGAGGCGATGCCGGTGAGCGTCAAGGTGCCGATGACGACGCCGACGATGGCGCAGGCGATGCCGACCGGCAACGCGTTCTTTGCGCCCTCGGCCAGCGAATCTATGCATATCTGCAGCGTCTCGCGTCCGCCCCTGAAGGTGACGCATGCGATGACGAGCCCGGCGATGACAAAACTGAGGATGTTGACGCCGAACCTCATGAAGGAGGCGGCGGCAAGCCCCAGCGCCAGCCAAAAGACGATGCGGAAGGCAAGCGGCCCGATCAAAGCCGCCAGCGGCGTGCCGAGGATGAGCACGATGGTCAGCGCCAGCCCCATGGTGCCGGCGAAGATCGGCGTATAGCCGGCAAACAGCAGATAAATGAGCGCGGCCAGCGGCAGCACCAGCGGCCAATGTCTTCTCACCGCGTGCCACGGATTGGGCAGGTCCGCCTTGGCCATGCCCTGCAGGCCGGCCTGGCCGGCTTCCAGGTAGACCTGCCAGAAGCAGGCACCGAAATAGAGCAGCGCCGGGATGATCGCTGCCTTGACCACCTCGGCATAGGGGATGTTCAGCGTCTCGGCCATGATGAAGGCGACCGCGCCCATCACCGGCGGCATGATCTGGCCGCCCATCGACGAGGTCGCCTCGACCGCGCCGGCGAAAGCCGAACGGAAGCCGAAGCGCTTCATCAGCGGAATGGTGAACTGGCCGCTGGCCACCACATTGGCGACGCCGGAGCCGGAAATGGTGCCCATCAGCGCCGAGGACAGAACGCAGACCTGGGCCGGTCCGCCGCGCCATGTGCCGACCAGGCCAAGCGCGAAATCGTTGAACAGTGCGATCATGCCGGCGCGTTCGAGAAAGGCGGCGAAGACGACGAAGATGAAGATATAGGCGGCCGAGACGTAAACCGGAGTGCCGTATATGCCTTCGGTGCCAAAGGCGAAGGTGTCGATGAGCTGTGCGAAATCATAGCCGCGATGGATGAAGGGCGGCGGCAGGTGATTGCCGAAGAAAGCGTAAGCGAGAAAGATCAAGGCGATCAGGGCAAGCGGCAGCCCCATCAGCCGCCGCGCAGCCTCGAAAACCAGCACGACCAGCACCGTGCCGACGATCAGGTCCGGCGTGGTGAGGAAGCCGGAGCGCCGGATGAGATCGGCATAGAACACCCAATTGTAGAGGCCGGTGGCGAAGCCGAGCACGCCGAGCGTCCAGAACGCTGCTTTCGCCGGTGTGCTTGTGGCGCGCAGATTGGCGATCAAGCCAAAGCCGAGCAGCAGCAAGAAGCCGACATGCATGGCGCGCACCACCTGGCTCGGCAGGCTGCCATAGGCGGCGATGTAGATCTGGAAGACGGAGAAGGCGATGGCGACGAGAAAGGCGGCCTTGCCGGCGATGCCGTCGCCGAAACCCGGCGGCAGCCCTTCGAGCGGGGCTTCGGCGGTGGGGGAAAGAACGGTCGGCGTTTCGGGATGGGCGTCGGTCATTGGCGGGTTCCTGGCGGGGCGCAATCCCTCCGCCTTGAGGGGAGGGTGGACAGCCGCCGAAGGCGGATGGACGGGTGGGGTCGTTGCGGCAGTGCGCGGCCTGAACCGACCCCACCCGCCTCGCTTCGCACGGCACCCTCCCCCCAAGGGGGAGGGAGCGGCCTTATTTCACCAATCCCTTTTCCTTGTAATATCGCTCGGCACCGGGATGCAGCGGCACCGGCATGCCGTCGAGCGCCTTGGCCATGTCGATCGCCTTGGCGGCCGCGTGGGCAGCAGTGAGCTGGTCGAGATTTTCGAACAGCAGCTTGGTCATCTGATAGCCGGTCTCGTCGGAGACGTCGGCGTGGGTGATGAGGAAATTGCCGACGGCGGCGGTCGCGACGTCCTCGGTCTGGCCTTCATAGGTGCCCTTGGGAATGGTCACCGAAAGATAGGGCGAGCCGATCTTGGCGACGTCCTGCGCCGGTACGGCGACGACGTTGATCGGCACCGACGTGGCGAGGTCGCGGATCGAGGCGACGCCAAGGCCGGCCGATTGCAGCGTGGCGTCGAGCTGGCGGTTCTTGATCAGCTCGACCGATTCGGCGAAGGGCAGATACTCGACCCGTCCGAGATCCTCGTATTTCAGCCCGGCGGCGGCGAAGATGGCGCGGGCGTTGAGCTCGGTGCCGGAGGCCGGCGCGCCGACCGACAGGCTCTTGCCCTTGAGGTCGGCAAGCGTCTTGATGCCGGATTCCCTGTTGGCAACGATCTGGATATAGTTGGGATAGATGGCGGCGACGCCGCGCAGCTTGTCGAGCTTGCCCGGGAAACCGGCCTCGGTGTTGCCCTCGGCGGCCAGTTTGACGGCATCGCCGAGCGCGAAGGCGATCTCGCCCTTGCCCTGCTGCAACAGGTTGAGGTTCTCGACCGAGGCCTTCGTCGCCTGCACCTGGGTGCGGGCGCCCTCAATGCCCTTGCCGTAGATTTCCGACAGTGCGACGCCGAGCGGATAATAGACGCCCGAGGTGCCGCCGGTCAGCACGTTGATGAATTCCTGCGCCTTGGCCGGCACCGCGCCAAGGCCCAGCGACAGCGCCAGCGCGCCGGCAGCAATAAATTTCGTCCTGAAATTGTGCATGTGATCTCCTCCCTGAAATATCTGCCACCGCGCGACCCGAGGCGAGTTTAGACAGCGGGCGGGAAATGCCAACCCGCAATAATATCCATTAGACGAACGGCTGGGTGATACCGCAACGCATGGCCGCTTGCGCGATGTGCGATCGGAGCCGAAAGATTTTCGCAGAGCCTGTCGAAATCGCGCGTGGCCGCGCGACATACGTTCGGCTTGCAACGATGCGGCCTTCGAAAATGGAGAAGACCATGCGATACATGCTTTTGATCTACGTGAACGAAGCCGCGATGGCGGCCGCGCCGACGGAGAAGACCTACGAGATCAGCGCAGCCTATGGCGCCTATACCGAGGCGTTGAAGAAGTCCGGCTCCTGGTTGGCCGGTGACCGGCTGAAGCCGACCCAAGCCGCGACCTCGGTGCGGATGGCCAACGGCAAGACCAATGTGCTCGACGGTCCCTATGCCGATACCAAGGAGCAGCTCGCCGGTTTCTACATGATCGAGGCGGAGGACGCCGACGCGGCTATTGCCTGGGCGGCGCGATGCCCAGCTGCCAGCACCGGCACAGTCGAGGTGCGGCCGATCTGGGAACAAACCATGTGATGACGAATGACCTTGAGGTCGCCCGGGCGGCGGCGGAAGCGGCCGCCCGGCAAAGCTACGGCAAGCTCATCGCCTTCCTCGCCGCCCGCACGCGCGACGTGGCCGGCGCCGAGGACGCGCTGGCCGACGCCTTTGCGGCGGCGTTGGAGCGCTGGCCGCAAACCGGCGTGCCGCAGAAGCCGGAAGCCTGGCTGCTGGCGGTGGCGTGCAGACGCCGCGTCGACGCGATCCGGCGGCGGCTGACCAGCGAGGCGAGCCGCGACCATCTCAGGCTGATCGCCGAGGAGATGGAGGCCCGCATGGTCGATGAAGACCTGCCCGATGAGCGGCTGCGGCTGATGTTTGCCTGTGCCCATCCGGCGATCGAGGCTGGCGTGCGCGCGCCGCTGATCCTGCAGGCCATTCTGGGCTTGGACGCAGCGACGATCGCCTCGGCCTTCCTAGTGTCGCCGGCAACGATGGGCCAGCGCCTGGTGCGCGCCAAAAGCCGCATCCGCGAGACCGGCATTCCGTTCCGCGTGCCGGAGCGGGCGGAGCTTGGCGAGCGGCTGGATGCGGCGCTGGAAGCGATCTACGCTGCGTTCGCCGAAGGCTGGTCCGACCCGGCCGGCACCGAAACCCGGCGCCGCAATCTCGCGACCGAAGGCATCTGGCTCGGCCGGCTGGTGGCGTCGCTGATGCCGGACGAGCCGGAAGCGCTCGGTCTGCTGGCGCTGATGCTGTTTGCCGAAGCGCGGCGTGCGGCGCGGCGCAACTCCGCCGGGGACTATGTGCCACTGGCTGAGCAGGAGCTTGCGTTGTGGGACGGCGCCTTGATCGACGAAGCTGAGACACTACTCAGGCGCGCCGCGACCAAGGGCGTCGTCGGCCGCTACCAGCTCGAGGCGGCCGTGCAATCCGCCCATACGACCAGGCGGCTGACCGGGCGGACCGACTGGATCGCGATCAGACATCTCTACGACGCGCTGTCGGTGATTGCCGCCTCGCCGGTGGTCTCGATCAACCGCGCGGTGGCCATTGCCGAGGCCGACGGCGCCGCGGCGGGATTGAGTGCACTTGATGAGCTTGGTGGAGACAAGCGGCTGCATGATTATCAGCCTTATTGGGCCGCCCGCGCGGGCCTTCTGGCCAGACTCGGCAAAACTCGGGAGGCTACTGAGGCCTATGACCGGGCGATCGGCCTCGAACGCGACCCGGCCGTGCGCCGGTTCCTGCAGGCACGACGGGCTGGGCTCGCAGCCGAAGAATGAGGTCCGGGAAAGGCCGGGGTCAGACATGATCCGATGTTTGGGATCTAAGGCCGAGCGCTGGCGCCGCCCCTCATTGCCTTGGTCGCGGTGTCGGCACTTTTTTCTGCAACGCTGGCGATTGGCGAACCGTCAATGAGAGCGCCCCCTCGCCCCGTTTAAGGGGGAGGACGCCGTCAGGCAGGTGAGGGGCGGCGCCGGCTTCGACAATTGGCGGGCGCTACGGAAGCGCAGGAAACCGCAACCGCAGGCCGGCACAAATATGCCCTAAGCTCCCAGCCCTTCGAACAGGATCGTCGACAGATAGCGCTCGGCGAAGGATGGAATAACGACCACCAGGTTCTTGCCCTCGTTCTCCGGCCGCGAGCCGACGACGATCGCCGCCTGCAGGGCAGCGCCCGACGAGATGCCGACCGGCACGCCTTCGAGACGGGCGACGAGCCGCGCATTGGCGACCGAATCCTCGTTGGAGACCTTGACGATCTCGTCATAGATGGTCGTGTCGAGGATCTTCGGCGCGAAGCCGGCGCCGATGCCCTGGATCTTGTGCGGGCCGGGCTGGCCGCCCGACAGCACCGGCGAGGCTTCCGGCTCGACGGCGACGACATGCACGGAGGGCTTGCGCTGCTTCAGCACCTGGCCGACGCCGGTGATGGTGCCGCCGGTGCCGATGCCGGCGACGAAGATGTCGACTTCGCCACGAGTGTCGTTCCAGATTTCGTCGGCTGTGGTGCGGCGGTGAATTTCCGGATTGGCGGGATTTTCGAACTGCTGCGGAATGATGGCGTCGGGCAGTGTAGCGGCCAACTCGTCGGCCTTGGCGATGGCGCCTTTCATACCTTTCGGCCCTTCGGTCAGCACCAGTTCGGCGCCGAGCAGCGCCAGCATCTTGCGACGTTCGACCGACATGGTTTCCGGCATGGTCAGGATCAGCTTGTAGCCCTTGGCGGCGGCGGCGAAGGCGAGCGCAATGCCGGTGTTGCCCGAGGTTGGCTCGATCAGCGTGGTCCTGCCGGGCGCGATCCTGCCCGATGCCTCCAGCGCCTCGATCATCGAGACGCCGATGCGATCCTTGACCGAGCCGATCGGGTTGAAGAATTCGAGCTTGGCCAGCAGATTGGCGACGACGCCCTTTTCCCCGGCGAACTTGTCGAGCCGCACCAGCGGCGTGTCGCCGATCGTCTCGGTGATCGAATTGTAGATGCGGCCGCGGCCGGGCACAGGCACGGTGGTGGCGGGCTTGTTCATTGGTTTCGCTCCCAAGAGGTCAGATGGGCAAGGGTCAGGCAATCAAGTGAGTCAGGCAACTAAGTCTCGACCAGGCAGGATAAAGCCTTCGGCCGCGCAAGCTAGTCTGCCGTTTGAAAATATCCGACGGGGTCGCATGCTGAATACATCCTCGCCCGCAGGTGACGCGCCAGATGCAACCGCCGCCGTCCTCCGGGCACCGCAACACTTGCCGGTCGGCCCCAGATCGCGTCGCCGGAGACGACGAAGCCGGTCACGAGATCCTCATGCTCGCCGGTCGGCTAGCCGTCCTTGCACCTTTCGGGCTCAGTTCCCGGCGGCGTAGAAATCGTCGTCGAGGCGCTTTTCCAGCGCGACGAGATCGGCCGGCAGCGGCAGGCCCATGGCGCGCATCTCCCCCAGCTTTTCGCGCAACTGCTCCTGCACTTCATGCTGATCCTCGGGCTGGTTGATCATCTGCTCGAGCAACAGGCTGATCTGAGCCTTGAATGATTCCAGCGCCATTTTTTTCTCCTTGAGGTTCCCTTAAGCGTGTCGCGTTGGAAGGATCCCGTGCGACGCGCTTCGGTTTTTTGGGCGACATGCATTATCGCAGCATGCGGGAAATAAGCTGCGCGGTATAGTCGACCATCGGCACGATGCGTGCGTAGTTCAGCCGGGTCGGGCCGATAACGCCGAGCGCGCCGATGACGCGGGCGTCCTTGTCGCGATAGGGCGCCACGACCAGCGACGAGCCCGACAGCGAAAACAGCTTGTTCTCCGAGCCGATGAAGATGCGCACGCCGGAGCCTTCCTCGGCGAGGTCGAGAAGCTGGATCAGCCCGTCCTGCGTCTCCAGATCCTCGAACAAATGCCGCAGCAGCTCGATGTCGGCCTGGGCGGTGACATTTTCCAGCAGGTTGGCGCGACCGCGCACGATGAGACGCGCCGGCAAGCCGCTCTCGGCGCCTGCCCAGACCGCAAGGCCCTTCTCGACCAAATCCTGCGACAGCGTGTCGAGGGCGGCCCTGGTTTCTTCCTTGATGCGGGCGATCTCGACCCGCGCCTCGGCCAGCGTGCGACCGCGGATATGGGCGTTGAGGAAATTCGAGGCTTCGTGCAGTTGCGAGACGGTGATGCCGGCGGGCAGGTCGACGACGCGGTTTTCGACGTCGCCGTTCTGCGACACCAGCACGGCCAGCGCCTTGTTCGGCTCGAGCTGGATGAATTCGATATGTTTGAGCGCCACCTCGTTCTTGGCGGCAAGCACGAGGCCGGCGCCGCGCGACATGCCCGACAGCATCTGGCTCGCCTCGGTGAGCATGTGCTCCAGCGTCGCACCAGAGCCGGAGGCGCGTACCTGCGCCTCGATCGTGCGGCGCTCCTCGTCGGAGAGATCACCAAGCTCCATGAAGGCATCGACGAAGAAGCGCAGGCCGGCCTGGGTCGGCAATCGGCCGGCTGAGATATGCGGCGCGTAGATCAGGCCGAGATGCTCGAGATCGCTCATCACATTGCGGATGGTGGCCGGCGACAGCGAAGACGGCAGGATACGCGACAGGCTGCGCGAGCCGACCGGCTCGCCGTCCTTCAGATAGGAATCGACAATGCGCCGAAAGATGTCGCGCGAGCGCATGTCGAGCGATTGAAGGGCGGGCGATTGAAGCGCGGGGGATTGGAGCGCTGCCGCCGACTGGGAACCGGGATCGACTGCCTTGGTCATTCGAGCCAATTACCTCCGGCCCAAGGATATAGACATCGGCCGCGCCCGCGCAACTGGTCCATTTTCCTTTGCGCCTCTCGTCGCGTGCGGCTACAAGCCGGCCACGACTCCTAAAACGACAAGAAAGAAGCCTGAATGCGCCCTTCCAAACGCCAGTTCGACGAAATGCGCGCCATCTCCTTTGAGCGCGGCGTCTCCAAGCACGCGGAAGGCTCGTGCCTGGTGAAGTTCGGCGACACCCACGTGCTTTGCACCGCCAGCCTCGAGGAAAAGGTGCCGGGCTGGATGCGCAATTCCGGCAAGGGCTGGGTGACGGCGGAATACGGCATGCTGCCGCGCTCGACCGGCGAGCGCATGCGCCGCGAGGCTTCGGCTGGCAAGCAAGGCGGCCGCACGCTGGAAATCCAGAGGCTGATCGGCCGTTCGCTGCGCGCTGTGGTCGATCTGCAGGCGCTGGGCGAGCAGCAGATCACCGTCGACTGCGACGTGATCCAGGCCGATGGCGGCACGCGCACCGCCTCGATCACCGGCGGCTGGGTGGCGCTTTACGACTGCCTGCGCTGGATGGAAGCCCGGCAGATGGCCAGCGTCGCCAAGGTGCTGAAGGACCATGTCGCGGCTATCTCCTGCGGCATCCACGACGGCCAGCCGGTCATCGACCTCGACTATCTCGAGGATTCATCGGCCGGCACCGACGCCAATTTCGTCATGACCGGCAAGGGCGGCATTGTCGAGATACAAGGCACGGCCGAGGGCGAGCCTTTCTCGGAAGAGCAATTTGCGGCGCTGATGGAATTGGCCAAGAAAGGTATTGCGCGACTGGTCAGCCTGCAGCAGATGGCCGTGGCGTAGTCCTGAAAATGCCGAGCTTGTCCGCCCCCCTCTGGCCTGCCGGCCATCTCCCCCTCAAGGGGGGAGATCGGGTATCCAATCGGCTTTCGCCAACTGTCGGCGGCGTGGGATGTGCGGAAGCGCTGAAGCTGCCAATCTCCCCCCTTGAGGGGGAGATGCCAAGTTTTGGCAAAGAGGGCAGGCCAGAGGGGGGTGCCTCGTGACACCCTCTGCCATCCTCGAATCAGCGCTATACGTGACCGACCTCGATGCCGCGGAAAAATTCTACACCGATGTGCTCGGGCTCGATCTGCTGGGCAAGGTCGAAGGCAGGCATCTTTTTTTCCGTTGCGGGGACGGCGTGCTGCTCATCTTCAACGCCGAGGCGACCAAGGTGCCGCCGGCGCCCGATGCCAGGCTGAAAGTGCCGCCGCACGGCACGGTCGGCGACGGCCATCTCTGCTTTGCGGCGAGCGCGGACGAGATCGTGCGCTGGAGAGCGCATCTTGAGCGCAAGAAAATCGCCATCGAAAGCGAGTTCGAATGGCCGCAGGGTGGCCGCTCGATCTATATTCGCGACCCCTCCGGCAATTCGATCGAATTCGCCGAACCAAGAATCTGGGGCATCTGATGCATTCGCTTGATGGACATGAGATCGTTGTCGCCAGCCACAATGCCGGCAAATTGCGCGAATTCGCCGATCTGATGGCGCCGTTCGGCATAGAAGCGAAATCGGCCAAGGAATATGGCCTGCCCGAGCCGGACGAGACCGGCACCACCTTCGAGGAGAACGCCTATATCAAGGCCTTTGCCGCCGCCAAGGCGACAGGCCTGCCGGCATTGTCGGACGATTCCGGCCTGTGTGTCGATGCGCTGGACGGAGCGCCCGGCGTCTACACCGCCAACTGGGCCGAGGCGCCCGACGGGAGCCGCGACTTCGGCATGGCGATGCAGCGAGCCGAAGTGGCGTTGCAGGAAATCGGCGCGGTTGATCCAGCGCAGCGCAAGGGCCGCTTCGTCGCCGTCATCTGCCTGGCCTTTCCCGACGGCGCGGCCGAATATTTCCGTGGCGAAGTCGAGGGCACGCTGGTATGGCCGCCGCGCGGCGAACTCGGCTTCGGCTACGACCCGGTGTTCGTGCCGGACGGTTTCCAAAAGACTTTTGGCGAGATGACCGCAGAGGAGAAACATGGCTGGAAGCCCGGCCAGCCGACGGCATTGTCGCATCGGGCTCGCGCCTTCCAGAAATTCGCGCAGGCCAGACTGGATTTGGCGCGATCGGCGGTGAAATGACCATGTTGCTCGACCGCAGCCCCGGTTTCGGCGTCTACGCGCACTGGCCGTTCTGCGCGGCCAAGTGCCCCTATTGCGACTTCAACAGCCATGTCCGCCACCAGCCGGTCGACCAGGAGCGTTTTGCGCGCGCCTTCGAGACCGAGCTTGCGACAATGCGCAACCGTACCGGACCGCGCGAGGTGACCAGCATTTTTCTCGGCGGCGGCACGCCATCACTGATGAAGCCGCAAACCGTGGCGACGGTGCTGGACGCGGTGGCGAAGAACTGGACGGTGCCTGCCGGCATCGAGGTGACGCTGGAAGCCAACCCGTCTTCGGTCGAGGCCGAGCGCTTTCGCGGCTACCGGGCGGCAGGCGTCAATCGGGTGTCGCTCGGCGTGCAGGCGCTGAACGACAAGGATCTGCGCTTTCTCGGCCGGCTGCACAATGTCGATGAAGCGCTGCACGCGATTGGCCTGGCGCGTGAGATTTTCCCGCGGCTGTCGTTCGATCTGATCTACGCACGGCCCGGCCAGACAGCGGAAGCGTGGCAGGCGGAGCTCGAGCAGGCGATCGGCCATGCCGCCGACCATTTGTCGCTCTACCAGCTGACCATCGAGGAAGGCACGCCGTTCCACGCGCTGCATGCGGCCAGGAAATTCGCTATTCCCGACAATGACCATGCCGCCGATCTCTATGCGCTGACGCAGGAGATCACCGCCGCGCATGGGCTGCCGGCCTACGAGATTTCGAACCACGCCAGATCAGGCGCCGAAAGCCGGCACAATCTCACCTATTGGCGCTATGGCGAATATGTCGGCGTCGGTCCCGGCGCGCATGGCCGCTTCGTCGAAAACGGCCGTCGCGTGGTGACGATCGCCGAAAGGATGCCGGAAACCTGGGCCAATCTGGTCGAGGCCAAGGGCCATGGCGTCACCGGCGGCGAGATCCTGACGCGCTCGGAAGAGGCCGACGAGTTCCTGTTGATGGGGCTGAGGCTGGCCGAGGGCATCGACCTCTCCCGCTACGAAGCGTTTTCCGGCCGCGGCCTGTCGACGGCGCGGCTGTCGATGCTGCAGGGCGAGGGGCTGGTGGCGCCGATCGGCAATTCCCGCCTGCGCGCCACGCCGGCCGGCATGATCGTGCTGGACGCTGTGGTGGCGGATCTGGCGCGGTAAAGCTTGGGCCAGGAGCTGGCCTATCCCAGACAATTTGTCGGCTCACGCAAGGATGCTGGAAATTCGGCTTGCTTGGCCGAATGGCCGTCCCACTGCCATCCGCAGCCGATAATTACTTGCAAGCGTGGGCCTGACTGGTCAAGCTTCGGTCGGGCGCCGCTAATATGCGGCTGAAGCAGAGCACGGGGCTAAAATGCGCCTCTTCAACATCGCGCTTGCTGTCATCGCTCTGATCGGCGGGCTGGAGGTGGCGTGGGCTGAAAAACGTGTTGCGCTGGTGATCGGCAATTCGAGCTATCAACGGGTCGCTAGACTTCCCAATCCGAACAATGACGCTGCTGACATGGCGGCCTTGCTCTCAAAGGTAGGGTTCAAAGTATCTCGCAAGATGGACTTGGACCATACCTCGTTCAGGAAAGCTCTGCAGGAGTTCGGTCGCGAGGCGGAAGGTGCTGATTTCGCAATAATCTTCTTCGCGGGACATGGGGTTGAGGTTGAGAATAGAAATTTTCTCGTGCCTACAGATGTCAGCCTGAGCGCTGATTCCGACGTCGAGTTTGAGGCAATCCCGCTGGATCTGGTGATGAACGCGTTGTCCCGTGTCTCCGGCGTGCGGGTGGTTCTCCTTGATGCTTGCCGGGACAACCCTTTTATCGCGGCCATGCGACGATCAAACGCAACGCGTTCCGTCGGCAGAGGCCTGGCTGCGATTGAACCGGCAGCCGGAACCTTGGTCGGGTACGCTGCGAAGGAAGGTACAACCGCTTTCGATGGAGCGGGACGGAACAGTCCCTACACTGCAGGGCTGTTGGCGCATTTGGGTGAACCCGGGGTAGACATCCAATTCGTGTTCCGCAAGGTTCGCGACACTGTTCTGGCCGCGACAGGCGGCAAGCAGGAACCATTCACGTATGGATCGCTGCCTGGCAGGGAAATTTTCATTGCCCCTCCTCGTGGCCCAACGGCAGTCTCGCCAGCCAACAACAGCAGCCGAGATGCGAGCCTGACGGAAATCGAGTTGTGGACCTCAATCCGCGGCTCCAAAAGCAGCGGAGCGTTAAAGGATTATCTTCAACTGTACCCGGACGGCCTGTTTGTGCCTCTCGCCAGACTCCAAATTCAACAGTTGGAGAATGCAGATCATCAATCGGACGCCAGCCAGGAAGATGCCCCGAACGAGCTGGCGAAGCGGATACAGCGCGAGCTTGGCCGCGTTGGGTGTAATCCGGGAAACCCAGACGGCATCTGGGGTGGAAGGACCCGGGAGGCGTTGCGCCGTTTCGCTCGCCACTCCGGCGCTGAGATCGATATGGCGAAACCGACAACAATTGCTTTGAAGATATTGGAAGGAAGCACAGCGCGCGTGTGTCCGGTGATTGCCCGGCCGAATTCGATACAAGAACCCGGCCATGCAAATGGCCCGAATACCCGGCCACGACCGACAACGGAACAGAAGCGTGCCGCCGCTACTCCGAGCGCGAGCAGGCCAGCTCGCGTTTGCAGGGCAGAAACCCACGATGAGTGCAGGGTTCGAGCGCGGGCCGCCGGGGCTCGCCGGGGCAGCGGCTTCTGCCGCGATCGACTTACAATCTGCGAGTGACGTGCCTCGGCAGAGGCTGCCGATCGATCACGGCCACGGGGCGTGTGTTGAAGCCGGCGAGAACCGGTAAGCGGCAGCCGAGAGGCATGCTGGCGATCCCATCTTCCACCTCGTCCTATCGAAACTCGATAATGTAGCCGTGCGAGCTGTTTTGCGGACCCATATCGTCCCACGTGCTCGCCTTGAGGTTGGCCGTGTCGCGGTTGCCGTCCAGATGAGCATAAAACATCGCAAAATCATCACCCTGCTTGTGCTCGTTGGGGTGGTTGGGAAGCCAATTGTTGTAAGTCATTGGCTCGCCGGTCAGCCATCGCCAGCCGCCACGAGGCTCGCGTGCCCCCGGATCCTGCTCAAGGCCGATCCACGGACCCATCTTGTAGGACACTCTTCCGTCGAAGCCAGTTTCGAACATCCGTTCATCAGTCTCGAACAGCCCGTAAATAAAGTCGTTCTCCGCCTTTGACGAGATCGCCGCCAGATGCGCTTCACACCGCTGGGCAGCAGATTTGGCGGTCTGCCAAGACGAGTGGCGATCGTAAACCGCCACATAGAGGCGGCTCCCAAACTCGCCGTAGATGATTTCTTTGCCCCTGAGGCACTGCGCGGCGCGAATAGTGCGCTCATCGGTTTCGAGCCCTTTCAAATCCTCGGGGTCGAAGAGCCGCGCCTCGTCGGCAGATACGACGGAATCCGTGCTCGTGACGCCAACCAGCTCCAGCCTGTTGGCGACGACGCTATTGATGTATCCAGTCTCGGTGAGCCCCAGCGCCTTCTGATATCGAGAGATCGCCCTGCGAGTCTTTTGACCGAGATTGCCGTCCGCCGCACCTATGTCATATCCGAGGTCGGAAAGCGTCAGCTGGATTTCCTTGCGTTGAGACTGCGTCAGCTTCATACGGCGTTCCGCTTCCTGCGGCGACACGAGGCCATCGCCGCCACGTTCGAGCAGACGCAGCGCAGCGCGAGCGCTGTCGGAGAAAGAGCCGGATTGGTGCTTGGCCAAGTAAAGCTGCCAGCCGCGTGCAGTGGCAATGCGCTCGGCCTTTTCGAAATCTATCTGGGCGAGAAAATCGGATACGGCGACAGCGGTCGCCGGCGCGCTGGCGTTGAAGTAAAATTCAGCGGCAATGTTCGAGACAATCTGCGGCGATTGGAGGTTGTTCGTCTTTATGCGGACATCGCGGATCACACGCTTGAAAGCCGTACCTACCTCTAGCGAAGGGCTGGACATATGTTCAACTAAGGCCGTCGTGAAAGGCGAATTCTCACCGACTCCATCGTAGGCGACCTGGCCAGGCGAAGCGGAGAAGGCGATCATCGTTCCCGAGCCGGTGGAACCCACAGGCGCCAGCCCCTTCAACGCAGCGCCGCGGGTGACGCCTTCGACGCTTGCATTCAGCCGGTCGGCGATCGGATTATTGCGACAGGCATCGACGAAAAGAAGCGACAGCGAGGCTTTCCGCTCCATAGTGCCTATAATGGAATTCAGCGCGATGGCTTCGGCGTCGACATCAAACTCCGACAGCAGCTCGGCATCGAGCCCGAGCAGAAAATTTTCGCCTTTCAGCTGCATCCCGTGGCCAGCGAAGTAGAACAAGGCGGTGTCGGCTGGCCCGATCTTTTTTGAAAAAGTAGAGAGTCCTCTCGCGAAACCGGCCCGGTCGACGTTAATCAGACTGTCTACCTCGAAGCCGTTTTCCTTCAGGAACGCTGTAAAGGCACGGGCGTCGGCGGCGGCGTTCGCCAACGGCGTTGTCGCCGTGTAGGCAGAATTCCCGACTACCAACGCAAGGCGCTTACCTTCAGCAGCGCGTAGCGGCGCTGAAAAGCCCAGCACCATCAGAAGCAAGAAAAATAGAAATGCCCGAAGATTTCTGAGCCCCATGGCTGCCTCTCCTACTGCTGGCGCGCCTATTCTAGGCTGAATACCTCGATCATCTCGGCGCGCCCTTTGACCTCGTGATAGCCGCAGGACTTGAAATATTGTCTGCCTTCAGGCCAGTGCTCGACGAACTGGGCGCTGACCAACAGCGGCTTGTCCAGTTTTCGCGTCAATCCCTCAATACGAAACGCCAAATTCACGGCATCGCCCAGCGCGGTGTTGATGCCTTTGCCCATAGCGCCGATAGCAACTTCACCCACATGAAGGCCAATGCGGCAGTCGAGTACGATGTCTTGTTGTTCCCTGACCAGTACTCGCGCTGGCGACGTAGCCGCGTCTTCCGCAGCGCGGAGCGCCTGAGCAGCCTGAACCGCAGCGACACAGACATCCGCTGCCGTCTCGTGCCAATAAGCAAATACACAATCACCGATGAATTTGTCGATCGAGGCACCGTAGTGCTTCAAGATCATATTGCAGTCCATATACCACTCGGCCAGGAGGGCCGCCACCTGTTCCGGGGACAGCCTTGCGCTAATTCCGGTAAACTCCTTCAAATCAGCAACGAACAGGGTGGCCGGCCGGCTCTTGGGGGCTGCCGGGTTGCCCCATTGCGTTTTTGTGTTCGCCACTTGCGAATCTGGATCGGGGGCAGTCGTGCCCTGGTCGAAAACAAAAATCGACCTGCCGAACTGGACGCGATCGCCGGTGTGCAGCACACGCGCGGTTGTGAGCGCCACGTCATTCACATAGCTGCCATTGGCACTGCCGACATCGACAACCCAGTAGTTCGCGCCGTCGCGCCGGATCGTTGCATGCTGGCGCGAAACTTCCCCGTCTTCCAAGCGTATTGTGGCATGTTCGCCACGACCAATCAGGCTGAAATCTCCCAGCCTGTAGGCCTCGTTGTTGCTCAGTGCGGTTAAAGTTGCCGACATGATCCCCTCCCGTACGCCCAGGCGCGCGCACGTAGGTTCAATATTAGCACGTTATGAACAGAGGCTGGCGACATTCCAGACGACGAAGTGTCGTGGACCCAAGTCTGGAGCGTCTGTCTAGGCCAATCGCGAAGGTCGCGGTAGTCAGGCGTCGTGCTTGGGGCGGCGCTTGGCGTGGTCTTTCTCGGCGTCCGCCTCACCGTCGCGAGCCGGCTTGGCCTCGCCCTTGTCGCGGCGTGCACGGTATCGATCGCTTGTCGGATGTGGGGGCGCTCCATTGTGGGAGCTTTTGGTTTCAAGGCGGGTGATGAAAATGTCGAAGCGATTGGGCATCGTCTGGTCAGTGCTCCATCGTGCTGCCGGTGCCGGTCGAGGGCTCGATCTCGAGCTTGGTTGCCTTTGACGGCCGACGCTTTCGCGGCCTTTTAGCCGAGCCGGCGCCGGCTTTGGCAGGCAGGCCCTTGTCCTTTCGCACGGCAAAGCGCTTGCGGCCTGCATAGTAGGGTTCGAAAACGTCTTGTATCTTGAGGCTGTCCATCCTGCTCCTCCCGAGATCAGGCATAAATCCGCCGGGCACGGTTTCGTTCCGCAGTGTGGCAAAGGCATGACAGCCGCGTCACTTCGGCATGGGTTTTGCAACCCGGCGTGAGCCGTGCCAAACAGGGCCGAATGCATTCAAGGTCAGAGCCTGACGGGGGACACCGGTGACCGGCGAGTCGGCAAAACGCAGCTACGTGATCGGCCAGACCGAGATACCGGCCCGGCCGCTCGAGCCGGCGCTCTACCTGGTGGCGACGCCGATCGGCAATCTCGCCGACATCACATTACGCGCGCTTGAAACGCTCGCCGCCGCCGACATCGTCGCCTGCGAGGACACGCGTGTCAGTCGCGTGCTGCTCGACCGCTACGGCATCCGCCGCCGCACCACTGCGTATCATGAGCACAATGCCGGCGAGGCCGGCCCAAAACTGATCGCAGCCTTGCTGGCCGGGCAGAGCGTGGCGCTGATCTCGGACGCCGGCACGCCGCTGATCTCCGATCCGGGCTACCGACTGGTCGGCGAAGCGCTCGACCAGGGCATTCGCGTCGTGCCGATCCCCGGCCCGTCGGCGCCGCTCGCGGCGCTGACGGCCTCCGGCCTGCCCTCCGACGCCTTCCTGTTCGCCGGCTTCCTGCCGGTGAAGACCGGCCAGCGGCTGACCCGGCTGGAGGCGCTTAAAACCGTGCCGGCGACGCTGATCTTCTTCGAATCGCCGCGCCGGCTGGCCGAGACGCTCGGTGCCATGGTCGAGGCGCTGGGCGGCGCCCGCAAGGCCGCGATCGGCCGCGAGCTGACCAAGACCTTCGAGGAGATACGGACCGGCACTTTGCAGTCGCTCGCCGATCATTACGCGGCGGCCGACACGCCGAAGGGCGAGATCGTCATCTGCGTCGGCCAGTCGGACGCAACGGCCGACGAGCCGGCGGACATCGACCGGCTTCTGCTTTCGCTTGCCGCCGAGATGCCGGCCTCCAAGGCGGCGGCGGAAGCCGCCAAGATGACCGGCGGCCAGAAGCAGGCGCTTTACCGGCGGCTGCTCGAACTCAAGGACACCGGCAAAGACGGCGACACCGGGAAAGACAGCGATGGCTGAACGCCCGGTCGCCAGCCGCCAGCGCGCCTATCGGCGCGGCCACCGCAGCGAGTGGCTGGCTGCGGCGGCGTTGATGGTGAAGGGCTATCGGATCCTGGCCCGCCGCCACCGCACGCGGTTCGGCGAGATCGACCTGATCGCGCGGCGCGGCAACCTGGTGCTGATCGTCGAGGTGAAGGCTCGCCGCACGCTGGTGGAAGCGATGGAAGCTGTTCGCTGCGAATCGGAGCGCCGCATCGAAAGCGCCGCCGATCTCTGGCTGTCGCGCCAGTCCGACTATGGCAGATTGTCGGTGCGCTTCGACATGGTCGCGGTGCTGCCGTGGCGCTGGCCGGTGCATGTCGAGAATGTTTTTTACGGGCGGAGCTAGGCTCTAGAAGTCGCCGGTGGGATCCCGGATCGCAGCGCACTGACCATTCCACGTAGAACGCTCCATCGCGGCATAATCCAAGTCGATGCGCCAGCCGGCTCGGTCGCGAATTTCCGGACGTTTGCGATCGCAGCGCCAAGGTTTCGTCCCGGGAAGCAGCGCCGACTTTCAAACGCTGGTTGACTTTCGGCGACAGGCGCCGATTCTCAAGTCAAAGGCGGCCTGCCGAGCAACATGCCGCCCGAACGATCAGCACGATGATCGAGAGCAGCCTTGAACCTGGTCAATCCACCGAGCCTTGTTCTAAACGGTGTCGAGTTCGATTTCGACGCCGGTCTTCTGCACGGCGAGCATGGTGAAGATGTCCCGCTGAGGCCTCAATCGCTCGCGGTGCTGAAGCATCTGGTCGCCAACGCCAACCGTGTCGTCACCAAGGAGGAGCTCCTGGACGCTGTCTGGCCCGGCATCGCGGTGACGGAAAACAGTCTTTCCCAGTGCATCAGCGAAATCAGGAAAGCCATCGGCGACGAGAAGCAGAGCCTGCTCAAGACAGTCGCGCGACGGGGATATCGCTTTGTCCCCGAAAGCCAAGCGCCCGGCATACCTCACGATCGCTACCCGCAGGTTCACGGCACTGGCTCTCCTGACCAGCACGAGACCAAAAGCCGGCGAAGCCTGATATTTGTAAGCGCTGTACTGGCAATCGTTGCCGCAGTCGCGGCGTTCATCTGGAGGCCTACATTTGATACGGAAGTGCCGACCTCGCTCTCAATCGCGGTTCTGCCGTTCGCAAATCTCAGCGAAGCCGAGGAGCAGGCCTATCTTGCCAACGGTTTCGCGGACGATCTGACGACAGAGCTGGCGCGCGTTCCCGGCCTGTTCGTCGTCTCGCACAATGCCGCGCGTGCATATCGCAACAGCGGTCTGCCGCCGGCGAAGATCGCGAAAGAGCTCGGCGTCCGCTACCTGCTGGAGGGCTCGGTTCGACGTCTCGGCGATGAAGTGCGCATCAATGCGCACTTGGTCGATGCCTCAACGGTTGGCCAGATCTGGGCCGAGCGGTTCGAAGGTCCATTCAGCGATGTGTTCAAGCTCCAGGACCAGGTGACCGGTCAGATTGTCGCCGCGCTGCAGCTAAAGCTCGTCCCGGGAAAAGCAAACCTGGCCGTGTCCGGCGATACTGACGATCCGGAAGCTTACCAGGCTTTTCGGCGCGCTATCGAGGCGCGACGAACGGATACACCATCAGGCACCGTTGACGCATCTCGCTACCTGCGCCAGGCCTTGGCGCTGGATGCCGATTTCGGCGCGGCGGCCGCGGAATTGGCATGGCTCCACTGGGATGCCGACGACGCGAGGAGACAGGCCCTCGGGCTTGGTTGGACCGAGATCGACGACGAGCTCTACGGCAATCTGGCCATCGCTGCCGGAAATCCGTCTCCCGGTTACTATCAGCTGATTTCCGAGCTTCTGGTCCGGGAGCATAGGTCCGACGAGGCGGTGGCTGCCCTGCAAAAGGCGATAGCACTCGACCCGAGCGATTCCTGGACCTACGAAGGGCTGAGCCAGGCCCTCATCTTCAACGGCAGGCCGGCTGAGGGGCGAACCTTTCTCGAGGCGGCCCTACGCGTCGATCCCGGGTGGACGGAGTGGCGACACTATCAGGCTGGCTTGGCGGCGTTCGGCCAGGGCCGCTACGAGGAGGCGGTCGCGCAGCTTGAGCAGGTCGATGTTCGGTCGCCCAATCCGTGGACGAAGTTCTACGGCCTGCATGTTCTTGTCGCAGCGCTTGCGCATCTCGATCGCCTGCCGGAAGCGGCCTCAGCCCTGGAGCAGCTCCGAAGCGTGCTGTCGGAAAGGCAGGAGGGTCAGCCGAACCTGCTGATCGCGCAGCAGTTCTTCGTCTACAAGCGACAGGAAGATATCGTTCGCCTGCTCGATGGCTTGAGGAAGGCAGGGGTTTCTGAGCTTCCTGCCGGAATGGAACCCGAATCCGCTGAACGGATGAATGGCGTCGACATCGGCAATCTCATGATCGGACACGAGCTGACGGGACGCCAGGTTCTGCCCGATGTCTTGGCTTACCATGCTGTGATTGCGGCAGACGGCAGCGTGACCCGAACAGTTGGTGAGGAGGTCGTGACCGGTCGAATGTGGGTGCAGGGCGACAGCCTGTGCACCGCCTATCCGCGTAAACTGACGGGCTGTGGCGCCGTGTTCCGCAACCTGAGCGTCACGCCCGGAGCCCCGAACGAATACATCCTGCTGTCTCGCTTCAAGCGTTATGAATTCTCGGTGACGAAGTAGCAGCACCTTGCTGCGTTTACAGCGGCCATGAGAGATTGAGGTTCATTTCGCTCTTGCCTTCGGTGACGTACGGACCACAGCGCTTCAATGCATCCGCGAAATCCCTGGCCAAGCCCTTGAACGTCTCGGTCTGCGGCGCAACGTCGACGATCTGGATGGCACTGACTTGACCCTCGCGGGTGAAACTGACGCGGACATCTGCACTGAAGCTGATCCCGCGCATCGCCGTCTGCGTAGGCCAACAGCTTGCTGCCCGTGCGAGAATGTGGCGGCTCAGACCATCACCAGCGGACGCCGTGGTGGCGGTGCCGATCACGAGAACTCCCAAGATGCGGTTGATCATCCTTTATCTCCTCAGTTCGACGCCCGAACCGTGTGGGAACGTCGTGGGAGAGAGGACGCGAGGGCTCGTTCGAAGTCATGATATCGGCGTGAAAAAGTTCTGAAGAGTGGTGAACACAGTCGATTCGGCCCATCAGATGCATTCAAGCGGGCGAGAACGACCCCGCGATGACGGCTTGGGTTGGAGGGGCGGGTCTACGCTGGTCGTCCCCCGCCATCAGCCGATATTGTTAGGCCAAACGAACCAATAAGCGTGCCGCCTCACCCCCGGACGAACAGCGCCGCCAGGCCGACGGTGCCGATGACCAGGCGCCACCAGCCGAACAGCGAATAGCCGTGGCGCGAGACGTAGTTGAGCAGGAAGCGCACGACGATAAGCGCCGCGACGAAGGCGGCGATGAAACCGGCGGCGATGATGGGCAGATCGGCGCTGGTCAGCACATTGCGGTTCTTGAACAGGTCGAAGGCGAAGGCGCCGACCATCGTCGGCATGGCGAGAAAGAAGGAGAATTCCGCAGCCGCGCGTTTGTCGACGCCCAGAAGCAGCGCGCCGACGATCGTCGAACCGGAACGCGACGTGCCGGGGATCAGCGAAAGGCACTGGAACAGTCCGATCTGCAGATAGAGCCGGAGCGGAAACCGCTCGACGTCGTGATAGAGCGGCTTCGGCTTGAAGCGATCCACCCACAGCAGGACCAGGCCGCCGATGATCAGCATGACGCAGATCAGCCTCGGCGATTCAAACAGCACCGTCTTGATGAAGCCATGCGCCAGCGCGCCGATGACGGCCGCCGGCAGGAAGGCGACGAGGATGCCGAGAACGAAATGCCGCGTCACCCGATCACGCGGCAGGTCGACCAGCATCTGCCACAGGCGATGGAAATAGACGCTGAGGATCGCCAGTATGGCGCCGAGCTGGATCAGGATCTCGAAGGCCTTGCCGGTCGAATGGAAGCCGAGAAAATGACCGGCAAGCAGGATATGGCCGGTCGACGAGACCGGAATGAACTCGGTCATGCCCTCGATCATGCCGAGCAGCAGCGCTTCGACAATGGTCTGGCTTTCCATGGAAACCTCGGCGTTCGAGTGAGAGCTTTGAAGAACGGCTTGCTTGTCATGGCGCGGAACTCCTCCTATAGGTCGCAGCACCCTGACGGCCCTTTGAATCGGGGCGGCCCCCTGAATCGGGCGGCCAAGACTTACCGGCGCAGCCGGCGATTTGCCAGTGCGCTCTATTATCGCGGGACCATGCTGACGCTTTTCCACCACCCGATGTTCGCCACCTGCCGCTTCGTTCGCCTCGCTTTCGGCGAGTATGGCGAGGAACTGGCGCTGATCGAGGAAAAGCCGTGGATGCGGCGCAAGGAGTTCCTGGCGCTGAACCCGGCCGGCACGCTGCCGATCCTGCTTGCCGAGGGCGACGTGCCGATCGTCGGCGCCATGGTCATCGGCGAATATCTCGACGAGACGCGCGGCGTGCTCAAGCGCGACAAGCGGCTGTTCGCCGAGGACCCGATGGAGCGCGCCGAAATCCGCCGGCTGACCGACTGGTATCTCAGCAAGGCCGATAGCGAGGTGACGCGGCACCTGGTGCGCGAGCGCGTGCTGAAGCCGATCATGCCGGAAACGGCGGGCGGCGGCTCGCCCGATTCGGCGGCGATCCGCGCCGCGCGCGCCAACATCCGCCAGCACATGAAATACACCAACTGGCTGGCCGGCACCCGCCATTGGCTGGCCGGCAGCAAGGTCACCTATGCCGACCTCGCGGCCGCGGCTGCGCTGTCCGTGCTCGACTATCTCGGCGAGATCGACTGGCGCGAACACGCTGCCGCGCGCGAATGGTATGCACGGGTGAAATCACGGCCATCGTTCCGGCCGCTTTTATCCGACCGGGTGCGCGGCCTGTCGCCGGTGTCACATTATGCGGACCTCGATTTCTAGAGCGCAAAACTTGCGCGCGCTGATCGACCGCGAGGCGCGGCGCGCCGGTTTCGATGCCGTTGCCGTCACCACGCCCGATGCCATCCCGCAGGCGCCGGCCCGGCTTGCCGCATTCGTCGCCGACGGCTTCCACGGCTCGATGGGTTGGATCGCCGAGACGCTCGAACGCCGTGGCGAGCCGATGGCGCTTTGGCCCGAAGTTCGCTCGATCATCGTGCTGGCCATGAACTACGGGCCGGACCACGACCCGCGCGCGGTGCTGGGCAAGCGCCAGCGCGGCGCGATCTCCGTCTATGCGCAGAACCGCGATTATCACGATGTGATGAAGGGCCGGCTGAAAGAGATCGCCGGCAAGATCGTGGGGCACTCTGGGAGCGACGTAAAAGTGTTCGTCGACACCGCCCCGGTGATGGAAAAGCCGCTGGCAGAAGCCGCCGGCCTCGGCTGGCAAGGCAAGCACACCAATCTGGTCAGCCGCGAGCACGGCTCCTGGCTGTTCCTTGGCACCATCTTCACCACGGCCGAGCTTGCATCCGATACGCCCGAAGACGACCATTGCGGCTCTTGCCGCGCCTGTCTCGACGCCTGCCCGACCGACGCCTTTCCGGCTCCCTACCGGCTCGATGCGCGCCGCTGCATCTCCTACCTCACCATCGAGAACAAGGGGCCGATCCCGCACGAGTTCCGCGAAAAAATCGGCAACCGCATCTATGGCTGCGACGATTGCCTGGCCGCCTGCCCATGGAACAAGTTTGCCCGGGCAGCGTCCGAGGCAAAGCTCGTCGCCCGCGCGGACTTGCGCGAGCCGCCGCTCGCCGATCTGTTGGCGCTCGACGACGCTTCCTTCCGGTCGTTCTTTAGCGGTTCGCCGGTCAAGCGCATCGGTCGCGACCGCTTTGTCCGCAATGTGCTGATCGCCGCCGGCAATTCCGGCGAACCCTCGCTCGGAAACGCCGTGCGTGCGCTGCTCGGTGACGCCTCGCCGCTGGTGCGCGGCGCAGCGGTTTGGGCGCTGTCACGGCTTGTGCCGACTTCGGAATTCGCCAAATCGGCCAGCGCTGCGGTGAAAGCAGAAGGCGACGAGGCCGTGCGACGCGAATGGCGCCTAGCGCTGGCAAACCAGATCGAGGCGCATGCATGAGCGAGAAGCAGATCCTCATTTTCGGCGCCGGCTATTCGGGCAAGGCATTTGCCCGCGCCAGCAAGGATGCCGGCACGATCCTTGGCACGACACGCGCAGCAGAGAAATTCGAAGCGCTGCGGCAAGCCGGAATCCAGCCGCTGGTTTTCGATGGCGCGCTGACGCTTGAAATCAGCGACGCGCTCGAGAAAACAACCCACCTCGTCGTCTCGGTGGCGCCGGAAGAGGCCGGCGACCCGGTGCTGAATGCGGCGCGCCAGGCAATCGCGAAGATGCCGGCGCTCGAATGGATCGCCTATCTCTCCACCGTCGGCGTCTACGGCGACCATGGCGGCGGTTGGGTCGACGAGACCGCCGCATGCAGGCCGCTGTCGAAGCGCTCGATGCTGCGTGTCGCCGCCGAGCAGGACTGGCTAAAGCTGGGTCGAGACATCGCCCGGCCGGTGGCGATCCTGCGGCTTTCCGGCATCTACGGGCCGGGCCGCAATGCCCTGGTCAATCTGGAAAACGACACCGCGCGGCGGCTGGTCAAGCCGGGCCAGGTGTTCAACCGCATCCATTGCGACGACATTGCCGGGGCGCTTTGGCATCTGCTCAAGCACACCAGCGGCGGCATCTTCAACGTCACCGACGACCTGCCGGCGCCGCCGCAGGACGTCGTCACCTATGCCGCAGGGTTGATGGGCGTCACACCGCCGCCGGAAATTCCGTTCGAGACCGCCCAACTTTCGCCCATGGCGCGGTCCTTCTATGGCGAGAACAAGCGTGTCGCCAACACGGCGATCAAGGCGGCCGGCTATCGCTTCCGCTTTCCCGACTACCGCAGGGCATTCGACCATATGTGGGTTTCGGGCAACTGGCGCGACGGCGAGGCGCGCAGCCCGATGAAGCGGTCGTGATCGAAATCGCGCGCCGGGCGTGCTATGATTCGACCCAATTTGCAGAGGGGTTCTGCTTTCATGACGATGTTGAAGCGACCATTGCCCGGCAAATCGCTGCTGCTGAAGCGCGTCGCAACGCGCTTTAGATCTCTGTTTATGCATGTCGTTGTCCCAAAACCGCTGCGCACTTTTGGGCGACATGCATTGGCAACACTCGCCGTCCTCGCCTTGGCGGGGCTTGCAGCGCGACCTGCGGCGGCCGAGGAACTGGCGAAAAACCTGTTCGGCGCCAAAAAGCTGCCGGCCGTGGCTGCGCCGCAGTCGATCGGTTTTTATTCCAAGGGCTGCTTTGCCGGCGGCGTCGCCATACCCCTGAACGGCCCGAAATGGGAGGTGATGCGGCCTTCGCGCAACCGCCGCTGGGGCCATCCGACGATGATCGCGCTGATCGAGAAACTGTCGCGCGACGCCGCGGCCGATGGCTGGCCCGGCCTGTTGGTCGGCGACATTTCGCAGCCGCGCGGCGGTCCGATGCTGACCGGCCATGCCTCGCACCAGATCGGCCTCGACGCCGACATCTGGCTGACGCCAATGCCCGACCGCAAGCTTTCGCTCGAGCAGCGCGAAAACATGAGCGCCACCTTGCTTGTCGACGAAAAGACCCATTTGGTGAAAGATGCGCTCTGGGCACCGGCGCATACGCGGCTGCTGAAGCGCGCGGCAAGCTATGCGGAAGTCGAGCGCATCCTGGTCAATCCCGGCATCAAGAAGAAGCTCTGCGACACGGTGAAAGGCGACCGTGGATGGCTGCGCAAGGTCAGGCCGTTCTGGGGCCATGACTATCACTTCCACATCCGCATCGGCTGCCAGCCCGGCTCGCCCAAATGCAAAGCGCAGGAAAACACAGCGCCAGGCGACGGCTGCGACCAGTCGCTGGCATGGTGGTTTACCGAGGAGCCGTGGCGCCCCAACAAGAACCCGGACAGGCCGAAAGCGCGCGACCTGATGACGATGGCGAGCCTGCCCGCAGCATGCCAGGCCGTGCTCGACGGGCCAAATCCGGCTTCGGCGGAGGCGGTCACCTATTATGGCGACTATTACGGCGAGGACGGGGTGCCGGTCGCGGCTGCACCCGTTCTCAGCAAGGCTCCGTCGCCGGCGCGGGCATCGGCAAGCGGCGCGGCAGCGCTCCCGGCCACGGCCAACGCCTACGCCGAAACGCCCGAGATCGGCATTCCGCTGCCGCGACCCCGGCCGGGGTACTGAGGCGATATTAGGAAAGCCGGTCGAGGGTGCTCTCAACGCAGCGGCGCTCTCACGTAACGGCATGGATCCCAGGGTCTGCGCCGCGTCGCTTCGCTCCTTGCTCCGCCCTGGGATGACGAAGGGAAAAACGTTTCTGCCAATCTCGAAGGTTTGCGACAGCTGCCATCCGCTGCGCGGCGAAGCAAGCACCAATCTCCGACACATGCGATTGGCCTTAAGTTACCACGCCTTCGTCATCCTAGGGCGGAGCAGGAGCGAAGCGACGTCGCGGAGACCCTAGGATCCATGCCGTTACAGTAGTCGAGGAGTGCAGCGATCCAGTGATTGCTTGCGCGTCCGTCTAAGCTACATCTGACCCCATCTTGCTCTGAATCTTGGGCGCCGCATTTCGAAAACTGATTTCCCTTTCCCGGGTCATGCGCTAGTCAACAAAAGAACGGCGGAACGCCACTGGGAACCGGGACGGACGAGAGCATGCCAGACGACGACACCGTGCTGCAGTTTCCGGTCCTGATCGGCGACATCGGCGGCACCAATGCGCGCTTTTCGATGGTGCTCGACGCGACTTCGGAACCAACCGAACCGCAGATCGTCCAGACCGCCAATTTCAACACGATCGACTCAGCGATCCAGGCGGCGGTGCTCGACCGCTCGTCGGTGCGGCCCAACTCCGCCGTGCTGGCGGTGGCCGGCCCGGTCGACAGCGACGAGATCCCGCTCACCAACTGCCCGTGGATCGTCAAGCCAAAAAAAATGTTTGCCAGCCTCGGCCTCGGCGACGTCGTGGTGCTCAATGATTTCGAGGCGCAGGCGCTGGCCGTCGTGGCGCTCGGCGAAGAGCATATGGAAAAGATCGGCGGCGATGCGCCGGAGCCCAATGCCGGGCGCGTGGTGCTCGGCCCCGGGACCGGGCTTGGCGTCGCCGGCCTGGTGCACGCGCTAAACCACTGGATCCCGGTGCCCGGCGAGGGCGGTCACATGGATATCGGGCCGCGCTCGTCGCGCGATTTCCAGGTGTTTGCGCATATCGAGAAGCTCGAGGGCAGAATCTCCGGCGAACAGATCCTGTCCGGACGCGGCCTGGTCAATGCCTACCGGGCGGTGGCCAGGGCGGACGGCAAGCCGGCGCCGTTGACCACGCCGGCCGAGGTCACCGCCGCGGCGCTGGCGAAGTCGGATCCGGTGGCCGAGGAAGCGCTGTCGCTGTTCGTCACCTGCCTCGGGCGCACCGCCGGCGACCTTGCGCTGGTGTTCATGAGCCGCGGCGGCGTCTTCCTGACCGGCGGCATCGCGCAGAAAATCCTGCCGGCGCTGAAGTCAGGCAATTTCCGCGCCGCCTTCGAGGACAAGGCGCCGCACAGCGAATTGATGCGGACCATGCCGGTCTATGTGATCACCCATCCGCTGGCAGCGCTTTCCGGCCTTGCCGCCTATGCCAGAAACCCATCGCTGTTCGGCGTCCAGACGGCGGGGCGACGCTGGCGGGCGTGACCCCACAGAGTTTTTGCCGGCCTCGGCCATAGGCAAGCCGGCACCGGGGCGCTAAGAGGATTGCCGAATTAACCCGGCCGCGGAGCCGGACCGACATCACGGAACGATCCCGACTTGAACCAGTCGCCAAACACCCAAGCCCCAAACCACCAAGCCAAAGCCCGGCCCGGCGAGGTCGTGGCGGTGATCCGCCGCATCCTCGCCGAGAACGGCCGCGACTATCGCTGGTATTATGTTCTGGCCGTTCTGTGCCTGGTGATGGTTGCGGCCACGACCGCCTTCACCGCCTGGATCATGAAGGATGTCGTCGACCAGATATTCTACCAGCAGCGCGGCGATCTCATCGCGCTGATCTGCTTGTTGATCCTGGGCGCCTTCATGCTGCGCGGGCTGGCCACCTACGGCCAGGCGGTGACGCTGGCCAGGATCGGCAACAATCTGGTGGCGCGCTACCAGCGGCGCATCTTCGCCCATCTGATGAAGCTCGGCATCAATTTCTTCAACGACACGCACTCGGGACGGCTGGCCGCCCAGATCAACGAGAACGTCAACGGCATCCGCGACCTGCTGTCGATGACGCTGACATCGTTGGCACGCGACGTCGTATCGCTGATCGCGCTGATCGGCGTCATGATCTGGCAGGATCCGATGCTGTCGCTGATGTCGCTGCTGATCGGGCCGCCGCTGATCTACACCGTCGTCTATCTGACCCGCAGGATAAGGCGCGCCACGCGCGAAGCCGTACAGATAAACGCGCGGCTGATCGGCGCCATGCAGGAAGCGACGCAAGGCATCGCCATCGTCAAGGCGTTTACGCTGGAGGACGAGCTGTCGCGCCGCATCAGCGATCTTGTCGCCGGCGCCGAGCAGCGGGCAAACCGCATCGCCCGCGTCTCGGAACGGTTATCGCCGATCTCCGACATGCTGGCCGGTTTCGCCGTCGCCGGCGTCATCGCCTATTCCGGCTACCGGGCAGCCGTCGGCGGCCAGCCGCCCGGCGCGGTGTTTTCCTTCATCACCGCGCTGCTGCTCGCCTACGACCCGGCCCGGCGGCTGGCGCGCATGCAGGTCGGCATGGAACGGTCGCTGGTCAATGCGCGCATGATCTACGAGTTGCTCGACCTCGAGCCGCAGCAGGGCGACGCGCCCGGCGCGGCCGAAGTGAAGATCACCCGGGGCGAGGTGCGCTTCAACAATGTGTCGTTCGGCTATGTCGCCGACGCCCCGGTGCTGCAGGATCTCAGCTTCGTTGCCGCCGCCGGCAAGATGACGGCCATCGTCGGCGCCTCGGGCGCCGGCAAATCGACGCTGGTGGCGCTGCTGCAGCGTTTTTACGATGTCGAGGCGGGCAGCATCGAGGTCGACGGCCAGGACATTTCGCAAGTCACCAAGCAGTCGCTGCGCCGCTGCATCGCCTATGTCTCGCAGCAGCCCTATCTGTTCGAAGGCAGCATTCGCGACAACATTCGCTACGGGCGGCTGAGCGCCAGCGACGCCGAGATCGAACTGGCCGCGCAACAAGCCGAGGCCGATGGCTTCATCCGCCAGCAGCCGCAGGGCTATGACACCCCTGTCGGCGAAGGCGGCCTGACGCTGTCGGGCGGCCAGCGCCAGCGCCTGTCGATCGCTCGCGCCATCGTGCGGCAGGCGCCGATCCTGCTGCTCGACGAGGCGACCTCGGCGCTCGACAACGAAGCGGAAGCGCGCGTCCAGCAGGCGCTGATCCAGATCATGGCGGGGCGCACGACCATCGTCATTGCGCACCGGCTGTCGACCGTGGTCAATGCCGACCATATCATCGTGCTGGAACAGGGCCGGCTGGTCGAGCAAGGCACGCATGCCTCGCTGATGGCCGACCCGCACAGCGTCTATGCCCGGTTCCACCGGGTGCAGGGCAACAAGGGGCTGGGGCTTGTCGACGACGGCAAGCCAATCCAAACTCTGCTGCGGCGCGCGAAGAAAGCGATTGGGAGAAATTTATGAGCGGTACGGCCACAAACGACCCGCCCGTCAGTGAAATGGGCCTGGTGGTGGTCGGCGCGGCCGGTCGCATGGGCCAGGCGCTGATCCGTGCCATCCACACCATTCCGGGCGCCCGCGTCGCCGGCGCGATCGAGCGGGCCGGCTCGCCGCATGTCGGCAAGGATGCCGGCGAACTGGCCGGCATCGGCACTATCGGCGTGGTGATCGGCGACGATCCGCTGCCGGCTTTCGCCAGGGCCGACGGCGTCCTCGATTTCACCAGCCCGGCGGCGACCGTCGAATTCGCCGGCTATGCGGCGCAGGCGCGCATCGCCCATGTCATCGGCACCACCGGCTGCTCGGCGGACGACAATGCAAAGATAGCGGCGGCGGCGCGCCACGCGACGATCGTCAAGTCAGGCAATATGAGCCTCGGCGTCAATCTGCTGGCGGTGCTGGTGGAGCAGGCGGCGCGCGCGCTCGATGCCGACGATTTCGACATCGAGATCCTGGAAATGCACCACCGGCACAAGGTCGATGCGCCGTCGGGAACGGCGCTGCTGCTCGGTGAAGCCGCCGCCGCCGGGCGCGGCATCGACCTTGACGGGAACAGCGTGCGGTCGCGCGACGGCCATACCGGCGTGCGCAAGACCGGCTCGATCGGCTTCGCCACGCTGCGCGGCGGTTCGGTGGTCGGCGACCACAGTGTTCTGCTGGCCGGCACCGGCGAGCGCATCACGCTTGCCCACCACGCCGAGGACCGGGCGATCTTCGCCCGCGGCGCGGTGAAGGCCGCACTGTGGGCGCGCGGCAGGAAGCCGGGTCTGTATTCGATGCGCGACGTGCTCGGACTCGCCTGAGACGATCTCATCCACCAAACCGAAGGAGCAAAAATGTCGGGAACTCTCGTGCTCGTGCGCCATGGCCAGAGCGAATGGAACCTGAAGAACCTTTTCACCGGCTGGCGCGACGTCGACCTAACCGAGCTGGGCCACGCCGAGGCCAGGGAGGCGGGCGCCAAGCTGAAGGCGCGCGGCATGAAATTCGACATCGCCTTCACCTCGTCGCTGATCCGGGCGCAGAAGACCTGCCAGCACATTCTCGACGCGGTCGGCCAGAGCGATCTCGAGACCATCCGCGACCAGGCGCTGAACGAGCGCGACTATGGCGATCTCTCCGGCCTCAACAAGGACGACGCGCGCCAGAAATGGGGCGAGGAGCAGGTGCATGTCTGGCGCCGCTCCTACGACGTGCCGCCGCCCGGCGGCGAAAGCCTGAAGGACACCGGCGCGCGCGTCTGGCCCTATTATCTGCACGACCTGCAGCCGCATGTGCTGCGCGGCGGCACAGTCCTGGTCGCGGCGCATGGCAATTCGCTGCGCGCGCTGATCATGGCGCTGGACGGCAAGTCGGGCGAGGAGATCGTCAGGCTGGAGCTTGGCACCGGCGTGCCGGTCATCTACAAGCTCAACGCCGATTCGACGGTGGCATCCAAGGAAGTGCTGGCCGGCTGAGCCGGCGGGGCAGCTTTCAAAAAAGCGCGTTGACACTCACCGCTTGCCCGCCTAAAGAGCCCGCACCAGCCCAGATGGCGGAATTGGTAGACGCGCACGGTTCAGGTCCGTGTTCCGCAAGGAGTGGAGGTTCGAGTCCTCTTCTGGGCACCATCATCTTGTAAGTACCTGATTTCATTCAGGTTCTGATTCGCTTTTCCAGTTCGGCCCAGTTGTAACAGTGACTGTTATAGTCGGGGCTCGAATCGAATGGCGACACTGCCCGAACGGATGATGGCGCGCAGCGGCACTTTTTACTGCCGAATTTGGGTTCCTACGGACATTGCCCCTATATACGGGCGTCAAATCGTGGTCCGGTCCTTGCGTACAAAAGATCTCAAAACCGCCAAGTCGCGTCTCGCTCGCAAGAACGTCGAACTGGAAAACCAGTTTGACGCGATTCGTGCCGAGCAGGTTGCCTATGACAATCTTGGCGTTGCTGCGCCGGACTCGCGAACGATCCGTGCCGGCTTCCGCGAGATCGCCCGTGAACACGCCATCGCGGCGAGCGATCACGAGTTCTGCCGCCGTGCGGAGCTCTTCAGCCAGGCGACCGCGGCGCCAGCACGGTTCTGGCGCGGCGAGTTCGGACCGCTGCCGGTGCCGGCCGACTTCGGGCACGACGAACAGGATGCCTATACCTATTTCGACCACCTCGTTGCCGAAGGTGATCTCGAAAAGGTCATCGCGTTCGTCAATCGGTTTCGCCTTGGGAAGCGGATCGAGACGTTGCAGAGCATGCGGGCGACCGGAAACCTTGGCGAATTCGTCGCGATCGCCGAGAACCGCATTCCCGAAATCAGCCATTCGGATGCGATCGCTCTTGGCCGATTGCTGCTTGAGAACGAACTCAACGCGCTTCGGGCAATTGCCGAGCGACAACCTGATTCTTCGCTGGGCGATCTTCGTGCAGGCAATTTTCGGCAGGCAGAGAACCCTGAAGCGCCTGCCTTGCACAGCTCTCCGCCGATGGCACCGGCAGCCAAGCCGGTTTCGCTCGACCAACTGTTCGAGCGCTGGGAGGCGGAAACCGATCCGAGCGCCAGCACATTGTCCAGCTGGCGCGGCATCATGCGCGACCTGAAATCATTCGTCGGGGACAAGGCGGACGACATTACTCGCATCACCGCCGAGGATATCGTCGGCTGGAAGGACAAGCTCGTCAAAGCCAAGAAGGCAGCGGCAACCATCTCGCGAGGCTATCTCGGCTGCGCCCGTGCGCTGTTCAGGTTTGCCGTGGCGAACAAACTCGCGGCGTCCGATCCTTCCCAGGGAATCAAGGTCGCGCGCAAGACGAAGGCGGGCAAGAAGATGTTGGGCTATAGCGGCGAGGAAGTGGCTCGTCTGCTGGAGCTGGCCAGCAATGCTGCTGACCCCGGGAAGAAATGGCTCCCTTGGCTGGCAGCCGCCACGGGATCACGGATTGGCGAAGTGGCGCAGCTGCACGTCAGCCATGTGTTTGAGGAAGACGGATATCATGTCGTAAAGATCACGCCGGCAATCGATGCTGGTAGCATCAAGAATGCGGAAAGCGAAAGGACAGTGCCCATTCATCCGGCCCTGCTTGCAGCCGGGTTCCTGGAATTCGTGGCGGAGAAGGGACAGGGTCCACTCTTTTATGGCCGCTCGTCAGGCGATCCAAAGCGAAAGCACGCCTCGAAGGGCGTTGCCAACCGGCTGGCGTCCTGGATTCGAGCGAACGGGTTTTCCGATCGACGCAAAGCGCCGAATCATGCGCTGAGGCACTGGTTCAAGACCGAAGCGTCAAGGGTTGGCATTTCTGACAGCGTGGCCGACGCCATTCAGGGCCACACCGACAGCAGTTCCTCGGGTGTCTACAGGCATATCGGCGTGGCCCTGATGGCATCAGCGCTCGAGAAGATCGAACTGCCGCCGCGCCGCGGCGTGTCCTTAGACGCTTAGAGCTACACGTCTGCGCTGGAATCTCATAACCTCCTGATTGCGCCATCATCCGCTGCCATTCGCAGGCGAGTCTTTGGGGGCGTCGTCAGAGACAACAGTTTCCGGCATATTCGGGCCGTTTTCCGCTGACGGCTTTTACACAATGGCAGCTGGAAGCAGACGTTCATTATGAAAGCTCATCAGGATGGCTGATGTGCATGGCCTAAGCACGCTCCTTTGAACTCTGAAGAACTGTTCCTTCCTTTCTCTGCAGCGGAAAACGTGCCTTTGCGCGCACTCAAAGAGGGGTAATTATGAGCTGGGGCCCCAATTGCGCACCTGCCGCCTCTAAGCTAAAGCCGGGTGAATTTAACCCCGATCGCATCGGCGAGATAGCGGTTTCGACCGTGGGTTTCGCGATTTGGCCGCGCTCATCCTAGCATCTGCTCAAACTCAGGCGAATGAGATGCTTCGTCTGCTCAAGTGTCAGCGAGGCGCTTACTCCAGCAGGGCACCCCTTCTTAAGGGCCGCCAGCATATAGGGACCAATTTTATCGCACCTGGCCACTACAATTGTACAATTGCTGCGGTTGGGGCGCGGATGCGGTGCATTGTGCTGCGACCCTGCGCCTGACGAGAAGCGCGCTGGACTGTCAGCGTATCCGAGATACCGTCTCACCCTTGCGACTTAATCTCAACGCCGAAGGCACCGTATTTCGCCTTAGACCGCTTCCTTAATGGCGGATAGGAACTGCTTGGTACGGTCGCGTTGCGGGTCGCCAAACAACTTTTGTGGCGGTGCTTGTTCCTCGATCGAGCCGCCGTAAAAGAAGCATACACGGTCGGAAATGTCGCGGGCAAACCCCATCTGATGGGTGACCATGATCATGGTGAGGTTGTGCTCAGCGACCAGTTTCCGAATGACCTCCGTCACCTCGCCGATCACCTCGGGATCTAGAGCGGACGTCACCTCATCGAAAAGCATCACCTTAGGTCGCATCGCTAGCGCGCGAGCTATTGCGACGCGCTGTTGTTGTCCGCCAGACAAGCGCGAAGGATGCTGGTCGCGCTTATCGATCATGCCCACCATTTTAAGGAGTTCTTCGGATCGCTCCAGCGCCTCTTTCCTTGAAAGCCCCAGCACCTGGACTGGTCCTTCCATGCAATTCTGGATGGCGGTCATGTGGGGAAACAGATTGAACTGCTGGAAGCACATGCCGATCGACGAGCGGATCTTCCTCTGGTATCGCTCGTCTGCTGGGACAAGGACCCCATTCCGGGGCATGTGAGTCAGAGGCCTGCCGTCAATATAGATCACACCCTCATTGATCGTTTCGAGCGTCATAAGGGTTCTCAACACGGTCGTCTTTCCGGAACCCGACGGGCCGATAATGGTAACCATTTCGCCCTCGGCTACGTCAAAGTCGAGGTGATTAATTACTTTGAGCTGTCCGTAGCTCTTGCTGACCTTCATGAACCGGACCATCGGCCGGTCATCCTCCGCCAGTTCAAGGGGATAGTCGGTATTGGTCATCATTGCAGTCCTAGTTCTAGCCGCAGCCTGCGTTCGAACAGCCGGACTAGTCCGGCCGTCGGAAGCGAGATCAACAGGAAGATCAGACCGACAAGAGTGAATGGCTCGAGATAGCGGTAGTTCTCGGAGCCGATTGCGTTGGCCGCATGCATTAACTCCGCAACACCTATGACCGAGAGCATTGGTGTGTCCTTCAGGATGCCAACAAGATAGTTCCCCATTCCGGGTATGGCCGGCGCCAGGGCCTGCGGGAAGATGATGCGGAAGTACGTTCTCCACGGTGAGAGGTTCAACGCACGGCAGGCTTCCCACTGACCGCGTGGCACCGCCTCAATGCCTGAGCGATAGACCTCCGACAAATATGCGGAGTAGTGAAGTCCGATAGCAATGAGGCCGGCGACCCATGGGGACAGATTTATTCCGAACTGAGGGCCTACGTAGAAGATAAAGAAAATTTGCAACACGAGTGGAGTGGATCGAATGAATTCAATAACCTCGCGGACGATCCACCGGGCCCCCGGTACTCCTGTCCGCTGTGCCAACGCTAGTACGAGCCCAAGCACTAGCGCAATTGCGTAACCGCTTCCCGCAGGGCTACGAACTCGGGTTAACGCGCTTTTGGGATTGCGGTTGATCTGATTCCATGGGGCATCGATGATTCGGAGCCCCTGCCATGACCCTTGCCGCCCTCGAAGGATTTGAGAAGCCACGCCTTAAGGCGCTGCTGGAGCATTTCGCCGCGATCGATGCTGGAGCACCGACTACCTCGCCGCAATCCTCGGCGATCTATGCCGTTAACCTGGATTCGGAGCCCTGAGCATCCCGGCGGCGCCCAGAAGCAAATTTCGTTTGTCGCCAATGTCGTGGCCTTTGTTGGGGGTGGACGCGTCCAGTATCTGACCGACACGCTGCCGGGATCGTCGGGCTCACCGGTCTTCGACACCAGATGGAACCTTATCGCCCTGCATCACAGCGGCGGCTGGCTCACCGAGCCCAACGCCGTCTCGAAGAGTACTTACTACCGCAACGAAGGCATCGCCATCGGCAAGGTCGTCGAGGGGCTCGCGGCCAAGCCGTAAGCTCGCTGCGCCCACCGCAACGCGAAGGAAACCGTCAATTCACGCCGATCTCGCTCTCAGGCTGAAGCTGGCCAACCTCTACCCGCTGCAGCAGGACTGGATAATGATTATCACGGACGCCGAAATGGCCCCTGCGATGATCGAACTTCAGGGCCGTCCTCTCGCCGTGTGGTTCGCGATCCTCAGACATGCCGCGAACAACAATCGCAGCCAAGCAGTGGTCGAAGTGGTCCTCCGATTGAACCCCGGCGACCAGGAGTGCGCCGAACTCTGCGAGGCCTATCTGAAGCATTTGGCCGCTGGTGGGCGGCCCACGCCCGAGTTGCCGGGCGCGACGACCGGCGAGCGCGTGGACACCGCCCTCGCCGGTTTCCAAGCCATCCAGCAACAGCCGGTCAACATCAAGGCGGAACTCGCGGCCGACAACTCCCACGACATCGGCGCCTATCTCGGCCTGGTGCCGCGGTCGCTACCAGTCGGGCGAAGTGGACTACACCGGAAACATCTCAAAATGTGGCGACCGGCGAACGCGACAGCTGCTCTACGAAGCGGCGAACGTCATGCTGACGCGCTACAAAGGTCCGCCGAAGCTGAAGGATTGGACACTGGCGATCGCGGCACGGTCCACGATGCAAAAGGTGCGGATTGCTCTCGCCCGGCGGCTTGCAATCATCATGCACGCCATGCTCCGGCACGGCACTGGGTTCAAGCCAGCGTAGCCGATCGGCACCGAACCGGACCGGAGACCGAAACGAGCTCCCGAGCAGGAGCTACGCCCGAGGGAAGAAATGGATGACGGCGCCGATTCTGTAGCATGCGGTCGATCTGATCGGTCGACTGCGATTTCAACCAAGCCGCTCCATACCCAGCTGACCCCATCAGCACGTAGAGAACGCAGGCACCCGAAAGCGTCGATAACGCTCACAACCGAGCCACTACCCCTTGACCCAGTAGAGAACAATATTGGGCGCAAAGCTGTCGTCAATGCGACTCCCGGTTCGATTTCCATGTCAGAAAATCAGTTGACTAGTTTGTGGGAGTTCTGGGCATACGATCTCAAGATCGCAACGCCTGCCTCGGGGCACGGATTGCCATATGGCTGCCCAGTAGGAAGGGCATAGAAGGTTCGACTCGAACCGTTGCGCGAAGGGCAGCTTTGAGGAGCGCCATGAAGGTCGCCATGGCGCTTCTTGCTCGTTCCCATGGCCGGCACAGTTGACTGCGAGTGACCGGGGCAGCGATCACAACGATCGCCCACCAAATCAGCGTTTGTTCTCCACTAGCGCTGAATCAACGCGAACCTCTCAAATATGGACACGATCCGGTCTTTGCGCATAAGGCGCGACGCGCGCGCGACAAGTGAAAGAGCCGTGGTCAGAATTCGCACCGATGCTCTGCCTGAGCGAACGGGTCGATGTCCGATAAGAGCGGGCAGTATCGAAACTGACTGTCGGCCGGCCACTCCCAATTTGCGAGCAGCTGGACGTTTCGCCGGTCGAGATTGTGTTTTCGGGCTGGGCCGCATCTTGGGGGCGACGATCAAGCCGAAGCGAGAAACGCAATGCGATCGTGGGAGAATGGCAGCCGGCGGAACCGTGCCGGAGGTTCGGAGAAAGGAGACTGGGGCGGTTCGCTTGCTCTGCCTCGGTCACCAACGCCGACTTGCACCACGGGTGGAAGTCGTTTCACCCGATTGGTAAGCGTCATCGGTTTGTAATCAATCTGCGGGTCCAACCAATTCTTCGGTTGCCTGAGCAGTAGCGCAAGGGCGCGACTGCGAAAGCTACGGCAAGTCGATCAGACGAGATGTTCTCGAAAGTGATTCGAGAAGCTGCTGCACTCAAGTCCAACCGAACCAGAAGGTGTTCGGAATAGCAAAGCGGGGGCTCTGCGCGTTTCGCCGAGACGGCTTATCCGCCGAAGCCCTGTCGAAGGGGCGAAGGCGGAATGAGGTTACTGGAAGGATTGCGGCATGGACGCAATCCCAGTCATTTCCCGGGGAAGCCGAGCCGACTTGCCGCACGGCGTGCCGGCTCGGCGGACGCGATTGGCGCTACTTGCGCTTGACACCACTGCGCAGCGCGATCTCAGCGCCGCGCATGGTATCGAATTGATCACCCTCGGTGATCGCCGCGTCGAAGCTGACGCCGGCCAGCTTTTCGATCTCGCTCAGCCTGCGCATGACGGGCAGGAACTCGGCCGGCACGGCGAACTCGAAATCGACGTCCTCGAGGTCCTGCTCCAGCACGAAGCCGTAGGCGGCGATGCCTTCGTCGACACGCGCCGCGATCACCTTCCAGAAGCGCGACGGGATCTTGGCCCGCAGCTTGACGCCGCCGTCGCCGACGCCGTGGAAGACCTCGTCGGCAGGGTCGAGCACCGGGCCGGCAAACACGCACAGCCTTTCATTGGCGGCCTCCGAAAGCACCTGGTTCTCGAGGTCGCCCCAATTGTCCTCGCCTTCGGCCGAGCGGTTGAAGCCGGCCACCTGTGGCGAGCAGTTGGTCACATGGTAGGTGTCGCCATTGGCGCGCCGCAGCTCTTCATAGGTCTTGCCCCAGGCCACGTCGTCGCGGCGCACGATATGGCCCTTGTCGAAGGCTTTGCGGTCCTTGGTGAAGAAGACGTCCGGAATCTGGAACTTCTCGTCCAGCCGCCCGTCGGGGAACCATTTTTCCTGGTCATTCTCTCCCAGGCCGGAGAGCCCCCTGCGGGTGTAGTCGCGTCCGGGCTCCGGCTTCTTCAGGTGCGCCGCCTTGGTGACGTTGCTGGCGGTCAACTGGGCAAGCCGCCGCTTGGCATTCATGACGACCGAGAAATTCTGGTAGTGGAGGATGGCCTCGCCGTCGGTCGTCTTGGCGACGACGTCCGCGTCCCTGGGGCTGGGGAACTCGACCCGCAGCGGCGGCAACCCGGGCTGGTCGGGATCGTTGAGGAAGCCTGCGTCGTAGCCACTCCGGTTGGCGTAGTCGACGTCGTGATCGGGAATCTTTAATCCTTCCGTGTCATCGACGGCAACCGCCTCCACGCTAGCCGCGACGGCTGCCGCCGCCGGTGTGCCGAGCGAGATCGTGATCCTGAGCGGAATGTCGATCGCCATCGTACCGCCGCTGGTCGACACGACCTGCCCGCCGCTCGATGCCGGCGGCGCCGTCGTTGCCGGGCGCGGCGGCGCAGCCGCGCCGCCATCGCCTGCGGCCGGCGCTTCCGCCGCGTCGGCGCGCAGCCACCAGGCCGACCATTCCGTCGCGCCGCCCGGCGCGTCGCCGTCGAACAGGACGCCCGCCGCCTTGACCCGGTCGTCCCTCGACAGCTCCGACGCGGGCACGGCGTAATTGTTCTCCTGGTAGCGGCCGCCGAAATGGATGCCGAGCACGGTTCCGTTCTTGAGGTCGATGATGGCCGAGCCGGAATTGCCGCCGAGCGTCGAGACGTCATGGGCGGCTGCCGGCACCACCTTGCCGAAGCTCGCAGTATCGATCCTGCCCTGCAGCTGGCCGGGCTGCAGGCGCTTGATGCCGAAACGGCTGTTGAACAGCGATTGCTGCACGTCGGCCGCGTTGCGCGGATCGAAGCCGGGATAGCCGACGACGAATATCTCGCTGCCGGCCATGCCGCGCGCATCCTCGAGCGAGAGCTTCAGCGGCGTGACGCCGCCGATCCCCTTCACCGCCAGGATCGCCATGTCCCAATAGGGATGGATCAGGACGACACGCTCGACCTTGAGCACTTTGGCGCTGGTGCTGTCGCGCTCGCGCAGCAGGTCGAGCCCGGCGGCCGCACCCGACTTGAACGACAGCCGCTTGTCGCCGAGGCCGTCGGCGAAGATGCCCGCAACATGCCGGTTGGTCATGACGAGGCCCTCGCCGACCACGAAACCCGTGCCGCCATAGGGCAGCCGCGCATGGCCGGGCAGCTCGATGCGGCCGATCGCCGGCAGCCTGGATTCGATCAGTGCCTTAGTGGCCGCGTTATCGGAGAGCTTGAGCCACATCGGATGCGTGACGCTGAATGTGCCGCCGACGATGTCGATCGCAGGCCTGATGTCGGCGAAGATGATCGCCTCGAGCGCGCCGAACTGCTCCTCGTCGATCTCGGCATTTCGGTCGATGTTCTTCATGCCGGCCACCGCCTTCTCGGCAGTGCTGGGCGGAGGGGCGCTTTCCAGACCGCCGCCTTCCAGACCGCCCCCGAGCGACTCTTCCGCCGCCGCCAGCGTCTCGGCATAAGCGCCCGGCCCACCGGCCGCCCTGGTCACCGTCTCGATATACCTGCGCAGCCGTTCCTTGTCCTTGCGTGCCATCTTCCCCTCCTCAGGATCCAGGACACTGGGCCTGGAACCCTTCGTTCCAGGATGCCTCGTCTCATCATCGTTTTCATCTTGCGGTTGCGCAAGAGCACGTGATCGTTCAAATTGGATTTATTTGAATTTTTCTCTGATTGCTTGGCCTTGCCAATATCGGTCGATCATCTGCACTGGCGATTCCAGCCGGTCGAGAAGAGCGACCGCGCCGATACATCGGTGCCTGTGCTTACCCGGCGCGACTGCCGGCCGCCGCAAGTAAAACGCCTGCTTCGCTGCGGCTCTGCCCGATGCCGGCTAAAAATTTCGTCGGCGGAAGTTCACGCCATGCATTGATCGTCGCGCGATTCTGCTTCAGCATGGCCAGGGTTTATCATGGCAGGCGACGGAAAGGTGCAGAGTACCGACTGTTCCCCTCATGGCGGCAGGGCAATGGCGTTGCGCCCGGCGCGCCACCTTTCATGTGGTTGCCGCCTGGCAGCCGGCAGGGGCACGGCATGAGCGGCCTCGAAGCCGCGGTCGATCCCCACTCGCAAGTGCGCTCGACCGACCTGTGGCAGAGCCTCATTGCCGATCTTTGCAACTGGGTCTGCGCGATCGACGACGGGCGAGGCAAGATCGGCACGGGCATCCTCGTCGGGCCCGATCTCGTCCTGACCAACTACCATGTCGTGGAGCGGCTTTTCCTGCCCGAGGGCACGCCCGGGGACGCCATCGTGCGCTTCGATTATCAGGAAAACAGCAACCTCAAGCTGGTCCCCCCGGGCCGCCCGGTGAAGCTTCACGCCGACTGGAGCCAGAACCTGCCCAAGAGCAGAAATGGCGAGGACGACGATAAGGACAAGGTGGACGGGTTCGATGCCAACCTCGTCGACTACGCTATCATCCGCCTGGCTGAGATGGTGGGCGACCAGGCCGTTGCAAACCCGGCCGACACTGTTGCGCCGCAACGCAGCTGGCTGACCATTCCCGACGCGCAGATCAACCTGGCGGAGGGCGACCCTATCCGCGTGCTGCAGCATCCGCTCGATGCCGCCCGCAAGGCCGCGATGCCGCGCCAGGTGAGCACCGGCAGGATCACGGCGATGCTGGAAGGCGGACTTCGCATGCGCCATACGGCAACCACCTTCGGCGGCTCTTCGGGCGGCGCCTGCCTCGACGCCGAGTTGAACCTGATCGGCCTGCATCAGGCGGGCAATGCGCGCGCCGAATGGAATCAGGCAATCCCCATCGCCGCGATCGTGCGCCACATGAAGGCGAACGACTTCGGCCATCTCGTCAACAAGCAGCCGCCGGCGCGCCGCGCTGGCGCGGCATCGGTCGAAACGATCACCGACACCGAAACGGCGCTCAAGGCCGAGCGCCGGCTGCGCAACGTCAAGCTCCTGATGGATCGCGACGAGCCCGAGATCAAAATCAACATCGCGCGCGAGAACAAGAAGCCCGGCCTCGTCCATCTGATCACCTGCCGCGGCGTCGACAACCACCCGAACTTTCTGGAAAGGCTGGCGCTGCTGCTGTCGCTGGAAGGTTTCGGCTTCGACGACGATCGGCGCAAGGCGGCGCTCAAGGGAGAAATGGGATCGAATGGCTTGCAGCCCTGGGCAAGGGGAACCCTGGCCTGGCCCAGCAGGGAGAACTCGCCGGCGCAGGCCTGGAGGGTGCTAGCCCAGCAGCTCGACGAGCATCTGCGGGCACGCCGGCGCATCATCCTGGGGTCGACCATCAGGATCGGCGACTGGGATTGGGAACGCGATCCGGCGCTGGTTGCCAGGCTTGCAACGCACCTACGCAAGGAGAAGACGCCGGCAGACCTCATGCAGATCTTCGTGGTCTGCAGCGACGCCGCGCTGCAGGGCATGGCGGACCAGTACAGGCCGATCCGCGAGAAATTGCGCAGGATCTGGGGCGACAAGCCCCCGCCGGGCTGCGGCGCGGCCATCGAGCTCACCGATATCGGTTTCAACGATCTGGGCAAATGGTGCGGCTCCCTGGAGGCGGTACTGGAGATCGACCCCGACAAGATCAGGAAGGCGGTGAGCCTGGCCCTGCCCGGCGAGCGGCGCCTGCCGATGCTGGCCGCCGAAGAGGAAGTCCTGAAGCAAGTCATTCCGCTTTTCAGGTAGAAATGAATGCCAGGGCCGCCCGGCCTTGCGGAACGAAACGACAGGAGGATGGCCCGATGTGGTTCAAGCGTTTCAAGGCGGACAAGCCGCAGGTGCCCCTCTTCGAGAACGGCCGCGAGGAGCCGCAGAAGGGCAGGAACTACATCTTCAACGACGACCTCGTCGCAGCGATAGACGTCGCTCTCGGGCTTGGCCGTCCGTTGCTGGTGTCGGGAGAGCCGGGCTGCGGCAAGACCGAGCTCGGCTATGCCATCGCCCGCCGGCTCGGCCTGTCGCGTGTGCATTTCTTCTCGACCAAATCGAACGCGGAAGCGCGCGATCTGTTCTACACTTACGACGCGATCGGCCGCTTTCGCCAGGCACAGGGCGACAAGGCCGACGACAGGTCGGCAGCCGATGTCGCCGACCATATCGAGTTCCAGGCGCTCGGCCGCGCCATCCTCGATGCTCACGAACCCGCCAATGTCGAACACCTGCTGCTCGGCAAGCGCCGTTACACGCTTCCGGAAAAGCCCAGCCAGTCGGTGGTGATCATCGACGAGATCGACAAGGCCTCGCGCGATTTCCCCAACGACGTGCTGCGCGAGATCGAGGACCTGACTTTCCGGGTGCCGGAGCTGTCGCAGCGCGTGGCGGAGGGAAAGCAGCCGGAGCCGAAGGGCAGCGTGCTGCCCGCCTGCCGTCCGATCGTGGTCATCACCTCCAACGAGGAAAGGCAATTGCCGGATGCCTTCCTGCGCCGCTGCATCTTCCATGAGATCGGCTTTCCGTCCGATGAAACATTGCGCGCCATCATCGCCAGCGGGCTGCAGAAGCGCTTCGGCAAGGACGAGCCGGGCGCATCCACGGAAGGCTCCGCCGGCGCCAAGCCAACCTATGAATTGCCGCCGGAGGATCGTGACCTGCTGGTCAAGCTGTTGACGCGATTCCGTAGCGAGCAGCTGGAAAAGCGGCCCGGCATATCGGAGGCGATCGACGCGGCTGCCCTGCTCGCCTGTCCCAAGGACAAGCACAAGCCGACCTTCCAGGAGCGGCTGCCGCACATTGCGCCGGCGCTCGCCAAGCTGAAGAACGACCGCACGAAACTGTCGCAGCTGATCGCCTCGCCAGTCTCGACCTGGGATACCAAGACGGCGTGATGGGCGAGCCGGGAGAAAACCTCACCAAACACCGCTTCAAGCCGAATGCGGTGCGCCTCGAAGCTTTTTTCCGGCGCTACGAAAACGAGCGTTTGTATTACGGCCTGGCGACGACGCTGCATCGCGTCTCGCCCCAGCAACGCATCGACGCGATGACTGCGATGCTCGGGCTCAACCGCGAGGGCTGGCTGAGCAACGGCACGGACGACGCGCAAAGCCTGTGGCTTCGCTATATGACGCCGGTGCTCGCCGAAACTCGGGAATCTGCCGCCGCCTTGTCCTACGCGCTCGATGCCGGATTGCCCGGCGCCTTCGAACCGCCTCTGGCGCTGCCGGATGACGATGAGGAGGAAGAGGCCGAAACGCCGAAAGAGGATAGGCACGACGATGATCAGCAGACCACGTCGGACGTCGGTAGTGACGGACCATCGGAAACGCGGGAAACCGAAGAACAGGCTTTGGCGCGAATGCGGCAATTGCGGCGCACCAGGCTGCGGGCGCTGGCCCTCCTGGCGCTCATCTTGCTGGCGATCACGCTCGCCACCGCGCTCCATTTCAACGGGGCCGATGCTCGGCTGCTCGCATGGCTTAACCCGCCCGCGCCGACATGCCCGCCGGACTGCACCGGCGGGGGTGGAGGAGGGCCGGGTCCTGTCCAGCCTTCACCGGAGCCACGGCCCGGTGGCGGGGGCGTGCCCCCTGCCGATCCGAACGACCCGGTGGGCGACGATTACAGGAGGGCGCTGGCGGTGACGATCGCCGCCGCCGCCCAGCACAACAACAACCTGACGCCGCGCGAGCTGGCGCAGGTCTATGCCGGGGAATCGGACGTCACCGACCGGCCCGAGATCTTCCTGGCGGCGATGATGAAGCGCTGGCCGGAGCCGGCCGACATTCCGATCCGGCGCAACGGCGCCAGCGGCTCGGTGCTGGGTCAATACGCGGCTGCCTTCGCCACGATCGAAACCGGCAATCCGGTCGCCATGCGCGATCTCGGCCGCAACGACGCGGAGGACCAACGGCTGGCCGGGCTGATCAGGACCTTCGCCGATGCAGCGCCATCGGACCAGCAGCCGCGCGCCTCGTCCAGCGAGACCTGGCCGCAATGGCTGCCCTATGCGGTTTTTGTCCTGCTCGTGCCGGCGCTGCTCATCGCGGTGAGGACGTTCCCTGCGGCCGTCGAGGCAAGCCTCGCCAATCCACCCGAGGGGCTGCGCGGCGCGATGTTCAGCCTGCCGCTCGACGACCGCCTGACAGCGCCCCTGCCCTCCGACCGCAAGCTGGCGCGCAACATCTCATGGCGCGAACCCGTCGAGGGGCGCCGCCTCCACGCCGAGCGCTCCATCCGGGCGACGCTAGCGCGCGGCGGCTTCCTCAGCATCGTCATGCGCAAGCGTTCCCTGCTTGCCGAATATGTGTTCCTGGTGAACCGGCGCAGGCTCAACGACCATGAGGCGGCCCGCGTCACCCGGCTGATCGAGACGCTGTCCAGCGCCGGAGCCATCGTCGCCACCTACGACTACGATCCGGATCCGCGCACGATCACGGCGCGCCAGCGCGACGAGAACGCGCCACGCAGGACCTTCGACCTGCGCGGCCTGCGCGAGCGCCACCCCGATGCCCGGCTGGTGCTGGTGACGGATGGCAGCGATCTGGTCGACTATTTCACACTCGACCCGCTGCCCTTCGTCGCCGCCACCCTTTCCGCTTGGCCGGGGCGCATGCTGCTGACGCCGGTCCCCATCGCGGAATGGGGCGAGCGCGAAATGAAGATCGCAAACGCGCTGGCCGCCCCGATCGGCCGGGCCACCGTCGCCGGCTTCCAGGAGCTGGCGCTGGTCTTCGGCGAACGCGGCCGGCCGCAACGGCGACGCACTTCATTGGCTGCCGGCGACCACAGCGACCTGAAGCGCACGGTCGCCTGGCTGGTCGACACGCGGCGACAACTGCGGGGCGGGCGGGAACCGGCGATGCGCCCGGCGGCGCTGCGGCTGGACGAGCCTTTCCTGCGCTCCGACCTGCCGCCGCCGCCGGAGATGGTCAATGCGCTGCTGCAGGACCTGCTTGGCTGGCTCGGACCGGACGGTTTCCACTGGCTCGCCGCCTGCGCGCACTATCCGGAGCTGCGCTTTACCGTGACGCTCTATGTCGGCCACAAGATCGAGGTCCAACGCGGCGGCGTCGCGGTGCCCCTCTACGATGAATCCCTGCTGGCGCAGCTCAGCCTGCTGCCCTGGTTCCGGGTGGGCCATATGCCGCCATGGCTGCGCCGCGCATTGCTGGATTCGCTCACCGACAAGGCCTTTGCAGGCGTCCAGCAGGCCGTGGCCGCCATGCTGGCGGGAAAACCGTTGCCCGGCGGCCGCCTTTTGCCGAAGGGGGCCAAGCTGCCGATCTGGCTGCCGGGCAATGCGGGACTGGAGATCCCACCGGATGCGGTGGTGGCCGATGTGCTGACGCCAGACCCCGATCCGCGCGCGCCGAAGCTCGACGACGCCACCCTTTCGACCGTGCTTGGACCGCACCGGCGGCATGCGTTCGTCATCCGCGCCGCCGCACTGGCCGGCGTAGCGGTGTGGTGCGCGGCGGCCTGGTGGTTGTGGCCGGACCCGCTGGCGGCGCCGCACGCGCCGGGCGCCTGGCTGCCGCTTGGCGCGCTGGTGCTCGCCACTGCGCTTGCCGCCGCCGGCTCGGCACTTTTCTTGCAGGGCCACCGCGTCCGGGCAGAACTTGCCGAGCGCGGCGCGCTGATCGCCGCGACAAAGGGCTTGCAAGGCCAATCCGCCGCGGCCGCGTCGGCCGAGGCTGCAACGCCGGGGCAGCCGCCCACCACACCGCCGCCTGAAGATGGTGGCACGACCGACGACATGCCAGACATCGATTTCGAGAAGCTGGATGGCGCCCAGATCCAAGCTATCGTCGAGGCCATCCGTCTGAGCTTCAACGAGGTCGAGCTCGATATGCTGCTGCGAAGATATCTCGACAAAAACCTTGCCGACCTTGCCATGCCGGGTCGCTGGCCAGATCGAGTGTTTATGGTTGTCGAGGAAAGTCAAAAGCAGAGGTTCGGCCGTCAGCTGATCGAGGCGATCGAGGCGGAGCGGCCGAATGCTCCGCGCATCACCGGCCTGCGCACCACGCTGGGGCTGGTGGCTCGCCCGGTACCGCCAGCCGAAGCGCCGGAGCCGGACCAGACAGCGCCGCGGCGGCACCCGGCCGGCGACATGCCCGACATCGATTTCGAGAGCCTGAATGGAGCCCAGATCGAAGCCGTCGTTGAGGCCATCAAGCTAAGCTTCGACGAAAGCCAACTCGCCATGTTGCTGCGCACGCGCCTCAACAGAGACCTTGCCGACCTTGCAGGGCCGGGTCGCTGGTCCGATCGAGTGGTCATGGTTGTCGAGGAAAGTCAAAGGCAGAAGTTCGGCCGTCCGCTGATCGAGGCGATCGAGGCGGAGCGGCCGGGCACGCCGCGCATCGCCGGCCTGCGCACCAGGCTCGGGCTGCTCGCGCGCCCGGTACCGCCGGCAGAACAGCCGGACCAAACACGCCGGCACCCGGCTCGCGACATGCCCGACCTCGATTTCGAGAACCTGAATGGCGCCCAGATCAAAGCTATCGTCGAGGCGATGACGATGAGTTTCGACAACGATCAGCTGGCTATGCTGCTCGACGGGCAGCTTGACAGGAACCTTGACGACATCGCTACCCGAGGCCCTTTGGAACACAGGGTGTTTCAGGTCGTGCAGGAGAGCCTGAAGCAGGGTTTCAGCAAACAGCTGATCGAGGCGATCGAGGCGGAGCGGCCGAATGCACCGCGCATCACCGGCCTGCGCACCACGCTTGGGCTGATGGCGCGCCCGGTGCCGCCGGCTGAACCGCCGCAGCCGGACCAGACAGCGCCGCGGCACCCGGCCGGCGACATGCCCGACATCGATTTCGAGAGCCTCAATGGCGCCCAGATCGAAGCCGTCGTTGATGCCATCAAGCTAAGCTTCGACGAAAACCAGCTCACCATGTTGCTGCGTACGCGCCTCGAGATAAACCTAGCCGACGTTGCCAGGCCCGGTCGCTGGCCCGATCGTGTGGCCATGGTTGTCGAGGAAAGTCAAAAGCAGAAGTTCGGCCGTCGGCTGATCGAGGCGATCGAGGTGGAGCGGCCGCGCTCGCCGCGCATGGCCGGCCTGCGTACCAGGCTGGGGCTGCTCGCGCACCCGCCGCCGGAAGATGGCGGCACGACCGATGAGGCTTCGCGTGCAGACCGATACAAATCCTGAGGCGGCGCCCGAAGCGGGCAAGCCGGAGCAACCGCTGGAAGAGCCGCAGGCGGTTTCCGCCGCGCTCCCGGCCAGCCCGAAACGCCGCCGCCCCGGCAGCCTCAAGCGCACGCTTTTTGCCGTCGCAGCCGTTGCGCTGATGCCGGTGCTGCTGGCCTTGGCTGCGCAGTTTTACCTGTCGCGCCTGCAGCTCGTCTTCGACGAGCGGGTGGTGCCGGCCGACGGCAGCACCGACCTGGTCACGGCGCTGCAATGGTCGCCTGATCCAGACGGCCCGCTTTACGTCGGCACGCGCGCCCAGGGTGTGCTGGCAATCTCCAGGGACGGCAGCGCTTCGACGCTTCGCGCTGCCGAGGCGCTCGACGAATTCCCGCCGCTGCCCATCCTTTCGTTCCAGGCCGCCGGCGCGGGGGTCCCGCCTTTCTGGTACCTGCACCAGCCGCTCGGCCTCGATTCCGGAAGCCTCGCGACGGTGTCCCCGCCAAGGCAGTTCGAGGTGTATCGCAAGCTCGTTGCCGTCGTGCCGGCAAACAATGGTTCGGCGGTGGTGGGACGTTATGACGACCGCGAAGGTCGCTTGCCGCCCCTCGCCCCGGCGCGCCTGTTTCTGTTGCGCGACCTCAACGGCCCAGTCGCCACGGAAGTCAGCGAGATCTTCGACATCGAGGATACTCGTGCGGTGGCGGCGCTGCCCGGCACCAGCACCGTCATTGCCGGCGACGGCCAGGGCAACGTCTTCGCCATCGACGCCTCGCAGCAGATTTCAGGCGTCAACCCCGACCAATATATCCGGCGCATAGGCGGGCACGATACTGCGATCGTCGAGATCGCCGTGTCGGCTGCCCCTGATCCCGGCGGCGCGCTTTTCACGACATTGGCGGCCAACCGCACGATCAAGATCTGGCGCCGCGCGATCGGCGACGGCAGCGACCTCCTGCCGCCCGGCGACTATGGCGCAACCGATGTGACATTGCCGGGATCGACATGGACCGAAGAGCCGGCGCTGCCGGAGGTCGAGGGCTTGATCGAGCTTCTGTCGATGAGCCACGACGGCAGGCGCCTGCTGGCGGCTCGCGATGTCGGACTCGCGCTCTACGATCTCCCGCTGCAAGGCTCGGGACAAGCACCGGTACAGAAAGCGGCTGACACTGCCGATCCGAGATTCTTGCGGCCTCCGGCGGTGCTTTCTCCGGATGGCAATCGCCTGCTGGCATTCGATGGGACTGATACACCCATCCTACTGCGCCTTTCTGATGTCGAGCTTGGAACTGTGGTGGTGGCGTTCGGCGAGGCAATCGATAGTTCGGTTCTCGCCAGCTTCCCCAACCTGAGGGGACAGCCCCTCACGCATCTAGCCTTCGACGCGGCCGGCGATCATTTCATCGCTGCCGGAGAGGACGGAACGGTTTTCGTGCAACCCGTCGCGTCGCCGGACGGCGCAACGGTGACGATCACGGAGTACGTCAAACAGAACCCCCAGGCCGCGATCAGCCCGGACGGCACGATCGTGGCGGTGTGCGACAGCAGCGGCGGAATCAACTTCCATTCCGCCAGCGACGGGCGCCTTTTGTCGCGACTTCAGTCCTCCAGCAGCGGGACAACGGGAGTGCCAGCCTTCGATGCGAGCGGTCGCAGGCTGCATGTCTACGATCCCGACACGACCTTGCTGACCACGTATTCGGTGCGTCGCGCCTTTGCGTTGAACGGGACATTTGAACCCCAGGGCCTAATACTGATCGACCCCGGCCGCCTAAATTACCTGAGCCCCGACGGACAACGATTCATTGCAAATCTCGGGATGGGACTGGCTATCGGCGACATCGAACGGCTGTTGCAACTCGGTAGCATTTCAGTTTCCCCCGACATCACTCAATGGGTCAGCGACTTCACTGCCCGTCGCATCGCCACGCTTGGCAGCACCCGTCAGATCCGGCTGTTCCGGGAATCCGATGACCTCTCGAAGGCCGGACCGATGCCGACCTTGCGCGAAGGCGCGCTGCATCTTTCGGCCGACGGAGGCGAGCTGTTTGTCGGCACGGCAGATGGGGACGTGCTGTTTGCCAAATTGACCGACTCCTCGCGGCTGTCCTTCCGGGTGCTCGATCGCATCCTGGACGGCCCGGTCCTGCAATTCGAACCCGGTCAAGGCGGAGACTCCATCATAAGCAGCAGTGCCGACGGCACCATCCGTGCGACTGGCATTTCCGTCGAAGCGGACCCTGCCCCCGGCGAGGCGGAACCGCGGCCGGACTCGCTGACCGAGGTCGTCGCCATCACCGGCCATGGCAGCCCGATCCAGGCGATGGCGCTGTCGCCCGACGGCCAGTTGCTCGCCACCGCCAGCCTCGACGGCCGGCTGCGCATCACCGATCTTGCCATGGCACGGCTCGTCAACCGGCTGCCGTTCTCCGCGCTGCCGGCCGGGCCGGCCGTCAAGAGCATGGTTGCACGACCACTCGTCAACTCACCATACGCGCCCGCCGCTGATGGATCTGCCGCCGCACCCGAGCCAGCCTGGCTGCAAATTGCCCGGGGCGAAATCGGCGTTCGGGAATCCGAGTCAGCCGAAAGCGGCACAAGGCTCCCCGAGAGCAACCCGAGGATCGAGGAGTATCACGCGTCGACGACTACGGGCCGCCAGCCCCAGACTGTCGCCTGGGGCTGTTCATTCATCAGCTGGGTTCTCCAGCAGGCCAACGTCGCAGGCAATCCGCGCAGTGCCCGTTGTGCCGACTATCTCGAATTTGGCGAGCCGTTGGCGGAGCCCGTCACGGGCGCCATCACCGTCCTCAGACCCGAATCTGCCTCGGAGGCAATATCTGCCGCAGCCGGCTTCGTGGTCAGCTCGGACGCTGACAACGTCACGCTCGTCATTGGCAATGTCAGCAATCAGGTGGGCCCGTTCAGTTTCCCGAAGGCGCAGGTGCTGGGCTATCGGTGGCCAGCCTCCCCGCCCCCTGCAGGAAACTGACGCGGGTTGCCACTGGCCGCCGGACACAAGGGAACAGGAGGATAGGCGACATCCATCGCTGAAGCGCGAGTACAACCCTACCCGCTTCGTCAACGTTGGCGTCGCGTTACCGTCGAAAGGACCCCCCTATTCCCCTACTGCTGCGCCGTCTGGCCGATCTTGCCGATCGACAGCCGTGTGCCGGCGCCGGCCAGCAATGCGAGGATGATGTCCTGGACGCTACCCCATGTCGTGTTGGTCGCCCACAGCACCATCACGCCGACGCTGGCGATACCGGCAAGCGCGATGGCGTTGGTGATGAAGTCCCAGGCCTTCCTGGAATCGGTGAGGTCGGCCAGCGTCGCGCCGGCTTCCGGCTGGAACGCCGTGTCCGACCACTCGAATTTCAGGCCGCTGCCAGCCTCCACGATTGCCGGCAACTCGACGGTGCCTTCCAGACCCTCCAGCCCGGAGCGGCTTGCCAGTTCCTTCGCCAGCCGACCGGCTTCCGCGATCGTCGCCGCATCCGGCGCCCGCGACTTGAGCGCCGTCACCTGCTTCTGCAGGTCTTGCAGGCTTTTCTTGTCCTCGTCGGTCGCTGCCTGCGCCAGCAGCGTGGCGATATCGCCGTCCAGCTTGGTTATGATCAGCGGCGCGATCGTCGCCGGCAGCTTTTCCAGCTTTTCGGCCGTCTCGTTCAGGGCCGTGGCTCGCGTCGTCGTTTGCGTGCCGTCGCCATCGGCGTTGAGCGGTTGCAACGCCTCCTTGCGCAGCGCCAGGGCGGCCTTCCACTCCGCGGTCTCGCCGGCGGCGCCCAGATATGCCACGGCCGGCGCCAGATCGACCACGGTCTTGTCGAAACGCTGCGCCGCCGCAAACAGCGGCTGGAAGCCGGCGAGTTCGGCGCTCAGCGTATTTGCCGCGGCAGTCACCGTCTCTTCCTTCCATTCGACAGCGACCAGCGCGGCTTCCAGGCGCTGCGCGAGCAGGCTGAAGACGCCTGCCGCCCCGTCCTTGGGCTCGGCGGCCCCCTGCAGCAGCGCGTCGGCGCGGTTGAGCAGATCGAGCCGCTCCCTGTATTCCGGCAGCTTGGCCGGATCGTCCTTACCGGCGAGGATGTCGCTGTCGAGCCCCTTCAGGTCGAGGGCCAGTTGCCTCACCCGCCTCGCCACCGCCACCTGGCCGGTCGAGGCGGCCAGGTGCAGCGCTTCCTCGCGCAGGCGCGCCGCCTCGATGCGCTTGTTGACGATCGGCCGCGCCGTGCCGCGCCAGTCCGTCACCGCCGCGCCCAGCGCCACGCCGAGCGCAATCACGACGCCGGCCCACCATGCCGAGGCGCGGATGTCGACGCTCACCGTCCTGACCGACTGCCCGCCATTCTTACCGGTCACCAGCACATCGAATGAATAGCTGCCCGGGGCCAGTCCGGGAGGAAGCTGGATATCGAACATGCATTGCTGCTTGGACTTGATTTTGGAGCAGCCATTGTTGGCCACCGAGGGCGCCTTCGGCGTTGCGGCCTGTGTCAAGGCTTCCGCGCCCCCGGAAAGGATCGGCCCCACGATGGGCGAGTCGGCCTCGACCTCATTCGCTGCCGCATTGCTGCCGGACAACCGGACCCGATGGGATGACGTCGTCGCAATGTCGGGAAAGGCAAGCTCGATGCGGGCCGGCTTCGGGGCCAGCAGGAAATCGGCCTCGAGAGCCTGCGCGGCGGCCTCGCCGGCGCCAGCTGCGGCGAGCGCCGCCAGCGACAGCAGTCCCACCCACCAACGCGATTTCGATTGCATCGACCCCTCCCCCGCGAAAGATCAAACAGGAATAAAATTGCCCGGTTTGGTTTTGACCGGTCAGGGATATGTTATCACCCCCAAGTATCGCGTCAAATCTAGACTTCCGGTCAAAACAGCGTCATGATGGCCGGGCACAAACAAAGTCCACGACTTCACGAGGGGGATGCGATGGGCAAGATCCGCGAGATCATCGAGGCGGCAACCAGGAAGGCCCGCAAGAACCCGGCCTCCGACGCGAGGTTTTGCCTGTTCGACACCGAGATCGACGCCGTTGCCGCCGCACTACGCGGCGACCTCGGCGACCTGCCGTTCTCGATCGAGTTCCGCTCGGCTGAGGAGCTGCTGCTGACGCTGCCCGGCCGGCGCTTCATCAGCGACGAGGCGGCGTTCCGCGCCGCCGACGCGCTGGTGGCGGCGCTGGCGCTCGATGCGGCCGAGCCGGAGATCTTCTACACCGCGATGCCCGTCGACCAGGCCGGTCCCCTGGAAGGCGTCGGCGAGCTTCTCGACTGCTGGGTGGGTGAGGAGAACGGGCTCGCCCCGCTCTGGGCGCTCGAGTCGATCAAGGCGCCGCAGGCCTGGGCCTATGCCCAGGCAAGCGGCCGGCCGGCGCGCGGCGAAGGGGTCGTTGTGGCGCAGCCCGACACCGGCATCACCAGGCATGCCGAGCTTGCCGGCATCACGCTGGTCGCCCCGCGCAACCTGCTCGGTGGCAAGAAGGACGATCCGACCGACCCGCTGGCCAAGCACGGTAATCCCGGCCACGGCACCTCGACCGCCAGCGTGGTCGCCGGCTCCGCGACCCTGCAGGTCTGCGGCAGCGCCCCACTCGCTAGGCTGATGCCGATCCGCGCGATAGAGAGCGTCGTGCGCCTCTCGCAGATCAAGGTGGCGCAGGCGATCGACCACGCCGTCAACAACGGCGCCCATGTCATCACCATGTCGCTGGGCGGCATCGCTTCGCTGTCGCTGTGGATGGCGCTGTCGCGCGCCGTCGATGCCGGCGTCATCGTCATGGCCGCGGCCGGCAATTGCGTGCGCGTGGTGGTGTGGCCGGCACGCTACGAGAAATGCCTCGGGGTCGGCGGCGTCGACAGCGGCGACCGGCGCTGGAAAGGCAGCTGCTACGGCCCCGAGGTCGACATCTCCGCTCCCGCCCAGAACGTCCATCGCGCTGCTGCGGCCGGCGGCGTCGGCCAGGGAGAAGGCACCAGCTATGCGGTCGCGCTAGTCGCCGGCGTGGCCGCCTGCTGGCTGGCCTTCCACGGCCGCTCCAACGTGGTCGCCGCCGCCAGGGCGCGTGGCGAGACGGTGCAGGACATGTTCCGCCGCCTCGTCAAGGCGACGGCGCGCGTGCCGGCAGGCGGCTGGGACAGCTACAACATGGGCGCCGGCATCATCGACGCCGAGGCGCTCCTGAAAGCGGGCTTCGACCTGGGGCTGGGCACCGAAAGCCCGACCGAGCCGACGGTGCCCGTCCCCGCGGAAGCTTCGGTCAGGAGCTTGGCGCTTGCCCGCAGCGGCCCCAAGGCGCTGAAGGCCAATCTCGACTGGCATGGACACGGCGCCGAGATCAGCCTGGCACTGCTGCGTGCCAGCAAGCTGCCGGCGCCGAAAGCCGAAACCAGGGAGCCGCCCGCGACGGGAGTACCGGAAGCGCCGGTGGAAGCGCAGGACGAAGCCGACGGGATCGAAGAGGCGGCAAGCGGCCTGGAAGGCTTTGCGGCTCCCGCCGTGCGGTGGGTGCGGCCGCAGCCGTCGAAGGGCCGCAAGGGCAAGCGCCTGCAATCGATCATCGCCAGGCGCGCCGCCGCCGAGGAAAGCGGCGGCCTGGAATCGGCAAATGTCGGCGGCGATGGCGATGGGCAGCCGCTCACCAGGCAAGGCGCCGACGCCACGCTGGACAGGGTGATGTCGCTCGCCGAGCAGATGCCGGCGCGCGAGATCCCCGACAAGGGGGCGTTCGTCGCCGCACTTCGGCTATTGAAGGAGCATGGCGGCTCGGCGCTCAGGAAGCTGGTCGAGGATCCCAATGCCGAAGCCGCGATGGCGCCCACTGACGAGCGCGCGCTGGAGGCGATCGTGATTGCCGACGGCTCGCGGCCGAGCTTCCTGGTCGAAAACGACCTGCCGCCGGAGAAGCATCCCTTCATGCTGAGCTGGGAAGATGAAATCGCCCGCGCGCGCCCGAAGCTCGCCCCCGTCTGCGCGGCGATCGGCAGGATCCAGCCCGAATTCGGGCATAACCGAAACTATATCGGCACTGGCAGCCTGGTCGACGCCCGCAAGGGCATCATCCTCACCAACTACCATGTCATGGATCAGGCGCGCGCCAGGCACGGCGTGCTGATGGACGAGAAGGACGGCAGGGTCGCCATCCATGGCTGGCTGGAGATCGACTTCGTCGGCGAGGCCGCCCGCGCCGACAGCAACCGTTTCAGGATAGTCGAGGCCTTGCTGCCCACTAGCGCCGGCCCCGGCTTTGGCCATCTCGACGCCGTCGCCATGCGCATCGAGCCCATCGACGGCGCCACCATGCCGCAGGCGCTCAAATTCGATGCCGAATTCCAGGTGTTCCAGCAGGCGCAGTCGACGACGCTCTGCACGATCGGCTTCCCCGGTCCGCCCAAACGCGAGCAGGGGCCCAAGAAGGATATCGATTGGGATTTCGTCATCCAGACACTGTTCGGCAGCCTGTTCGGCGTCAAGCGTCTGGCGCCGGGGCAAACGCTGCAGACCTTCGGCGCCGTACTGAAGGACCCGCTCAACATAACCTTCGGCCACGAGGCGACGTCGTTCGGCGGCGCGTCCGGCTCGCCGATGATCGCCTGGGAGGGCGCCGGCATGTCGGCCTTCGGCCTGCATTTCAGCGGCTTCACCGGCAGATCAAATTATGCCGTCGGCTTAAACAAGGTGGCGCCGGAGCTGCGTGCGGTGGGAGTGCCGCTTTGACGGGCATCGGCGACCGGCAAGCCACCAGAAGCAAAAGTCCGGAACGAGCGACATGCCCGCTGCTGCCGCTATCGAGCAGCGCCAGCGCGGTACGCGCGATGTCGCTCAGCGCGCCTTGCGAATGCTTGGCAAGGAAGAGCTCCCAGCCGCGCGCCGTGGCGATGCCCTCGGGCTTCTCGGACTCGATCTGCGTCAGCAGCAATGGTGTTTGCCGGCGAGGCGCCGGGCGGTGCAACGGAATGGTCGGGCTGGTGGCTGCGCGCCGACCAAGGCGAACCGCCGAGGCAGGATGCACGAGACGATGCACAGCCCGGGTCGGACGCGCAGACAGCCAGCAGGGCCGGCGGCGGTTCCGTTGTCTCTACGCAAGATGTGTCAGTGATCATTGACGTGCCGCTGCGGATCACGATTTCGTTGGGCACAACCGCGGTGAATGAAGCCATCGTCGAGGACATAACGGAGGCGTTGCGCGAGCCCACCCCTGACACGGATTATGTGAGCCGCACTGGATACGATCCCGGTTTCCTGGACGATCCGGACCAGGATAAAGCGCTAAAACCTGTCGAGGTGCCGATGCCGATAACAGCGGACGCCGCGGTGGGCAAAACGAAGTCGGGCGCTGACGCACTGCACTATCAGAACTCTTCCGTCATCATGCACGCTAAGCGCAGGCTCGCGCCCTTCGCGGCGAGCAACGTGACCAAGGCGCCGAAGCTGAAGAAGCCGGAAGCGGGCAAGGAATACACCCGGCGCGGCCTGAGCGGTCTGGGCAAGAACGACGAGGAACGCTGGTTCATCGATCCGCGACTCGACACGCAACTGCAGATACCCGACGCGTTCTTCACCAAGGACCGCAGGGCGTTCGACAAGGGCCACATCGTGCGCCGCGACCACGTCGCCAGGGGTCGGACCTATGCCGATCTCAAGCGGACGGATGGCGACACCTATCACGTCACCAATTGCTCGCCGCAAGTGGGCGGGTTCAATCGCTCCGCCAATGGCGATGACAATTGGGGGGATCTCGAAGACCACGTGCTGTCGGAAGTGGCGAACGAACGGCTCTGCGTGTTCGCTGGGCCGGTGCTGGATGACTCGGACGAGGTATTCTTCGGCGACGGCAGCACGAAGCTGCGGGCCAAGATCCCGTCCCGGTTCTGGAAGCTCATCGTGGCCCGCGTGGGCGAAGGGCTGGCCGCCTACGCCTTCCTTCTGGAACAGGACCTGAGTGACGTCGATTTCGAGTTTGCCGTTCCCGCGGAGTTCGCGCCTTTCATGCGGCGGATCTCGGAGTTGCAGGAGCTGGTCGGTGTTACCTTCGACACCGCGATCGTTGATGCCGATCAGTTCGACACGGTTCGCGGTGCGCGAGACGGCATTGCGAAACGACATCAAGCGGAAATAGAAATTTTGCGGAATTCGGGCGGATTGTGTGCCCTCCCGAACTGACGAGCCTGCCGGATGCACCAGCGGGCGAAGTCGAGCACTCGCACACGGCGAGGAAAAAATGGCTAAAGTAGTACTCGATCCCGGGCATGGCGGAACGACCAAGATCGGCGGTTCCAGCCCGAACAACGCAGTCGGCCCGACCGGCCTGCTGGAAAAAACGGTCACTTTGGATCTGGCGTTGCGCATAGAGAAGCTGCTCACCGCGCTTGGCCATACCGTCGTGCTGACCCGCAAGGCGGACAACAATCTCGGCTTGGCGGACAGGGCGCGGGCGGCGAAGTCAATTGCCGCTCCGGTGTTCGTGTCCATCCACCTGAACGGCTTCAACAACCGAACGCAAGGCACCGAGACGATCTGCGACACCAACCACAGTTCGCGTTCGGCGGATCTGTGCCGCGCCATGCAGAAGCGTCTGGTCGCAGCGACTGGGCACAATGACCGCAATGCCGGCCACCCTGGCGGCGTCAAGCGCCAGCCGCTCGGGGTTCTCAAGCAGGGGTCGCATCATGCATCGACGGCCTGCTGTCTCGTCGAAATCAGCTTCATGGACATCGCGGGCGAGGAGGCGCGGCTAAAGACGAAGCCTTACCTTGACAAGATTGCCAAGGCTCTGGCCGACGGCGTGAAGGATTACCTGGCTGGCGGAGATCTGGAATCAGCTGCCTCAGCCATGTTCGAAGACGGGTTCGATGCGGGCGGCGGAGAGCGGAAAGTGGTGAAGCTCACCAGCGAGGTGCTGGAGAGCGTTGCGCCGGCGCTCGAAGAGCTCTCGGCAAAAGCAGCGGCCAGCATGAACGACACGCGAGAATTCTCCAAAGTCGATATCGGTGAAGGATTCGATCCGGACACGATGTCCCTGGAATCCGCCGCGAGCGACCTTGAAGCTGCTGGATTCGACATCGCAGCGTTTCGCGCGTTCGTCGCCTCGCTGGGATTGCGCTACTTCAGCGCAGACGAGTTGCTCTTCATGGGCGCAAGCAACGCACCTGGCGAGCGCTGCGCGGGCAAGAACCATTTTCCAGAGAGGTCATTGTGGCCGAGCATTGGGCAGACCGCGAAGATGCTGGATGAGATCCGTCATCGCCTCGGCGCCAGATGCCGCATGCTCTCGGCGTACCGCAGCCCGGCCTACAACACCTGCATCGGCGGCGAGAGCGCCAGCCTGCACATGAAATTCAACGCGATCGATTTCCGCTGCGAGACGGCAAATGCGAACCAATGGCACGCAGTAGCGAAAGCGGTGCGCGCGAGCAGCCCGGCATTCAAAGGCGGCATCGGTAAATACCCGAGCTTCGTCCACATCGATACCCGCGGCTACATCGCCAACTGGTAACGCTGGAACGGCATGTGCTCGAGCTGCGCTACAGGCCCTAAAGGCCCATCTCTTCGGGTCGTCGCTCGAAAGCACTGAAGCTGCCGCGCAAGGCGTGATACTCTTCAGACCCTGACCAAACTCAAACTCTGAGACTGGAGACCATTGATGACAATCGACACGAGAGCATTTCTCGCGAGCGCCGACCTTGGAGACCTAACCGAGAGCTTTAGCGCCCTCGAGGGCACTGCGCTCAACCTCGACCAACTCCCGCCCGCAGTGGTCTCGGGAACCACGTTGATTGATTTTTCCCAGGTCCCTAGCCTGGCGGTGCGTGCCGGCGTCTCGCAGGCCATGCTTTTCGCAAGCCGCGTGGCAACCAAGGCGATAAAGCCGGGCGACGATGAAGATGACTGGCTTGCCGCCTACACCTCAAACCTAGCCCAGCTCGGATTCACCATCGCTGGTTCGGCGGTGACCAAATCGACCTTCAAAAAGACCGGGGTCGAAGTCCACAAGGCGATTATCCCCTTTCTTACCATTGCCTTCGGTGGCGCAGCCATCGGCCCAATCATCCTTGCCGGCCTCCAGAACCTGCAGCAGATGAACGAGCAGGCGCCGTGGATCACGCTCTTCGACAGCGAAACTCGCCGGTTCGACGCACAAGAGATGCATTTTGCAGCGGTAGGCGGCACCGATACAGACACCGTTGTCCGATACGCGATCGCCCGACTTCACCTGAAGAGCAAGATGACCAGCATTCTGTTCTTCAAACTCAGCAAGACGGAGGCCGAATTTGAAAGCGCGACCAAGACTATGAGCGCTAACAACAGCTTCCTCGCACTGCTGGAGCCCGAATTGCGCGCGAAGCTTGCTGGCCTCGCGACGAGCTTCATCGCCGGGGCAAACCTCTAGGCTCCAGAGACGAGGGCCAATCACTGGTCTTGTCGCCCGCAGATCGCCCGGTCCCAAGCCATAAAGGACCGCGGCTCTGCGTGCCTTTGCTGCCGCAGGATGCTGGGATCGGCTGGCAGCCGGCAAAGTAAGGGCAGCAACCTTGCCCGATCGGCGAAGCCCACGATTGCCACGGCCCAAGCCGATTTATCGCGACGCATTGTTTCGAAGAATGAGTCCGGCGCCAGCTCGCGTGGAACGATCGAGAAGCGCGTGGCCAATTTTTCGACTATTGGGCGAAGGAGACGGTCAGTGTCGTTGACGATCCGGCTGCAAAACAGCCTGCGCGAGCGATCGTTAGGCGGCCGCCAGATTGGGGTGGTCGGCCGGGAGTGTCTTCTCGCCGATGGCGACCGCCTTCTTGTATAGCGGCTCCGCTGCAGAGTAGTCACCGAGTTCCTGCGCTAGTCGGACTGCCCAATCTGTGTACTCGGCATTATCCGGGGCAAGCCGGACGGCTTTATCGAAATGAGTTCAGGCTTCCTGTCAGCGCACTTCCTGATAGGCGATGCGACCCCGCTCGAACGCTGCTCTAGCGACTAGCTCGATCGTCTGCTGTGCGCTGTCCTCGACCTCAGCAAACAGCGCGTCAGCCTGCTTCGTTTTGCCCTGCTTAAGTGCATCAAGAGCCTCTTGTAGCTTAGCATCAGGGACTTTGCCGCGCAGGGTTTCCAGCTCTCCCATCAGGCGCTTGAGCTCTGCTAGTCGCTCGTCGTAACTCTTCTCAAACGTTTCCGACCTGGCCCTGGACTGCCTGAAGCTCCCGCTCGATGGTCTTGCGCTGCTCTTCCGCCTTGCCCAACTCGGCCCTGGCCGCCTCGCGAAGCTCCTGCTCGCGTGCCTTCAGCCTTTGCTCATGCTGCTCAATCGTGTACGCGAGACATCGCGAAGGGAGGCACACATGGCCAAGCGATCCAAGTCCGAGGCTGCACAGGACGAGTGCGTCATCCCGCCACCTCTGCCCTTGGACGAGTTGGACAAGTTCCTGTTCAGACATTCGGCTGCGGAGACCTGGACCATTGCGGCTTATGTCGAGCGTGAGGCGCGCGGCGAGACGGTGCGGCACGCAAGGGCGTCGAACTGGTCGTGTACGACGATCATGCCGGACTGGTCGCGGCGATCGGCGAGGTGACCCCGGAAGCGGCATGGCAGCGCTGCTACGTGCACTTCCTCAGGAACGCGCTCGATCACCTGCCGCGCAAGCACGGCGACGACTGCCTGCAGGAACTCAGATGGCTTTACGACCGGCGCGATCTCACCGAGGCCAAGGCCGATCTCGCCGCAAGGCTTTCCAAATGGTCGGCCCGCTACCCGCGACTGACGACGTGGGTGGAGGAAACCATCGAAAACACGCTGACCTTCTTCCGTCTGCCGCGCCAGCACCACAAGCATCTGAAATCCACCAACATGCTCGAACGCCTCAACGAGGAAATCCGCCGGCGCACCTATCTCGAACGCATCTTTCCAAACTCACAGAGCTGCGTGCGCCTGGTCAGGGCGTTGGCTGTCGAAACCAACGAAAACTGGATGGAGGCCAACCTCTACATCAACATGGACGACCTGCGCGAGCACAAGAAACTCGCTCTGCGCCAAGCCGCATGACCAGCACCAGGGCCGCCCTTTTTGCAGAACTTGACGCACACAACCCGCATGACTGAGCAGGCCGTTCCAAACAGCGGGCAAACGCTTTCAGCCGCCGCACCTCGGCCACACGTTTCGGTCAGGCGCGAAGGGCGATTGATGATCGGGCTCAGCGCCTCCTCGACATCGAGCATCGGGAAGCGCCTACCCTCGAACAGGGCAAGTTCGATACCCCCTGCTGCCGGCGTCCTGGTCGACCTTCAAGGCTGTTTACGGGCGATCAGCTGAGTTTCAGCGGAGGGACGGCAATTGGTTTCCTGGTGACCGACATCAAGACTATGCAGGTCGTTGACGGCGACGCGCTCTTCCATTCGACGGGTAACGTCAAGTTCCCTACGGGGCGGTATTTGAATGCCAGCAACATTTGAGAGAATCAGTTGAGGGCAGACAAGACCCAAGCCTGGCGCAGCCAGATGCCGACTGACAGAATGCTATTCGTTTCGAGGCTGAGAACCGACCTGTGCAGAGCTGGAGTGCTACTCGAACGCAACAACCGCACCGAAGCAATAGAAAGAGTCCTCAGTGCTTATCGAACATTCCGGCCCTGGCAAAGGAGATCATTAACGGGCCTTTCTCTCGCCCAGAGAGGCCGAAACACCTTGCGCTCGTTTCGGAACGTAAGGACGAAGCTCGTCGGCGGTACCGTAGGCTATCAACCTCTTGAGAATACAGGGAGACGTAGGAGTGGAATGCACGGAGCAAATGACCTCGCAGCTGCCACTGAAGGCGAATCAAGACCTGAGGTTCGATGCTTAGCTTGTAGGTGTCTATTGCACGCCGATAGTCGGTGTGTCTAAGCTATCAATCCGTGCATTTCAACGCTGTTGCGAGAGCACACCCATGCCGATCATAGAAGCGCTGCGCGAAGATCTAATCAGCACACTAGGAAACGCGCTGTTGTCGAATAAGGAGATACAGCGTATCTACATCGCGGCAACAGGCGACGATCCGTACGCCGAAGTAACTGCCCCCGATCTGTCCCGAGCCGAACAGATCACAAAACTACTGGGTAAGCTGAAAGTTGACAATAGGGAGCACTGGCTCCTGATGAATGCAGTGTTCTACAAAAGAGAGGATGAAAGCCTGCGACGCAAGGTCGTGCTAGCATGCCCGGGTATGATGCAGGATCTCCCTCGCGTTAGGGAACAGGTTGACGCACTACTTGCCGCACTGAACGCTTTGGATATGTCGCGTATGTCAGCGCAAATAAGGATGCGTCAGGAGGTGGTCAAGGAATGTGGGGCGCGCATTGCAAGACTGTTCGCATATAAGAGCATGCACGAAGCCCTACACAGATTGCACATATGGCTGGTGTTTGGTCGACAGACCGATCCGGACGGAGGCATCAGAAGGCTAGAGCGGGCGCACCGGGACGCGAAAGTGGCCGCCGAGTTGCTCAATGAATACGCGGACGAGACGGCTCTCTGGTTGAACATCGCCGGGGTGCTCATTCCAGCCCTTGACGATTTGCGGGCGGGAGGTGCGCTATCAGATACTGCGCGTCACGATCTCTCGAGACGTGTACGGCTGCTCCTTGCCCAACTCAACGGGCGCGTTCTTACCTCGGCAGAAGAAATTACGCTTGACCCTTTGATTGCCGCTCCGATCTTTGAGGGCGGTCCGGCTGATGCAATAACTGCTTTGGATGGTATAAGACGAGTAAGGAGCGCATTCTTTGCTCTCAAGCCGACCGTCTTGGCCCAGGTGTTGAAGCATTCGCTTTGGCAGGGAGTTGAGAACGAGATGTCATTGCTGTTCGTCCTCTTGCCGAGCGCGAACATAGGTTCGGTTACCCGGCAATGGTTGTCAGTCAAGGCACACGTTCTCTGGTTGTCGGAGCGAGAAGCGAATAGGCGATGGGCCGCCCGCGTAAGGCAGCGCGCGGAGGACATAGACGATCAACTGACGAAGGAGATACTTGACAGCGAGGTCACCGCTTCATTCGCTATTTATAGGCTCCTAGGCAGCTTGTGGTTTGTGTTCATTGACAAGCGTCTGAAAGAGAACTGCGAAGACCTTCGCAGCATTAACAAGTTACTTGCGACGTTTATGAGCGATACGCCGCATGCACTGGACGAACTTCATGTCACAACATCACGGCCAGCCAGCTGAGCGGCAAACGCGTTTCCATAGCTTCACCGAGCTTCAGGACGCTCACGAGGCCTTGAAGGAATTTGTGATTAGGGCGCCGCCGCAAGCGTCGGAGAAGGTGCAAGAGTTCATCTTGCGGGCCTCTTTGACCGGTGAGATTATCCAGGACTCCGAAGACCGGCGGGCCGCCCAAGCGATCATCGACTATTGGTCGACCGAACTGGCAGGAATGCCCGGCTCCCGTGATTTGGCGACAAACGCGGTGAATCTTAACCCGGTTGATGTGTCGCTTGCTGTTAGCGAGCACGGCGAAGGCGTGGCCCTTCAACAACGGGAGACGCTAAGCCCCGAGACGCGCGAGAGGCTGCGTTTTGCGGCCCTAGCGCGGCTGTGGCGTGATTCCGAGAAGGAAGGGGGATTCTTGCTCGTCGGAAAGGCAATCTCACGAGCCGCCCCTTATCGTGACGATCCGGATATTAGTGATTTACTGCGGGCAAGCGAAAGAGCGATTACAAAGAAAAGATTGCAAATGGCCGTTGTTGCCTCGACCTGCATAGCGGCCTTGGCTTTGAGCTATTGGTGGGTATTTCCCTACCTGGCGAGGGCACGGGTTGAATACCTTCCTCACGCCCCTGACTTGGCTAGCAGAGAGGAGGCACTCTGGTCCCTTTCCTGGTGGGAGCGCCTAAGCCCGCCCGAAAAGGTAAGCGAACTTTATTTGTCGCGGGTCCCGGGGTTAAAGGGTGCAAGACTCGATGGAATACGTCTTTTCGGACCCGGTTTCTCAGAGACGGATTTGACCAATGTGAGTTTCGCCGACGCGATGTTACCGAACAGCGCCTTTATCGGAGTGCAGCTTGACAACACCGTTTTCAGCCGTGCGAACCTTCGGTATGCAAGTTTTCAAAGCGCGAGCATAGTATCAACATCGTTTCGAGACGCTGACCTGTATCTAGCGGATTTCAGCCGGGCTGAGCTTCTGGATGTAGATTTCTCGCGCGCAAATCTTAGGAGCGCGACTTTTTGGGGATCAGGACTAGATGATCGTACGATCATGAAGCTCACAGGTCCAGGTACAGCGTGGTGGCTAGCGCGAGGGTGGACCTCTTCCGTCCTACGAAAGTTGTTGATCGCCACAGAGACCGATCTGTCTGAACTCCGCCAATCAAAGGCCTTCATGAATGAAATCACGAGCGCCAATGAGCGGGCCGATCGCGCTAGCGCGGGTTCATCGGCTCAAGCCCTGGCCCTCAACTCGGTTGCGTGGACCCGAGCAACATGGGGGATTCTAGATTGTACGGACTTGCACGCCGGCGACGCAGCTGAGAATGATTGCTCCGGCGACAGTGGAACGAATTCTGCGCTCACCGCAGCACAGCAGGCGGTAGATCTCGAAAAGGCTGCTGGTGGCGACCCGTCGACAGTGGCCGACTATCAGGACACGTTGGGATATGTCTCCCTCCAGTCGGGAAACGCAGAAGCCGCGCTCACCCACCTCAGATCGGCAGTCGCTGTCCGGAACGAGAGTGGAGGAGTGAGGTTTAGGTACGCGATCTCGGAACTTGCAGCTGGCCAAATTAACCAGGCGCTTCGTGACTTGGAGACCGCGATGGTCACTTACAGCTATGTCCCCACCCACGAGCTTGTAACTCTGAGGAAATACCTGCAAGAGACTAGTTTTTTGGAGCGAATTCTCGAATACAATGATCGCAGAGCGGCACCATCCTTAAACCGGTAGGCTCGGCTTAGGGCCACCCTGGAATTGTCTAACACGGGCCTGTAGCGCTGCAGTCCGCGGCTGCGGGTCCGGAGGCTTCCAAAACGCCTGCCGCGAGACCGGTAGCCAACCCCACTATGACAGCAAGCACGACGAGCAGTTTATAGCCACTCATGTTCTAACTCCTATTAGAAATATTTTATCATGACGTGGAATTGGGTGCAATGGGGCGTTTGCTGTAGTAAAATGGCAAGGATAAAACTGTGCCCTCGGTGCAGACCGCTTATGCAACGAGCGCCGAAGCTCAGTGCGGCATGGGAAAGGGTTTAACGGGCCCTCGGTTGTGAGCGGAAGGGGGGAAGGGATCTTAATGAGGAAGCTGACGGAACAAGAGGCAAGTATGCTCCTGGAGCTTTTGTCGCCGGCTATCGACTTTCCACAGCTTGAAAGATACGTGTACAGGGCGACAGGCGACAGACTCTACGATGAATTCGTCGCGCCAGGTCTTCCAAAAAATGAAACGATCGAGAGGCTGATCGCAAAACTCGAATTTGGCCCTATTACAGATCGATTTTTGCGCGTCGTCTATATCGAAAAGCCGCTTTGGACAGATTTGCGTGCCTATATCGCTACTCTGTATCCCGACATCCCGGATAGGGCATCTCGCGAACCAATCCAGTTCGAGTTTCAAAAATCCGGCGTAACGGTGGACGCTGGAAGCGAGGGACCGGGCCTAGAACGCAATGTTAAACCATCTTTGAAGAGCCAAGAAACCGATATTTGGCTTGAAAAATTCGAGCGGATCAAACATCAAGTTTGCCGCATCGAAGCGGGCGATATAGGCTTGGGTACAGGATTTCTAGTGGGCCCAGGCGCCGTTCTTACAAATTGGCATGTTCTGCACGTTGCCCAAAAAGTTCGTGATGCCGGTCAGCTTGCCTGCAGGTTCGACTACCGCCGGCTCACAGCCGGGGGCGTTGATCCAGGCATCGTGTTCAAAGTCGACCGAGTGGCCGACGAACAACCCTGCAGTGCCGCCGAGCTGACAGACCTACCTGACCACCCGCCGCCCACAAACACGGAACTCGACTACGCACTTCTTTGTCTGCAATCCACAAACCTTGATCGCGGCTTTTTGAGCCTTGCCGATCCTCCGCCAATCGCACCCAGGACACCCCTGATTATTGTGCAGCACCCAAATGGCGATCCACTCCGTTTTGCAATTGATACCGAGGCTGTTATCGGCACCCGTCATGAGGGTCTTCGCCTACGCTATAGTACCAACACGGCACCTGGATCGTCGGGATCACCTTGTTTTACAATGGATTGGGATCTTATCGCACTTCACCACCTAGGAGATCCAGCCTTTGGACCACCGACATATAATCAGGGTGTGCCAATAGGTTTAATCCGTAAGAGCATCGAAAGACGGGGGTTCTTGGCATTACTTGGGCCATGAGCGTTGGGATCCTTTTATTTGGAGGAAACTCAGCAATTCGCTTGCCTATTGAATGGCAATCCCTTCCGGACTCTGCTACATCCGCGGGCCTGAAGGGCTTCTCATCGGACTCGCCCAAGAACTCAGCTGAGCGCAATACGACGACAATGACGAACGACGAGCACACCTCAAATCAAGATCGCAACTGTAATTCTAGGTTCCAAATCGGTCGGTAATTTGAAATTGCCTACCCTCTGTGCCTCTGTGCCACCGAGGGGAGTTGTCAATCTGGTTGGCTGTGCGGCTGTACACCCACGGTGTCTGACACAGTCTCGACGCACTGAGCCCCACGCCCTCCGAATCGTCCGTGCGTTGAATTGCGCAGGCGTCCAGCTTACTTTGCCAGGCTTGCATTTGACCTTCCTACCGGCGAGAGGCCAAGCTGCTCTGTGTCACAGTTAGGCACGAATACGCCACTCGGGCAAACATGCCAGCTGCGACTTAGCGGGAAGCGTTGTCGGTGCGAACCCGTTGGACGTGCCAGTCATGACGGGTTAATCTGTCGGTCTGCAAACCTTGCCGCCGACGAGACCGCTCCGATCGAAGGGAGCCTCTGATGATGCGCCTGCGCCTGCCGTCCGCCTTGACTGCGATCACCCTGGTGGCACCGCCTGCAGTGGCTCACGATTGGTCTTTCCACGGGATCCGTTACGTTGAGGAATGCTGCGGAATCAGCGATACCACAAGCTGGACTCTCTGCAGCGGCTACTCGGTTGCCTGGTGGCCACTTCGTCGTCATCAAGCAGGAGTGGCTCATTCCGCGAATCGCGTGCATTCCGGGCAACGTCGGCTGTGCTTCTTCGCGACGCCTGGTGCCGCCGAGAGAATCGGCACTGTGCTGGCTTCTCGCCGTTAGGCTTTGGGACGGCGTTGAAGAACGGAGGCCACTGAGATGGAAGACAAGATACTAGTTGCAGTAATAGCAGCGGTAGCGGCAATCGGTGGAAGCATTCTTGGTTACGTTGGCATTATTAGCACGCAGTGGCTCACGCAACGAAGTAAAATCGATGACGCTATACGGCTGGAGCGGTTGGGCCCGTATAAAGAGATTTGGGCATCAATGTCCATTATTCCGAAATGGCATAAGAACAATGACCTCAGTTACACAGGTATTAGAGACTTAAGCCAGAAACTTCGTGATTGGTATTTCACTAAAGGGGGAATCTATCTGTCGAAAGAGTCAATAGAAGACTATCGCGCGCTGCAGGAGCAAATTACCGAAATGGTAGAAGCCTCAGATAATTTGGAAAAATTACTCACTGACGAACACTACAGAGACCTCGTGGAATTGTGCCATGAGTTTCGGGGGGCATTAACTCGCGACATACTATCTCGAAAGCGGGTTTTTTTTGGGATGACGTTCAGCCGCCGCCGGTGGAAAAAAGTCCTTAAAAAGTCATTACCGCCAAACGCGGCTAGGTGATCCAAGCTCCAATTGATTGCGTATGTCGCGAAGGTGGACTTCCGCCTGCAGGTTCAGCGACTTTGGAGGTTGCCAGGCCTAACGGAGCCTATGACTGGTTACGAATCCGGTCCGAACCGCCGAGCGAAGCTGCCCAAGGCGGCGTTGATGGTGTCCCTATCATACGCGAAATGGGCTTCCCGATGGCAGTTCGGACAAAGAGCGACGCAGCTCCACATCCGATCGCTAACTCCGACGTCATCAATGTCCTGAGCCTTCCCGCCAAGGATAAGGGCGCTGTTGATGACAGCTATGATGACCTTCCGTTTGATTTTCAGAGCCTCGGGCGAACCGAAGCCGCTCCGGCCTCGCGAGTCCGGTCTGGTTATCCTCGCAATCCTCGGGTTCGAAAGGCAGTTCTCGATCGGGCCAATGGCCGCAGGATTTCTCGATGTCCACCACATTCTGGGCGTAGCAGCCGTGGCCGGTTCGTCCGGCTTTCGGTGATCGGAACCTCGCTCTATGCTAACGACGAGCATGTTACCTTTGTCGTATACGCTAAACCGCTCCTCGACGTCGTCAACTGTCACACCCATTCTTCGGGCTGCAACATACGTTGCAAGCTCAATCACCTGCTGCGCCTTCTCAAATGACATCGATCTTCACCAATCCGGGTGACAGCTATTGTCACGATCAGTGCTTACGGTTCTATTATGAGTTGGGTGGGGGAGTGAAATGAAACTGGAAGGCTCGGAGATTTTGCTTTCCGCATCGGACCTGATGCGGTTCATGGGCTGTAATCATGCGACCGCGATGGATCTCAGATACGCGAAGGGGGAACCTCTTCTCCCCGCCGAGGACACGGAGGATGCCAAGATCCTCCAGAAGCAGGGCGACGCCCACGAAGCGAAGTTTCTTGCCAAGCTGCATGCAGAAGGCCATCGCGTTATCGAGTTCGGCCGCGACCGGGATTTGCCAGCCGCTGCCAAGGAAACGCGTGCGGCGCTCTTTGCAGGCGCGGATGTCCTCTTCCAGGGCGCGTTCTTCGGGCTGCCCTGGGGCGGGTGGTCTGATTTTCTCATCAAGGTCGATAAGCCCTCGTTGCTGGGCGCCTAGCCGAAGTGCCCTCTGGCCAAGCAGCAATGTGGCGCCTCGTCGCTTAAAACTTATCGAAATAACATCAAGTTTTTTTTGGAGTTTAGTGACTACAGTACTACTGTTGATTCGTAGTAAATAAGGCTTCGTAGCAGTATCGGGACATAGGTGTTAGACTGTCATTTGTCTCCGCACTTGAGGGGGGGCAATCATGCGCAGCGACGATGGAATCGATTCTCGCAATGATTCGGACGGCGAGCCCCCCAAAGGTCTGGCCGGCATTATTCCCGAGCGGAAGACCGATCTAGAGCAGATCGACATTCCGCAATTGCAGTTGCCGAAGGGTGGCGGCGCACTCCGCGGCATCGACGAGAAATTTGCGGTCAACGCGTCGAACGGCACGGCCTCGCTAACTATCAGCCTGCCGCTGACGCCCAATCGCGACGCCTATACGCCGAAGGTCAATCTCACCTACTCCTCGGGCGGCGGCAACGGCCCGTTCGGCATGGGCTGGAGCCTGGGGCTCTCCTCGATCCAAAGGAAGACTGACACGCGGCTGCCGCGCTACCTCGCCGCGCCGGACGAAGATCTGTTCATGATCACCGGCGCGGAGGATCTGGTGCCGGAGCTCGAAGAGCATGGCCCCGGCGACTGGCAGCCGATCGACGGCGTCTTCAACGGCTATCGGGTGCGGCGCTATCGTCCCCGGATCGCCGGCGACTTCGCCCGGATCGAGCGGATCGCGCATGCCGTGCACGGAGAATACTGGAAGGTCACGGACCGCACCAACACGGTAACGATCTATGGCCGCAGCGCTGCAGCACGGGTCGCCGATCCAGAAGATGCCGCTCGGATCTTCCAATGGCTCCCAGAGTTCAGCTATGACAACAAGGGCAACTGGATCGCCTACGCCTACAAGGCGGAGAACGCCGACAACATGCCGGCGACCGCGACCGAGTCCAACCGCCTCAGCGGGCTCGCACCCTTCACGAATGCCTATCTCAAGCGCATCGCCTACGGCAACCACGCGCCCTACCATCCCGATCCCGCGCTGCATTACGATCCGTCGACGCCCGTCGATCAGGCGTTCCACTTCGAGGCGGTGTTCGACTATGGCGAGCATGACCCGCTTGCGCCCGATCCGCTCGAGACCCCGGGCCTGGCCTGGGGCTACCGCGCGGACGCATTCTCGAGTTTCCGCTCTGGGTTCGAAATCCGTACGGCGCGCCTGTGCCGGCGCGTGCTGATGTTCCATCATTTCCCGGACGAGGCGCTCGGCACCGGCGTGCTCGTACGGTCGCTCGATGCGACCTTCACTCCCGCGACAGTCAACGGCGTCGGGCAGGCAGCGGTCACCCATCTGACGGCGCTGGAGCAGGCAGGCTACATAAGGCGCGCCGACGGCAGCTATTCGCGCAAGGCGATTCCACCGCTCGGCTTCGAATACCAGCAGACCCTGTGGGACACGACCATCCGCTTCGCATCGCGCGACGAGATCGTCGATGCGCCGATCGGGCTGTCACCACCCTATCAGTTTGTCGATCTCTACGGCGAGGGAATTGCGGGCCTTCTGTCCGAGAGTGGCAGCGCCTGGATCTACAAGCACAATCGCGGAGATCGCACCGGCACGCGCCAGGTCGCATTCGAGCGCGGACGCATCCTGGCACCTCGGCCGAACATGTCGGGGTTCGCCACGAGCGAGGTCACGATCGAGGACCTCGACGCCTGCGGGGAAAAGCAGGTCGTCGTCAACGGACCGCAGGCCGGCGGGTATTTCGCACTCGGGCCCGACGATGCCTGGGAGGGATTCCGGCCATTCGAGCACGAGACCAACCTCGACTTCCGCGATCCTTCGATCCGGCGGATCGACCTCACCGGCGACGGCAAGCTAGGCATCCTCGTCGCCGAGGACGAGGCCTTCGTCTGGCGGGCCTCGGAAGGCAGGCGCGGATTCAAGGCTGCGGAACGGGTCCTAAAGGCGTTGGACGAAGAGCGCGGGCCGGCGGTGGTTTTCGCCGAGAGCCGGCAGACAATCTTCCTCGCCGACATGAACGGGGACGGGCTCACCGATCTCGTGCGGATCCGGAATGGGGAAATCTGCTACTGGCCCAACAAGGGGTTCGGGCGGTTCGGCGCCAAGGTGGCCATGTCGGCAGCGCCCGTTTTCGACGCTCCGGATCGCTTCGATCCGACGAAGCTCAGGCTTGCCGACATCAGCGGTAGCGGAGAGACGGATCTCATCTATGCGGGCGGAGACGTGGTGCGCGCTTGGCTCAACCAGGCAGGCAACGGGTGGAGTACGCCCACTGCACTCGACGCCCTGCCGCCGCTCAGCTTCGCCGACAATCTGCAGGTCGCGGACCTGATGGGACAGGGAACGCCGTGCCTTGCCTGGTCGTCGAGCCTGCCGAGCGAGACGCCGCTGCGCTACGTCGACCTCATGGGAGGGCGCAAGCCGCACCTCATGACACGCTATGTCAACAACATGGGCAAGGAGACGGTGCTCGAGTATCGAACCTCGACCCACTTCTATCTCGCCGACAAGGAAGCGGGCACGTCCTGGGTCACGCGCATGCCCTTCCCGGTGCATGTGGTTTCCCGGGAGATCATCACCGAGCACGTGACGGGAACGCGGCGGAGTTCGAGCTACAGCTACCACCACGGCTACTGGGACCCCGAGGAGCGCGAGTTCCGTGGGTTCGGGCGTGTCGACCGTCGCGACAGCGAAGATTACGACACCTGGAAGCTGGATGCGGCCGGAACGAGCCTCGAGCAGTCGCACGAGCTGTTCCAGGCGCCGATGCTCACGCGGACCTGGTACCACGTCGGCGCATGGGACCGGCAGGCGCGCATCCTCACCCAGTTCGAGGACGAGTATTGGCACCGCGTCTACGCACGGACGTTCCCCGCGGCGCCGCCGGTGGCAACCGAGCCGGCGCTGCCCGACGGGCGGATCGTGGCAGCACAGACAATCGCGGATTCGGGGCTGATCGCGCGGCTATCCGCGGAGGAACGGCGGGAGGCGCTGAGGGCCTGCAAGAGCCTCGTGCTGCGGCAGGAGGTGTTCGGACTCGACGCACCCGCGACGGGAACGACCGAGGCCGAGCTCCAGCGGCAAATGATCCCCTACGTGGTCGATGCACACACTTGCCATGTGCAGGTGCTGCAGCCCCGCGGACCCAATGCGAATGCAGCCTTTGCCGTCGCGGAGGACGAGGCGCTGCGGATCACCTACGAGCGGCGGCCGGACGATCCGCGGATCGAGCATGCGCTCAATCTTGCGCTCGACGATTTGGGCAACGTGCTGCAAAAGGCCAATGTCGCATATGGGCGCGACCCGGCGCGGGCGGCAGCCGCTGCAGACGTGTTTGCCACTGCCGTGACGGATTTTGCAGGGTACGATGAGGCGGCGCGGCTGCGAGGAGCGTTCGCCGATGCGCTCAGCCGTGCCGAGGCGGTGCAGACCCGCACCAATGTCGTCATCTCGCGCAACAGCTATACCAACGACATAGACCTGCCGGACACCTGGCGAACGCGCGCGCCGTCGACGGCCGAGACGTTCGAGATCAGTGGCCTGTTCCCGGCCGGAAGCATGTTCACGCTCACGGAATTGAGCGGCGTGCTCGACGACCCGGCGACCATCGACTTGCCGTTCGAGGCGCAGCCGGGGGCGGGCGTCTCGCGCCGGCGCATCGAGCATCAGCGGACATTCTATTACGACGAGGCGGCCGCCGCACCGCTGCCGCTCCACCAGATGGCCTCGCATGGGCTGGTCTACCAAGGGCAGGTCTGCGCGTTCGCGCCGAGTCTGCTGACGGCGCGCTACGGCTCCCGCATCGCCAATCCGGCGGCCCAGCTGCCGCCCGGCGGATACGTGTTCTCCAACGGCGATTGGTGGATACCCGCCGGCACCGTTCGCTACAGCCAGCCGGGCGAAACCATCGCCGACCTGCGCAACCGCTTCTACAAGCCGCTCGCGCATATAGACGCGTTCGGCGCGGAAACGCAGGTTCGCTACCACAAGGACTATTTCCTGTTCCTGGAGGAAACGACCGACGCCGTGGGCAACACGGTGCGGATCGAGGCCCATGATTTCCGATTGCTGACGCCGGTCGCGCTGCGCGACTCCAACGACAACCTCTCAGCCATCATCTCGGACGAGCTGGCGCTTGTGAAAGCGCAGGCCTTCCTCGGCAAGGACCTCGACGGCGACGGTGTCGCCGAGTTCGAAATGTCCGACGACTTGGCCGGGATTCTCTCCGACAGTGGCCCGGAAACCGCCCTGGTCGACGCACTGGTGACGGGCTCGGATTCAGTGGCGCTCGAGGGCCTTGCGCGCCAGCTCCTCGGGCATGCGACGATGCGGTTCGCCTACGACCTCAATGCGTGGCTGACGCGCGGCGGGCCGGCGGTCGCAGTCACGATCCTGCGGGAGCGGCACCATGCCGTCGATGCGAACTCGCCGATCCATCTGACCTACCAATATACCGACGGCTCCGGTGCGCTGGCGATGAGCAAGACCCAGGCCGAGCCGGGCGTGGCGCGCGAGGTGGTGATCAACCCGGCGGGCACGGTTGCGATCGTCGATACCGACACGGCGGCCCTGGTTCCGCCGCGGCTGCGCTGGGTCGGCACAGGGCGGCTGGTGCTCAACAACAAGGGCAATCCGGTACGGCGCTATGAGCCCTATTTCTCAGCGACGCCGGCATTCGAGACGCTGCCCGAGCTGGTCGCGACCGGCGTCACCGCAGAGCTGACCTATGATGCGCCGGGCCGGCTGATCCGCACCGACCTGCCCGACGGAACGTTCATGTGGAGCGAGTTCGATGCCTGGCAATCGGCCTCGCACGATCCCGGCGACACGGTGTTCGAGTCGAGCTGGCACGCTGAACGGGTGGGGCACCTGATCGATGCCGAACTCCTCGCACAGGGCCGCGACCCGGCGCGGGAGGCGGCGGCCGCCGCGCAGGCCGAGATCTATGCGAACACGCCGGCGACGCTGCTGCTCGATTCGCTGGCGCGTCCCGTGCTGTCGCTCGACCACAACGGATTCGATGCCGGCGGCCAGGCGCTGCTCTTTGCGACCACGGTGGTGCTCGACGTCGAGGGCAATGTGCGCGAGGTCATCGACGCACGCGGCAACAGCCCGATCGCCTATAGCTATGACCTTGCGGGTCGCCGCGTGGTGCAGACCAGCATGGATGCCGGCAGCCGCTGGATACTGCCCACGGTCACCGGCAAGCCGCTGACCAAGTGGGACCAGCGCGGCCACACGCTCGCTCACGCGTACGATGCCGCGCAGCGCCCGCTCGGCGAGCGGCTGCTCGGCGGCGATGGGCCGGCTCCAATCGATGTGATCGTAATGCATGCCGAATATGGCGAGGGCCTGCCGAACGACCGGCAAAGGGGCCTGCGCGGCAAGCTCTTCCGGCGCTGGGACACCGGCGGCATGGCGGAGTGGACAGCCTATGACGGCAAGGACAATCTGCTGGAGACGGCGCGACGTTTCACGGTCGACTACCGCGCCGTGGTCGACTGGTCGGGTAACCTCGATGCACCGCTCGAAGCCGAGACGCATGTCACGCGATACACCTACGACGCGCTGAACCGGGTCACGGCGACAACGGGGCCGGACGGCAGCCGGATCGTAAGACGGTACAATCCGGGCAATTTGCTTGAGATCGTCGAGGCGACGCCGGCAGGCGGGGCGGTCCAGCAGATCGTCACCGATATCGCTTACGACGCGCGCGGGCAGCGGCAGGCGATCGGCTACGGCAACGGGTCGCGAACGAGCTACCGGTACGATCCGCTGAACTTCCGCCTGATCGGCCTCGCGACCACCAAGGGCGACGGCACGCCGGCGCAGGACCTCGCCTACACGCACGACTGCGCAGGCAACCTGACGCATCAGGAAGACCGCGCCATCCCGGCGGTGTTCTTCGATAACACCAAGATCACGGCACTCACTGGATACGGCTACGACCCGCTCTACCGCCTCGTTTCGGCGGAAGGCCGGGAACATGCCGGCCAGCAGGCCAATGGCGATTTCGGCGCCTTCGACAACTGGACGGACGGGCCCTACCGCGTGCAGCACCAGCCTGGGGACCTGATGGCCTGGCGGGCTTACAGCCAGAGCTATGCGTATGACGTGGTGGGCAACATCCGGAGCCTTGCTCACGCTGCGCCAGGCGGCAGCTACACACGGCTCTACACCGACGAGTCTGCGACCAACCGGCTGGTCTCGACCCGCATCGGTGCCAATACCTACGCCTACGACCATCACCCGGCGCACGGCTTCATCCGCCAGATGCCGCATTTGCAGGTGATGGCGTTCAGCTTCCGCGACGAACTCGCGGCGACAGCGCAGCAGGCTGTGGCGGCCGGGACACCCGAGACGACCTACTATGTCTACGACTACGAAGGCATGCGCATTCGCAAGGTCACCGACCGGGCGGCCAATGCCGGCGTCGTGCCGGCGCGCAAGGACGAGCGGCTCTATCTCGGGGCTTTCGAGATATACCGCAGCCACGCCGGCGTCACCGCGGGCCTGGAGCGGCTCACGATCTCAGTGATGGACGACAAGTCTCGCGTCGCGATGATCGAAAGCCGCAATGCGGTCAACGACGGCACACCGGTCCGGGTCACGCGCTACCAGCTCTCCAACCACCTCGGCTCATCGGTGATGGAACTCGATGTGGCAGGCCGGACGCTGTCCTACGAGGAATACCATCCTTATGGGACCACTGCCTATCAGGCCACGGACTCCACGTTGAGGGTCGCGGCGCGGAGGTACCGTTACAGCGGCATGGAGCGGGACGAAGAGAGCGGGTTCTCCCACCACAACGCGCGCTACTATTGCCCGTGGATCGCGCGATGGACGGAGCCTGACCCGGCGGGGCTGGCAGACGGGATCAATGACTACCAATACGTCTCGAGCAACCCGATCCGGCTCGCGGATCCGAGCGGCCGCGACGGCTGGGACCGTTTCTGGGGTGGCGTCAAAATGGTGGGCGGCGCACTCGAGACCGCCGCGGGCGGGGCGCTGGTCGTGGCCGGCGTAGCGACCACCGAATTCGGTGTCGGTGTGGCGCTGATCGGCGCAGGCGCGTTCGTCACCGCGCATGGGGCGGACGTCACCGTCTCCGGCGCCCGCACCATGTGGAATGGCGAGCAGATCGACACTGCCACCTCGCAGGGGCTGCAGTACGTCGGCGTCAACCGAACCGCTGCGAACCTGACCGACGCAGGGATCAGCGTCGTGGGTTCCCTGGGCTCGAGTGCCCTCGTTAATGTCGGACGGACCCTTAGGGTCGTCGATACGGCGGCTGCGGCCGACGATGTGGTACAGGTCGCCGCGCGCACCAGCGGAGGAACCGCGACAGCCGTGGAGGGCGGACACAACCTGGTGCACCTCACAAGCGCAAGGGGGGCAGAGGGGATCGCCACCTCCGGCACGCTGGGTCTTGGTGGAACAACCTATGCCGGCCCGGTGTCGCTGGCGACCGCCCCTAATGTGCAGGTTGCCCTGAGGACGGGGCTTCTGCCGGCCCAGACCAGTCAGGTCATTCGAATCCCAGAGGCTGCCGCGGGCGCATTCCAGACGCCCACGGTCATCGGTCCGTTCACGGCATGGCAACGAGTGGCCGGGACCGTGCACACCACCGGGGCTGGCTCGATCAACCTTGCGACGGGGGTATTCACCCGCACAGGTCCGGCGACGAACCAGTTGGTCGTCCAGGGCCTCGACGTCGTGACGGTCTCGCTCGCCAGAGCAGCTCCGGAGGTCGCTCTGTCGGCAACTTCCACCTCATCTTCAATTCGGCCGCGAGTGAGCATCGCGCCGGATAGCGATGAGCCAGTGTCCTTGGGGCTTGCGGAGCCCGAACCGCAATACAGCACCAGCGAGCCGCTGCAGTCCTATTCCGATGACGCCTCCGAATACGGTGTCTGCGTGGAGGAAGGTTACTACGATACCGAAGAACAGGTCTGTTACGCCAACTGACTTTCAGTTGCACCTGCTGATTTCAACGGAAGCCTGCCCGGCACGGCCGGGTATTAAGCAGGAGAGGAAGTTGCCATGGACACGATTCTTTCCGGCCGTGTGGTCGCGATCGGCGCCCCAACGGGGCTGACGAATGCGCGGGTCGAGGCCTGGGACCCGGCGGGGCCGGGCCGGGTCGGTGAGGGACAGGTCAAGCGCGGCGGTGTGTTCTCGGTGGTGCTGCCTGAAAGCACAGTCATCATGCTGGCCGAGATGAAGCGGCCGGTCGAACTCCGCGTCGCCTATCAGGGCGCGCTGGTGCGGGTGGAGCCGCAGGTGACGTGGCGGCCGGGCGACAAGTCGGAAGGGCTGGAGCTCCACGCCGCGCTCGACCGCGACGGGCGCGAAGTCGATGGCGCGCGCTCGGTCTACGGGCAGGTGACGATCGGGCCAAGGAAACGGCCGGGGTCGGGCCTCGTGGTCCGGGCGTTCGACCGTGACTTGCGGGACGAGCAACTGCTCGGCGAGACGTGGACGGGCAAGGACGGCCGCTACGCAATCGGCTATCGCCGCGATGCGTTCGCGCGTGCCGAAAAGGACCATGCAGATCTCGTGGTGCGCGTCTACGACGGCAGCGGCAAAACCCCGGTGCACGAGCCGCGGGTCGAGGAGATCGTCTACAACGCCGGCGCCGAGCAGCGGGTCGACGTCCAGCTCGAGGCCGAAGTGCCGCAGGAGCAGAGCGAATATGAGCGGCTGCTCGAAATGCTGAAGCCGCTGCTTCTGAAGGTCGACCTGCTCGATCTCACCGAGACCCGCGAGACCCGCGACATCACCTTCCTTGCGCGCGAGACCGGCACGCCGCCGGCCAAGCTCGAACACCTCGTCCTCGCCCACCGCATGGCGCGTGAGATCGACGCCGATCCGGCGGTGTTCTACGCGCTGCTCAGGATGGACACGCTGATGTCCACGGAGCCGGTGCCCAACCGCCCGGTGCGGCTCGCGATCGGGATCAACGACGATCCCCACGGCGTGCTGCTGCAGGCGGCGCTGGTCGATCCCAAGGCCATCCGGGGTGACGTCGCGACCGCGGCCAAGACCGGGATCGTGCCGCCCGGCACGACCAGAAAGGTTCGGCCGGTGCTGGACGCCTTGGAGAAGCTCCGACCCGAAGCCGAGAAGGCCCAGACCGAGGAACTGCCGGGCAAGCTCACCGAGATCGCCGAGCGGCTCGCCAAGCAGCCGGACCGGGTGAAGAAGCTGGTCGACCTGCTGAGCGCGAAGGGCGACTTCTCGGCCTTCCTGGAAGGGGCGGTGACCGAGTTCTTCGACGATCGCCGGGATGACGGCGGTGGCGGGGGCGATGGTGGCGGTGGTGAGCCGACGCGGCCGGGAGGCACAAGGCTGGCCGCAGCGATCGGGCGTCGGCAAATCACGCTGGACACGATCGCCTCGGCCAGCGGGCTCACCGAGGCCAAGCTCGCCGGGCTGAAGCCCGCGGAGTGGCGCGATGCGGTGCGCAAGGCCGGTGCGTCCGAGGGCGTTGCCGATCTCCATGTGAAACGGCTTCAGCGCGAAGCGGAGGTACGGCAGCCGACGGCAGCGGTCCTCGCGCGGCTCCAGCGCGGCTCGATGAAGCTGCGCGCGACCGGTCCGGCGCTCGAGATTTTGAAGCGGCACAAGGATATCGACCTCAAGGGCACGAACCTCGACAAGTTCTTCGCCGACCACAAGCTCGGCAGCGATCAGGACCGCAAGGTGCTCGGCGACCTCAAGCGCGTGCAGCGGGTGATGAAGCTCGCGCCCGACCTCGACCGCACCGAGAAGCTGCTCGACCAGCGGATCGGCAGCGCGGCCGACGTCGTGGCAACCGGCAGGTCTCGCTTCATGTCCGAGATCGCGCCCAAGGCCGGGCTGGCGCCGACCGAGGCGAGAGCGGCCTACGAGCGTGCGCAGACGACGCACACCGCAGCGCTGATGATCGCCGGAGAGATCCAGAGCATGACCGCGGCATCGGCGGCGGCCGCGTCGGTGGGCGACCTGACCGCGCTCACGGCGGCGGCGGGCGTCGATTTCCCGAACCTCGCCTCGTTGTTCGGGCATGCCGACCAGTGCAAGTGCGGACACTGCCGCTCGGTGTTCTCGCCGGCGGCCTATCTCGTGGAGCTGCTCGAATTCCTCGACAAGCGCGACATGGTGGACCTGACGCAGACGCCGCCGGCTCATGTCAATTTGGCCAAGCAGATCTTCCTGTCGCGGCGCGGCGAGATCGCCGATCTCGACCTGAACTGCGAGAATGCCGAAACGCCGCTGCCCTACATCGACCTCGTCTGCGAACTGCTCGAGGCCGAGATCGCACCGGACCCGGGCGTGCCTCACAATGGTGCGGTCGCGGCCGGCGTTGCCCCGGCGGCACTGATCGCGACGCTGCGCGCGGCGGGCTGGGAGATCGGCGACCAGGCGATCGTGCAGCCGCCCGATATCAATGGCGACCTGATCCTGCGCGACACCGGCGTGACCGCCAAGCTCGTCAACCAGGGCGGCAATGCCTGGCTGGTGTTCCGGCTGCGCCAGACGCACGGCACGGCTGCCGATCTGAGTGCGGCGCCGGAATACGTCAATGCCGCTGCCTACACCGCGCTTGCTGGCGCCGACTATGCCTTCACGCTGCCCTTCGACCTGAACCATGTCGAGGCCGGCGCCTATTTCGAGCGGTTCGGGCTGCAGCGCGCGCAGCTCATGCGCGATTTCGCGACCGGCGGGGTACCGGCACCGCACGAGATCGCAGCCGAGGCGCTGGTGCTGACGGATGCGGCGCGGGCGTTGATCGCCACCCCGAATCCGGGCGGGCAGGGCGGAATCTGGGCGCTGCCGCAGGCCAACGTCGTCGCCACCATGACGGTGGTCAAGACCATGCTCGACAAGACCGGGCTCACCTATGAGGCGCTCGACCGGCTGCTGCAGATGCGGTTCATCGATCCAGGCGATACGATGTTCATCCGCCATCTCGACCTGAGCTGTGACCTCACCCAGAAGGAGGTGGCGGGGTTGAACGCGGCCGGGCTCGACCGCATCCACCGCTTCCTGCGCCTGCAGCGCTCGACAGGTTGGAGCGATGTCGTGCTCGACGAGGCGCTGATGCAGCCCAACCTCGGCAATGGCGCGCTCGATGATGCGGCGCTGGTCCGCATCGAGGCGCTGCAGCGGCTCGGCAAGCGCACCGGCATCCAGCCGACTGAGCTTACCGCCTGCTTCGGCGAGATCCGGCACACGCTTTTGACCGGCACGGAAGAAGTGCCGATCTACCACCGCATCTTCCTCAACAAGGCGACGCTCGGGCATATCGAGGCCGGCCTCAAGCCCGCGGCAATCGGGATCGGGGGAACGATCGCACCGCTCGCGACGGCGCTCGCGGCGACGCTGAAGCTCACGGCCGACAGTTTCGAGCGGCTGCGCGTCACCCTGACCGACGACCAGCTCACCTTCGCGAATCTCAGCCGACTCTATGCCGCGGCGCGGCTCTGCGACCGGCTAAAGCTTGGGGCATCCGATCTCCTGATCCTCATGGCGCGGACAGGGATCGATCCGTTCACGGCACCGGAGGACATGCTCGATTTCCTCGACGAGCTCGATCGGGCTCGCTCAGGCCCGGTCAAGATCGCGGACATGCCGTTCATGCTGGAGCATGCGGGCGACATGCTCGCCGTTCGCGAGACGACCGACGACAAGATCGCGGCGCTGCTCGCGAGCCTGCAGGCCAGCTACCAGACGGCGTTCGGCGAGACGCGTTCGGCGTTCAACGCCGACATGACGGCGGAGGAATTGCATGCGCCGGTCAAGGCGGCGCTGCTGCGCCTGCCGGGGCTCACCGAGGAAACGGCGAACACCGTGCTGAGGATGTACGATGCCGACTGGGTCGCGCCTCCCGATCCCGCGGCGGCCGCGACGCTGGCCGCGCTGCTCGGCATGTACTTCGACACTGCAGTACTTGCCGCGGCGCAAGCCGCGGTTGCCGGCGCGGCACCTGGAGCCGCGCTCGAAGCGGCCCGCATCGCCATGGCCGACACGCTACTATCGGCCATCGCGCTGCACCTCCATGCCCTTGCCAAGAGCACGGCGCTGGCCGACGCGCTCGCCGCCTTTTCGCGGCAGGACGTCGAGCTTGGGACCACGGTGCTGGGACGGGCGGTCCTCGACCAGCCTGGGCCGGCGACGCCGCTGCTCGCCGACCGTCTAACGGACGACGCGCTGATCGATACGGCCGGCGATCCGCCCACGGCACCTGCCATCACGGCCGCCGCGTTCCCGGACCAGTTCCGCGCCGTGCGGCTCCTGCACAAGCTGCTGCCGCTCGCCAGCGCGACCGGTCTTACGCTCGACGACCTGGGATGGGTGATGGACAATGCGCCAGGGATGGGCTGGATGCGGCTCGATTCCATTCCCTACGAGACCGGGCAGGCTGCAATCGCGCATGCGGGCTGGGACCGGCTGTCGCGCGTCATCGCGACGTTCGACGCCTTCCCGCCGACGCCGAACCCGGCCGATCCGGCCTTGCCTGTAACACTTGCCGCGACGCTCGAACTGGTGCTGCCGGGCAGTGCTGCGACGCGGGCCGAATGGCTCGACGCGGTGGCGCTGCTAACCGGGTACGACCGGCAGACGCTCGACGATCTCGATGCCCATTTCGCCTGGTCGGCCGCCAATCTCGACGCGTGGCGTCTGCCGGAGACGTGGGAAACGCTGCGGCGGTGCATGGAAGACCTGCGGGTGATGGGCGCGACGGTGGCCATGGCGCAATCCTATGTGCAGCCGGCCTTGACCGTGGCCGAGACGGCCTCGCTCAGGGTCGCGCTCAAGGCGCGCTATGCGGACTCGATCTGGCTAACGACGCTCACCGAGATCACCAACGCGATCCGGCCGAAGAAGCGCGACGCGCTCGTTGCCTTCCTGCTCGCCGAGCGGCCGCAATGGACGACGCCGACCGACCTTTTCGACCACTTCCTGATCGACGTCGAGATGGAAGCCAAGATGCCCTCCTCGCGCATCGTGCAGGCGCACGGAGCGCTCCAGCTCTTCGTCGAGCGCAGCCGCATGGGGCTTGAGCCGCAGACCGCCGCAGATACTGCGGACAAGGGCTGGGAACAGTGGATATGGATGCGCAACTACAGGGTCTGGGAGGCGAACCGCAAGGTTTTCGTCAATCCGGAGAATTGGATCGAGCCGGAGCTGCTGGACGACAAGTCGGCGCTATTCCAGGCGCTCGAGGACGAACTGCTGCAGAACGAGGTCAACGAGTTCACCACCGAGGACGGCTTTATTCGCTACCTTGAAGGTCTGGACGGAATCAGCTTCCTCGAGGTGATCGCGGTCTACCATCAGGCCGATATCCACACGATGCACGTGTTCGCCCGCACCAAAGGCGGGGACCCGGCGCAGTACTACCATCGCCGGTTCGAAAAGGAACGCTACTGGACCCCGTGGGCGCTGGTCGAGCTCGACATCACAAGCGACAGCCTGCTCGCCTTCGTGCGCAACAGCCGGCTGCACCTCGCCTGGCCGGTGATCAGCGAGGAAACCAATCCGAACCAGGACGTCACGACACCCGGCGTTTCGGAATCGTCCAGCAGCGGGCCGATGCAGCATCCCGAAGCGCGGCTGCGCATCCAGCTCGCGGTCAGCGAATATGCCAACGGGTTCTGGAAGCCGCGCAAGATCTCGCAGGATGCGGTGGTCTCGCCCCAAAGCTTCACGACGGATCACTACGAGCTCGACCGCAAGCGGTTCAACCTGCTCTACAACCAGTTCTCCGATCAGATCTGGCTGTTCCACACCGCGTTCGAGGGCGATTGGGAATACCACAACGTCGATGGCGTGTTCGACGTCACCGGATGCAAAGGCTATCCGGAGGTCCTGCCCAAGAACCAGATGTACTTGCCGGACTTCTACCCCGACTACAAGGACAGCCTCCTGCAACGGCAGCGCTATTTCGAGGTCGGCCAGGACAATGCCGATACCCTTGCAATCCGTAACATGATCACGTTCTGGGCGCATGTGGTCCGCTTCGACAAGACGCCGGGCTGGTTCCGCGTCACCCATCCGCACCAGTTCACGCTAATCGACCTCATCTATGTGCTGATCCAGATCTGGTTCGCTTATGCCTACCAAACGTCGATCGCGGTCTACGAGCGCTCGATCAAGCTGCCGCTCGGCACCTGGCTGCCATACTTCTTCGAGGACTCGGCACGCGCCTACGTGATCATCCCTGGCCTCTATTCGCGACGCGGAGAGCCCGAGGCGCGGCGGACCTTCTCGGATTTCCTGCAGCTTATCGAGGACATCATCGCGCTGGTCAGCAAATATGTGGCCAAACTCACCGCGACACCGGCGCCCAATCCTTCGGACGTGCTGGACGAGCTCGCGGTCGATCCCGCCTTCCTGCATGTACGCGACGAGATCGAGCTCTACGGCAAGCTGGAATTCGGCGAGCAGGTCAAGAACCTCTACCACCCGCTGATCTGCCCGCTGCGCGCCACGCTCTACAAGCACGGCGTCGGCGAGATGATGAAGCGCAAGAACCAGCTCCAGCAGACGGCATTCAAGTTCAAGACGACATTCGAGCCCAACCAGGCGGTGATCGTCGAACCATACCCGGTCGAGGATGTCGATTTCACCTCCGACGGCAGCTATAGCCTCTACAATTGGGAATTGTTTTTCCACGCGCCGCTGATGATCGCCAAGCGCCTCGCCTCCGAGCAGCGGTTCGAGGAGGCGATGACCTGGTACCATCGCATCTTCAACCCGACGGGGACGCTCGACGGTCCGGCGCCGCAGAAATACTGGGTGACCAAGCCGTTCTTCCTGACGACTGACCCGCAGTATGTTGCGCAGCGCATCGACAATCTGCTGACCAATGTCGCCGATCCTGCCAGCCCGGAGCGGGCAGACCTCGAATTCGCGATCGAGGAGTGGCGGACCAAGCCGTTTCGGCCGCACACGGTGGCGCGGTTCCGCACCGTCGCATACCAGCGCACGGTGGTGATGAGCTATATCGGCACGCTGATCGATTGGGGCGACTACCTGTTCCGCCAGGACACGATGGAAACCATCACCCAGGCAACGCAGATGTACATCCTCGCGGACAAGCTGTTGGGAGAAAGGCCGCGCATCGTCCCCTCGCCGGTCGAGGTCAGTGCGCAGACCTACTCGCAACTAGTCTCGGACCTCGATGCGTTCGGCAACGCGCTGGTCGAGCTCGAGAACTACCTGCCCGATCTCAGCATGCTGCCCGAGGAGGGAGCAGAGCTGCCGCCACCGCCCGTGACGCTCTCCAGCCTCTATTTCTGCGTGCCGCCCAACGAGAAGATGCTCGCCTACTGGGATAACGTGGAGGACCGCTTGTTCAAGATTCGCAACAGCCAGAACATCGAGGGGGTGGAGCGGATCCTCGCACTTTTCGCGCCGCCGATCGATCCCGGCATGCTGGTGCGGGCCGCGGCGGCCGGGCTCGACCTATCATCGATCCTTGCAGGCATGAACGCGCCGCTGCCGGCGTATCGGTTCCAGGTATTGGCCCGCAAGGCCACCGACCTCGCCGAAGAGGTCCGACAGCTCGGCAATGCCCTGCTCGGCGCGCTCGAGAAGAAGGATGCGGAGGTGCTGGGCCTGCTGCGCAACGACCTCGAGGTTAAGCTACTCAAGGCGCAGCGCGACCTCAAGGTCATGGAGATCGAGTCCGCCAAGGAGCAGATCGAGGTGATCAAGCGCACCCGCGAGGTCACCGAGGAGCGGCATAAATTTTATTCCGCGTTCGAGCGGATCAATTCCAAGGAGCAGCTCAATCTCGACAAGCTTGGAGAGGCTCAGACCTACCAGGACGCGGCCAGTGTCGTGCGGGCGACGGGCGCGGTGCTCGGCATCATTCCCGACTTCACGGTCGGCGCGCATGGCGCGGGCGGCTCGCCGGCGATCCACGCTACCTTCGGCGGCTCAACACTCGCAGCAGTGGCCGATGCCGCGGCCACCGTGCTCAATATCATCGGCGGCATCGCCTCCTACGAGGCCTCGCGCGCGGCCACGCTCGGCGGGTTCGACCGGCGCGCCGACGATGCCGGCCTCCAGGAACGGACGAGCGAGCGCGAGATGGTACAGTTCGACCAGCAGATCGTCGCGGCCGAGCTGCGCCGCGACATCGCACAGAAGGACCTTGCCGTCCATGACGTGCAGATCGAAAACGCGGAGAAGGTGTCGAAGACGCTGAGCGAGCGCTATACCAACTCCCAGCTCTACCAGTGGATGGTGAACGACACGACCTCGGTCTACTACCGCGCCTACCAGCTCGCCTACGACACGGCCAAGAAGGCCGAGCGCTGCTTCCAGCACGAGCTCGGCACCTCCGATGTGTTCCTGGCCTTCGGCTACTGGGACAGCCGCAAGAAGGGACTGCAGACCGCAAACAAGCTGCTGCACGATATCAAGCGCATGGAGGCACGGTATCTCGAGGTCAATCGCCGCGAGTACGAGCTCACCAAGCACGTTTCGCTGCGCCAGCTTGATCCGCTCGCGCTCGCTCGCTTCAAATCGACGGGTACCTGCGACTTCGAGATACCCGAAGCGCTGTACGACATGGATCATCCGGGCCACTACTTCCGGCGCATCCGCACCATCGCTGTGTCGATCCCCTGCGTTGCCGGTCCCTATTCCTCGGTGAGCGCGCGGCTGACCCAAGTCACCAACCGCTACCGCGCCTCGACCGCGCGCGCGGCGGGCGCCGGTACGCCCAAGGAGGAATATGAAGAGGCCGCCAGCAACGACACCCGCTTCGTCTATAATGTCGGGGCGAGCCAGTCGGTCGCGACCTCTTCCGGACAGAACGATGCCGGTCTGTTCCAGCTCGATTTCCGCGACGACCGCTACCTGCCGTTCGAAGGGACCGGTACGATCAGCGCTTGGCACCTCGAGCTGCCAGACCTCATCCGCCAGTTCGACTATTCGACGATCTCCGACGTGATCATCCACGTGCGCTATACAGCGCGCGAGGGAACCAGCATCCTTGAGGGACTGGCGGCTACGACGCTCAATGAGAAGCTGCAGGAGATGAAGCAGGGGCTGGGCAAGACGGGGCTCCACGTGGTCGTCGACCTCAAGCGGGACTACTTCAACGCTTGGCATGAGCTGAGATCGACGGGCGCAACCAACCTCACCATCTCCAGCGACCGACTTCCATACTTCGTCCAGCCGCTGGCGCCGGTGATCGGCGTGACGACGCTGCTGGCGAGCGTAGCAGGCGATCCGGCGAGCTTCACTGTGGGCGTCGACGGGACTAATGTGAATCTCAACCTGTCCGCGGACTGGGGCCTCAATCTCAACGACCACGCGGGTCTCGCGCTCGATACCCCAGTGGCGCTGACCGTGGTTCCCGCGCAGGTCGCCAACCTCGAGGAGCTGAGCCTGGTGCTGAAGGTCGACTTCCCGTGAGGGACCGCAACGGCGAGCCGCGGAAGGGGGCATGTCCGAACTGCGGCGCGCCGCTCACTCTCGAAAGGCGATGGTTCGGGCTCGTCCGCCGCTATCCCGATCATTGCGACCGTTGCGGCGCGACAGTTATGACCTGACGGGCGGGGTGTACGTGGTCAAGAACGGCGACGAGAGCGGCCCGAGGGCCTAACGCTGGAGGCCGGTGTCAGGAATGAAAGCAGTAGTCGCTTCTCGAATGTGCTTGCTGAGGCGAACGGTGCCTTTTCATCCAACCCGCGCCAGGAAGACACGGTCTGTGACATATGTCGCTTTGCAGTTACTATACAGTTCGCCTAAGAGCGCTTGGTGGGGGAAGCGATGAAGCGGTACGAGAGCGACTACGCCAATCGCGACGCCGAAAAGCGGCGGCTTCGCATCTACGCTACCGATCCAATGAGTGGGCGCCGAGCCCCGTACAGGATTGCGATCGAGGTCGACAACGAGCCCGATCTGATGCCGGGGCCGCGTGGATCGGTCATCGAGGTCCACGACTATGATGCGTGGAATAATCAGTACTATGCCAGCGTGAACCTAAATGAGCCCGCACTGCTGATGGAGGGAGGTCTGCCGCCGAGCGAGTCAGACCCCAGATTTCACCAGCAGATGGTCTATGCCGTTACGACGAAGGTCATCGATAGCGCCAGAAGAGCACTCGGCCGCCCGATCACATTCTATCGCAGCGAGCGCCGCCCGATACTCCGGCTGTTCCCCCACGCCTTCTTCGGTCGAAACGCGTTCTTCGACCCCAAGCTCAACGCCATCCTGTTTGGCTATTTCCGCGCCGGAGAGTTGCCTTAGCGTCACGCCCTGTGCAAGTCTGTGGGGAAACGCACAGACTTGCCGGAGAGGCGGGTGCAGACTTGAACGCCGATCCGAACAAGACCTATGATTGACTTCGAGCGCGGGATTTTAACCCTCGGGCAGGTTGTAAGAGGGGGATGGGAGGAGGACCATGGCGGAACGCTTGCAATCCGAGACGGCGGTGCCGGTCGTCACGCTGCGCTCTCTGGAGGGTGCCAAGAACATGGGATCGGGCTTGGAGGCTGCTTTTGATCCGGAGACAAAAAAGGTTGTCGACCGCTACAACAGCGCTCTCGAAAAGCTCCGTGAGGAAACCGCCAAGACCAGCGCCGACGTTCTGATCACGGTACCAGACCGCGACGCCTCGATGCTCCAGAGCCGCATGGCCGAAGACGCAGAGGTGGGACGGCCGCTCCCTTCAGGCGGGCTTGAGGCGCAGTTCGGCGAAGGCCTGACCGGCGGCGACATCTGGGGATGGGCGAAGAGCGTCTTCGATCACGTCAGAGAGGATAATTGGCATTCGATCGTCCGTCCGCCGGACGACAAAGTCGGCGCGATCGCCGACAAAGCTCGTGTCGCGGCGCTTGCCGATTGGGGGACCAACCTTTACGGCGCGCCCGCTTCCGCTGCCTCCATCAAAAAGGCGGGCGGCTACGAGTTGCTGCTCCATCTCGGCGACATCTATTATTCGGGGACGAAGAAGGAATCGAAGAAGCGCTTTATCGACGCCTGGCCGACCGGCGCAGGGAAGGTCAGCCGTGCGCTCAACGGCAATCACGAAATGTATTCAGGCGGATTTGCCTACTTCGACGACATCCTTCCGCACTTCAGCCAGCCGTCCAGCTATTTCGCGCTTCAGAATGCCAACTGGCTGCTGGTCGGGCTCGATACAGCGCACACCGATAATCATGATATCGATGAACAGCAACTCGCCTGGCTCAAATCGGTCATGCAGAAGAAGGGACAGCGAAAAGCCATCCTGTTCTCTCACCACCAGCCCTTCTCTCGTCTCGACAAGCAGGGACCGGGGCTTCAGGCGGCCCTTGCCGGCCTATTCCAGCAGCAGGCTATCACCGCCTGGTACTGGGGCCATGAGCACGATTGCATCATTTACGACAGGCATGCGCAGTCCGGCATGCTCGGACGCTGCATCGGCAACGGCGGCATTCCTTCTCCGCGGAAATCAATCGTGAGGAATGCTCCGACCGAGCGGCCACTCGACGCTGTTGCCTGGAAGCGGCTGTCGCAAAACGAGGATGCTCCGGCCTGCCTCGTGCTCGACGGTGAGAACCCGCTCGTGAAGGGCGATGAGAAAAAATTCGGTCCGCACGGTTACCTCACGCTGGAATTTGACGGCCCGAACCTGACCGAGCGCATTCACCTCCCCGACGGCACGGAGATTTTTGCCGGGCCAGTGACGTGAAGCAAGACGCCATCATCGATCGTGTCGCGTTCGGTTTTGATCGGATGAACCGATCATGAGCAATGGGAACGGACGCCCCGCCTATCAGGAACGCGTGATACATTTCGCGGCGGGTGACGGGTTTCCCCTCAACCTCATTAATGTGCGGGGCGACAGCGCCCCGACGCGGGGGCCGGTGCTCCTAGTCCATGGCGCCGGCGTTCGCGCCAGCATCTTTCGCGCGCCGGTCGAGGTTACGCTGGTCGATGCTCTCGTCGCGGAGGGCTACGATGTGTGGCTGGAGAATTGGCGCGCCAGCATCGACCTTCCGCCCAATCTGTGGACGCTCGACCAGGCCGCTTTGCACGATCACCCGCGCGCCGTGCAAAGAATCGTCGAAGAGACCGGCCAGAGCGAGATCAAGGCCGTCATCCATTGCCAGGGCTCCACGAGCTTCATGATGTCGGCGGTGGCCGGGCTGGTGCCGGAGGTCAAGGCGATCGTCAGCAACGCCGTGTCGCTGCACCCGGTGCTGCCGAGCTGGTCGGTCAGCAAGCTGCGCTATGCCATTCCGACTTTTCAGCCGATCCTGCCCTACCTCAATCCGCAATGGGGCGATTCCGCCCCGGGCTTCCTTCCGAAGCTCGTAGCGCAGGCCGTGAAACTCACCCATCACGAATGCGATAATCCCGTCTGCAAGATGGTGAGCTTCGTCTACGGCACCGGTTTTCCGGCGCTCTGGGAGCACGCGAATCTGAACGACGCGACGCATCGCTGGCTCAACGCCGAATTCGGCATGGTCCCCATGACGTTCTTCCGGCACATCGAGCGCTGCGAGCGGAACGGAAGCCTGGTCAACGTCATCGAAACCGATCGGCTGCCGAAGTCCTACACCGATCAAGCGCCGCGCACCGATGCGCGGTTCTCGTTCCTCGCGGGCGCGCTCAACAAGTGTTTTCTCCCGGAGAGCCAGCAGCGCACATTCGATCATTTCGAAAAACACGCGCCGGGCCGTCATTTCCTGCACGTGTTTCCCGGCTACAGCCACCTAGACATCTTCATGGGGAAGAACGCCGGGCGGGACATTTTTCCGACCATCCTTCAGGAATTGGCAGCGAGCTGAGGGGGCGAGGATGGGCAAACCGAGAAGGATAGAACAGCAGACCGGCCGCTACGCACTGGTCGACGGCATTTCCTTCCAGATGCCGATCAGTTCGGAGGACACACCGGGGCTCATGGCCGCCTACACCATCGATGCCGATAGAGCGAAGGCGTTGATGCCGGGAAACGAGCTGCATCCGTTGCGCATCTGGAAGCGGGATCGCGCGCTGCTGATCATCGCTGTCGTCGATTACCGGATCACCGATATCGGCAAGTACATCGAGTTCAGCATAGGCATCCCGTGCACGCACGGCGCGCGACCCGGCCCACCGCTGCTGCCCGCAGTCTTTCAGAAGCTCTACGGGACGGGCCAGTATGTGATCGACCTGCCGGTCAGCACCGAGATTTCGGTCAAAGGGGGGAAAGGCATCTGGGGGATGCCGAAACATCAGGCGAATCTCGATTTCCTGATCGGCCCGGACAGCGTCAGCAGCCAGTACGACAAGGACGGCGAGCTGGTGGTCAAGATCGAGATTGCGCGCCCGGCCAAGACGTGGATCCCTGGGTCCTTCAGCGGCGCCAATTACTGCCAGTTTCGCGGCATGCTGATGAAGTCGTATGTGCACTTTAAGGGTAAGTTCGGGTTCCTGGCCTTCAGGCGCGCGCGTGCCAAGCTGACGCTTGGGACGCACCCGCGTGCACAGCAGCTGAAAGAGCTCGACATCAGCTCCGATCCATTCCTTGTCTCCTACTTCCCGAGTACGCGCGGTACTTTGGACGACCATTTCGAGAGCTGGTTCCTCAGCTCGGAATCCCCGGATCAGAATCCCGGTGAGGGCCTGGAGAGCGTCTACCATCTCGGCCAGGACAAGGACTGGCTGCCGCCGCCATCGGCGGATGCGGGAGAACCGCTCAACGTCGGCTCCGCGGCGCCGGCGCGCACAGTGCGGCGCTGAGCAGGTCGTGGCGGCGCAAGAGCTTTTCGATCCCGATTCCCCGCCGCGGGCTCGGCGCCCGTTGCGCGCGGGCGCGCCAAGTCTCCATCCATTCAGTTCGAGGGATGGGGTGGAGCTGCGGCTCACTCGATATAACGGCGGCTCGCGCGGACCTGTGCTCCTCTCGCACTGCATCGGCGTGTCGAGCTCGATGTATTCGCTCGATACGATCGAAACCAATCTCGTCGAGCATTTGGTGGAGCACGGTTTCGACGTGTGGCTGCTCGATCACCGGCTGAGCATCGAGCTGCCGGCCTCCAAACTTCCCTCGACGCTCGACGACGTGGCAGCGAAGGATTATCCGGCGGCCGTTGCCGCCGTGCTCGAGCTCAGCGGATCTCCCAGCCTCCAGGTCGTCTGCCATGGCGTCGGCAGCTCCACCTTCACCATGGCGATGCTGGCGGGTCTGCAGGGTGTTCGGGCGGCAGTCTGCTCACAGGTGTCGACGGACCTTCTCGTCACGCCGGGCAACCGGGTCAAGGCAAAGCTTCGCATGCCGGAGGCGTTGCAGTTGCTTGGCGCGGACGCAGTCACGGCCTATACGGATCGAAAGGCGGCTTGGGGGAGCCGTCTCTACAATTCTCTCCTCAGCCATTCCCCGATGGGAGCCGAGGAAGACTGCCGCAGCCCGGTATGCAAGCGCATAACGGCTATCTACGGCCATCTCTACGAGCACGATCAGCTCAGCGCGGCGACGCATGCCAACCTGCACGAATTCTTTGGCCGCGTGAACCTGACCGCTCTCCGCCAGCTGTCGCTGCTGTCGCGGGCTGGCCATCTCGTCAACGCTTCCGGCGAGGAGGCCTACCTGCCACACCTCAAGCGCATGGCGATCCCCGTAGCGCTGCTGCATGGCGGCGAAAACACCTGCGTCCTGCCGCGAAGCACCGAGCTGACGCTGGAACGGCTCGCCGCCGAAAACGGCGCGGCGCTCTATAAGCGGCATGTCATTCCAAACTACGGCCATGTCGACTGCATGCTCGGCGAGAACGCCGCCCAAGATGTTTTTCCTCTTGTGACTGAACACCTCGCCAGCACCTAGAGGGCTAGAGTTTTCGTTTCGTACGGGCGGCGCGATGCTTGCTGCATTTGCTTCGACCGAACGATTGGATGGGAGCGACTATCATGGCTGCCAGATATTCCGTCGAAGAATCCAAGGGCATCCACATACGGCTGCAGAGGCTCGGCCTGCCGGCCCTCGACGAGCTGTTTCGCTCAGGAAAAGTGCCGAACTTCGAGGACATCAAGGGAGAAACGTCCGGCGCCTGGCTGGCGAAGCCGGCCCGCGACTATTGGTGGGCCGACTGGTTCATCAAGGTGTTTCTCGCCAGCCCCTGGGCAAGGTGGACGGGAAAGGTCTTTTTGACGCGGTTCGACCGAAAACTGCATGGCCGCGGTGCCAATCTGTTCAGCAACAGGATTCGACCGGTCCGCTACAGGCTCGAGACTTTTATCAAGCGAGCCGAGGTGGACGAGAACGACTGCCTGACGCTGAGATACCCGTTCGGCTCGATCATGTACGGCCTGATCGACGACGTGCGGCAGATCGAGGACGGCGTTCTTCTCGGACAGATGCACTACAAATTCCCATGGCAACGTGGCCGCATCTTCATCGGCTACTTCGTCCTCTGCGTTCTCGGCAAGAATCATGAGTGAGGTGCACGGCGCGGCGTCGCCCGGTCGCGCGGGGCCGAGGCGCGCGTTGATCCTGTCGGGGGGCGGTATCCGGCTGTCGTACCAGGCTGGTGCATTCCGGGCTCTCTTCGAGGCCGGGCTCCGCTTCCAGCATTTTGACGCGACCTCGGGCGGCAGCCTCACCCAGGCGATGCTGCTTTGCGGCCTCCATCCGAACGAGATCTGCGATCGCTGGCGGTCACTGCCGATTGCGGCAACTTTGTCGCCGCTCGCCGTGGAGCAGTATCTCCGGCTGCCCAATCTCGAGGCGCTTGTCGATGCAGACAATTTCCGCGCTGTCATCCTGCCGCATCTCGGCATCGACATCGAACGACTGCGCTCGGCGCAGGGCGTCGACGCTACGTTCAACGTCCTCGACTACAAAGCAAAGTCGGTTCGCGTCGTCGATCACCAGAGCATTACCACCGATCTTCTGATCGCCGGTCTTTCGCTACCCGGCGTCTACCCGCCGCTCCGCACCGACGGTGAGATTCTTCTCGATACCGGTTTCGTCCAGGACGCAAATCTCATTGAGCCTATCCGAAGGGGTGCGGATGAGTTGTGGCTGCTGTGGGCGCTGAACAATACGCCGCAGTACAAGGGTGGGATGTTCAACATCTACATGCAGATGCTGGAGATGGGCGCTAATGGGGCGCTGAACATAGCGCTGGAAAGGATCAGAGACTTGAACGAGCGGATCGCCGCCGGCGACCGCCCGTTTGGACGCGAGACGCCCGTGCGACTGCACGTCATCCGGCCGCGATATGCGCTGCCATACGACACCGACCTCTACTTCGGGCGGACGGACAGCGCCTCGCTCATCGACCTCGGCTATGCGGATGCGGCCGAGTATCTCGCCGGCTTCACGGAATCCGGCTCGCCTCTCGACCCTTCGGTCACGCAGATGTCGAGCCCGACCCGCGATGTCGCGTTCCGCGAGAGCCTGAGCGGCCCATTTTCGCGTGGAGAGACCGATGCCCGCGCCGGGGAGAGCAGGGGCAAGAGCGAGGGCGCCGAGCTCGCGCTGCACGCAAGCATCCACATTGACGACGTCGATCGCTTCATTGCCGACCCGTCCTATTCTGGCCGTCTCACCGGCCGGATCGATCACCCCGTCTTCGGAGAGAATGTCCCTGCCAAGCACGGCAGGTTCAAGATTCTCTCGGCGGGCGGCGATCCGGCCATCAAGTCGATCGTCTACGCGCTCAGCTTCGAGCATGAGGGCGAAGACCTGCACCTCGTCGGACGGAAGGAGGTGCGGGTTGGCGGGGGCTCCGACCTTGGGGCGGATATGAGCACCCTCCACGTGCACCTGCACAAAGGACGCGACGCCTTGGGACCCGTCATCGGCGCGGGTGTGCTGAAGCTTGCGCCGGGCGACCTGGCGAAGCTGGTGCTGAGCATCCGTTCTCCGGGCGCGCCTTCGCTCGCAGATGGCCTCGCGGTAACGGCGAAGTTCGGTCACTTCTTTCTTGGCGAGATCTACGACCGTGCGGTGCGAAAACCGTGGTGGAAAGTCTGGCGCTGACCTTCCGCGCTTAGAACGGCGAGCTGCCGTACACCTCAAAAATCACGCCGGCGAAGAAGCGGCCGAAGCGCGCCTGGGCTTCCGCTTTCTCTCCAAGAGTCTTTGCGTTGCTGATTTCGACGGTGGTCATCTGCCTGGCGAAATCGGTTGGCCTGATTTTTAGAATACCGCGGCCGACGATCGGAGCCCCGGCGTCGCCGCCCTCGCGCAGAGTGATGTAAAGCGTCGTGGTGTCGTCCCAGACATCGGGGCCGAATTCGTCACGGATGCGCTTGAAGCCTTCGAAGAAATAGACTTTTCCGTCCGATGCCCGCAGGCGCATGCGGTACGACATGCGCTTCGCCGCCGCGTCTTCTGCGTCCTTGATGAAGAGGTTGAAGGTTCCTTCCGTCGCGGTTAGGAACTCGGCGCTAAGCGCAGGAGCGGTCACGGTTCCGACCATGCGTGCGGCGTGCGCGTCGTCCTCGATCAGGGCGTCGAGGTCGTCGGCGACGACGGTCAGCGTGAAGGCGAAGGGCGAGTTCGACCGCCTTCCCTCCCTGAAAGCGCGATCATAATCCTCGTCCTGCACTGCGTTCGACCAAAAACCCTGCATCGTCTCGGTAAAGCTGATGCCGATCTTTGCGTCTTGCGCCGCCGGCGGCCTGGACGGCAGCGTGTAGTCGATCTGCCAGCCTCGGTCGGCGGCGATCTTCGCGAGATTGCGTTCGCTCAGCGCGGTAATCGTGTAGAGCGGATTGACGCCCAGGCTTAAGGGGATGATCGAGCCGTCGAGCACGTATAGGCCTGCGTGAACCGCCGTGCCCTGCGCCCCGGCAAAGACCCGACCGTCGCCGTCGACCGCTCCGCCCTCGGCGCTCTCCGCCATGCGGCAGCCTCCGAGCGGATGCACGGTCACCAGCCGCTGGTCGAAGAGATCGTTCCAGATCGGGTTGTTGATGTAGGTGCCGCCGAGCGCCCGGGTTCCCTCTTCGAGACGTTTTTCGATTTTTCTGAAAACCTCCTGCTTGCCCACGCCCGGCCATTCGACGCGAATGCGGTCGTCGACGAGCCGCAGCCGGCCGTTGGCATCGTCGTGAGCCATCACGAGAAAGGTGAGCGTGTTGTTGAGGGCCCCCGCGTAGGCGCCGCGCACAAGGCTTTCGAACTCGCGGGCTCGTTCCGCTACAGTGTCGCCCTCATCGGTATCGCGGCCGATGTGCTTGCTGCCGGCGGCGAAGCTCCCCGGCAGCATCGCGGCGAGCGCGCCGGGCAGGACGCCTTCCTCGATCACCATGCCGTCCTGCAGGACGTCCGTCCCGCGCAAGTCGATCAGGCCGGTGATGCAGGGTCCGACAAATCCAATGTCCTGAGGGTCATGCGCGCCATGTCCGATGGCGCGGATCTCGCGGTCGCAATTGTAAGCGAAGGCCAGCGCGTCGCCGTTGCCGGTGAACCCCGCGCCGACCTGATCCGACAGGGGGAGGCCTGCAGCCTTTGAGCGCAGCAGGATCTCGGGGCTGCCGAGCGCGCCGGCGGCAAGAACGACGAGATCGGCGGTAACGCTCAGGGTCGGCGCGTCGAACGCTTCGCGGCCAAGGCCGAGAAGCTGATAGTGGACACGCCACTTTCCGTCGCCGCTCTGCTCGATCCGCCGGACGCACAGCTCGGTGTAGATTTCGGCGCCATGATTGCGGGCGTCCGGGAGATAATTCATCAGCGTGGAGTTTTTTGCGCCATCGTTGCTGCCGGTCACGTCGTCGCCATTGCCGTTGCTGGCATTCTGCCAGACGCCGACATGGTTCACGCCGGATTTGAAGGTGACGTTGATCGGCGGCCGGCTGAAGACGCCTGGCGGCGCGGTCCCGTCGCGGACAAGGGCGGCGGCCATGGCCTCGAGCGCCTGCAGCTTCGGCAGCGCGGGGAAATTCTGCGGATAGGGCGCAGGCTTCAGCATCTCGTTAGCCCGAAGGAACCCTTGTTCCAGCGGGCCGGCTACGTCGTCGCGCACCGTCTTCGGCCAGCGGGGATCGTCGAAGATGCGCGGATCCGGCTTCAGCGAGACCGAGGCATTGATGAGAGATGTGCCGCCAAGACCGCAGCCAAGCACGACGTTGATGTCGTCGTTCTGGCGGACATCGAACAAGCCGGTGCGGGGCCCGGCATGCCCAAGCGGCGTATCGAGCTGCAACTCGCGCGTCGCCGCCAGCATGGTCGACGGATACTCGCCAGGACGAATCTCCCGCCCGCGCTCCAGCACGCAGACCTTTCGGCCCGCCCGGGCAAGGCGCGAGGCTGCTACGCCGCCGCCGTATCCCGAGCCGACCACCACCGCGTCGTAGTGGTCCTTGATGTTGGCCGCCGGGGAGGAGAGCCGATCGGCGTGCGAGGAGCCTTCTGAACGGGTAGGGTTCATCGGAGCGTACCTCTCTTGCTCATTGCCCTGTTCGGTGCAGCATTAGCGCTCTGTAGTTGCATTCGATCACAACTGACGCAATTTTGGAAGGAGCGGCAATCTACGGCGCTGTCTCCTGCGGGACGGCTGCATCGAGGAGGCCGTGCGCCCGCAATCGGCGGGCGTCGAAGCCAAGCCTCCCGGCGTTTGACAACGGATCGAAGTGTCCGAAGCCTATCGAGCGCCGGCCTTTGTTGCCGGCGTTTCCTGCGACTCGGGCGCCGCAGCTACGTCCTTGAAGTAGCGGTCTATCCAGGGTGTCACTTCGCCCGCTATGCCATATTCGGTGTCGTTGCGTGACAGTTCCGCCAAGGCATTGCCGAGCTGACTATTCGAGGTGCTCGCCAGCCATGTCTTCCAGGACGAGGACGGTGCGTCCGGCGCCGGGATGGATTCGTTGGCGCCCGCAAATATGGCGCGCACGGATTGTGCGGATATGCTGTCGCCCCCTGCAATCCTCGCGATCAGTTCGGCCAGGTCGTCGCTTAGGACCGGAGACAGGCGTTCGACGCCCAGCCGCCGCAGAACGGCCCGCTTGATACTCTCGTCTCCGCTTGCGGCGGCGAGCGCGCGCAGGGTCGGAGCGGTCGTAAGGTTGTCGAGAGCCCCCCACCTCAACAGTCCCTGTGTCACCGCCACCAGCGACGGCCCAGTGTACTGGAGAGTGGCGGCGACCCCACCTTGCAATCTCGACCGGACTGCGGCGATGCGAAAAAGCCTTTCTGCCTGACCAAGCCGAGTGGCCGCTTCTGTCGCTACGTTGAGCCAATTCGTGGCGCTCTCTGTGTCACCCATCGCTTCGCATGCACGAGCGGCCAGGTGGGCGTTCTCGAATATCGTTTCGGTGTCGCCGACCTCGCGGGCCGATTCTACGCCTCTTTCCGCGACCGCCGACGCTTCCGGAAAAGCTGCAACCCCCATCAGCGCCTCCGCTTCTTGTCGAAAGAGGGGACTTGCGGTGGTGCGCGTTTCTCGTTCCCGCAGAAATTTCAGGGCCGTCCCAAACTCGCCCTGCTGCAGCAGTATCGAGACCCGTGTCGCCGTAGCGCGCTCCCACTGGGCGAGGTTGGCAACTTCCAAAGCCGCCTTGTCAGGCGTCAGGCCAAGTTTGAGGCTGAGCGCAACTCTCGCTTCCGGGGCTCCCGCCCAGCCGCGTCGCGGCTCGAAATCTTCCATCGCCTCGCGCAGTCGGTCAGCGACATCGTCGCGCCAGCGCTTTTCGAAGCCTTCGATGTCGCTCAGCCGCAGACGATGGTAGAGTTCCTCCGCCCGGGATATGGCATCATCGAATTGGGAGTGAAAATTGACGGCTTCTTGATCGATGGCGCGCACCACGGTGCGGCCGACCTCGCGCTCGAGGGCAGGAAGCATCAACCGGCGAACGTCAGGTCGGTGACGGAGTAGTCCGCCCGGTTCACGCTGGACGAGAGATACTTGCCTGGCGAATTCGCCAAACAGCCCTTGGGCTTGCTCATCGCTCGTGACTTTCAGATCGCAGATCTCGGACAACACGTCCTTGATGATAGAGGGAGACAATCGACGAAGAACCAGTCCGGGCTTGGCAAGCTTCCGACGCGGCCCGGGAGGGATGTGGTCCAGGATTCGATTGTACAGAAACGCTGCGTCTTTGGTGTAAAGCGCAATGCCGAAGATGCGCGGGGAGCGCACCGCGTCGATGCCGTGTTCGGCCAGAAGTTGCGCCGTCAGAGCAAGGGCCAGCGGGGTGCGCTCGACCGACCGCACAGCCAATGAGATTGCCGCCTGGTCTCTGGCCAGCTCGGGTTTGTCGACGAGCATGGCCGCGAGGAAGCGTTCTCCGGACGCCAAGTCGAACTCCGTGAGCGCAATCGGATCGGTCGGAAACTGATCAGGATCGGGCAAGGCTCGACCGGAAAGGATTGGGCGGAGCTGCGGGATGCCTCGCTGCAATTGAGAGAGCGTCTCTCGCATAAGATAGATTGTAGCGTCGCCCAGCGACTGGGCGATTTCAAAGGTGTCGACGATGAAGGGGAGGTTTCGCGCGGCATTGTCGCGGACAAAGTCGCAAAACCGCTCGATTACATCGCGCGGCGCCGCCACATGAACAGACTGCGCCTCCTCTGCCGGACCGATGTTGCGACTGACGGCATCCAGATCATCGGCCAGTTTCTGCGCGGCCGCCGATCTTGACGGCAGCTGCACCCGCAGCTGCCGCGCCGCCTCCGCCAGGAGCGTGGTGGGCTTCCTGGGGTCGAGGTGCGGCCGATCAAGGTCGAGAAACACGAACGGTATGTCAAGGTCGGCGAGTTCCAGGCCGAATCGCGCGACCAACGTCGACTTTCCCACTCCGCCGATACCGTGAATAAAAAGCGGTGGGTCAGGTTCTGAGTTGCCGCCGAAATTCGGAACGATACTGGCCGCAAAATCGGAAATCGCCTTCCTGCCTCTGCCGATCGCGCTGCCCTGAACTACGTCGCCGAGGTAACCCCTCAGCCGATCAAGCTCCGCTTCCCGGCCGACGAAATTCTTCGCCAGATGCCGCAGCGGAGCAACCAGATCCTCCCGCGCCAGCCTGGCCCGAACCGGCGCCGGTGCCGGCAAGTCATCGACGATTCCTTGCATCCAGTCGATGACGACGAGAAGCGAAGCAAGCTCATCGCGATCGAGCTTCTCGACGAGAATGCTTTCGTTCCTCACCACGCTCACCAACATTCTTTGGATCGGGTCGGCGGTGGAAAACGGGATGTCCTCGAGTATCTCATTCATGGCAGCGCGCGTGCCCATCCTTTTGAGCGCGGCGCGCCGTGCATCATTCTGCAGGCGGCGGCGAGGGCCCTCCTTGGTGGGAACGATCTCGCTGGCAGCCAAGACAGCGGCGAGATCCCCGTCCTCTACAGTAGCCACTTCGCCCGGCTTGAGAATGTCGCGCGGATCGAACCAGGAAAGCAGAGCGGCGCGCCGCTCCAGTAGGTCCTGCCGCTCAGACTTCTCGGACACCTCTGCTTTGTCGGCTGTGCTGGCCCTCAGCAGCCAGTCTGCATCAATAATTTCGGCTCGCTTCTCAGGCGACCGGTGCTGCCGCTGGCGGATTTCCATGCTCATACAGTGGGCGCCTTCATGATGTCATCAAGCTTGTCGCGGATTTTCTGCGGCAAGCCGATCATGAATGGGCGTGGGTATGGCGGCTGCTGCCCGGCGAACACGTCATTCACCAGGTTGGTCAAGGCCTGATCGTCCAAATCCCGATTGAGGACTGCCAGAGCACGGTCAATGTAATCGAACAGCAGAGTAGGGTTCGGCTGAACCACATCGTCCGACTCCAACTTTCCCGGCCCAAATGTCGTCGACGGCGCGCGCGGAAATCCAATCAGTATGACGCGCAAATCCTGCAGCCGTCCGTCCGCGGCGGCAAGCGCCAGCTCCTCGACAAAATCAATGATGCTTGGCGAGACATCCTTGTCCAGATGGTCGAAAATGAGCACGGTCGGCACGACCGGAACGTCCGACAATTCGCGCGCAATAGCCAATTCGTCAACGATACGACGCCCAATTCGAGGCTCGCTCGTATCCAACGGCGGCACATTGAAGTTAGCGATCTTGAGCGAGTTGACGACAGTGCGGGCGACTGCGACGCCGTCTCGCGTCAGCGCCGATGCCATGAGATCGACCGCGATCGGCCTGAACCGGGGCGGCGGGGCCTCGCGGCAAAGGCGGCGAACAAGCGGCAGGGAGAAAGTCTTCCCGCTGTCTGTCGGGCCGGTCATCACGACGGCCCGCAGCGGGTGGTTAGGGTTGAGCAGACTGGGTAAGATTGTGGTGGAGAGAATATCGCGATCGACAAACGGATGTCCGTCGATAATCAGGCGCGCCTTCGAGAGTTCCTCGAAGCCTGCCGGTTGCGGCGCAACCGGGGCAGCAAGCATCAGATCGATGGCTGCTACTACCAGCGGACGCGCGTCGGCTTTCAGCGCATCCAAGAAAAGATCCAGTGCCGCCGATTGGTTGAGGTCGCTAAGAACATCGTTAAGGGTAACCTCGAAGTTTGCGCCAGACGTAACGTATCGATCAAATTCTACTGAGAGAAGGGATAGCATCATCTTTATCTGATTCTGTCCGGCCAGTTGTGGATAGCCGCCAACAATTGCGGTAGTGAGTCCTGTAATCTGTGAAAGAGTAAAGGTTTTCATGGCTAATGCACCGGCAGGACTGCTCCATCTTTGTTGAGAGTGGATGCAATAAGCTGAAGCGGGATAGCGGTATTGCGACCGCCCAATCCGCCGTTGTGCAACCCGACGACTTTCAGGTCCATCGAAAGACAAGGTGAGCCGGACGATCCTCTTTGCGTAGTCGCCGTGTGGCGCAGCCGCGTGCCGCTCGGGTTCGGCTTGTCGAATGCACCGAGGCATATTTGCAAGCTCGCACCAAGCGGGTGCTGCAGGACGACGATCGGATGGAGGGCCTGGCCCGCGGCGATGTCTTTTATGCGTACATGACCGCGCTCCGGACCGCCACTCGTGTCCTTGCCGACGGGTTCCGCCAGACGCACAAGCGCAAAATCGAGCTGCGCAAGAGTGGGTTCTCCGGCAGCCCCACCCCATTCGCTCCCGCCGGGTTGGCTCTTTGCGACCAGCCAGTCCCCTGCCGCCGTCGTCGCAACGCGTCCGGGTTGAGCGCCGATGGCGTCGAAGCGCATCTGGACCTTTGCCGGTTCGGGCGTTCCGGGCGCTTTGACTCCGTGCAGAACGTGGTAGTTGGTAAGTACAAGGTCGTCGGCCACCAGAAAGCCGGTTCCAAGGCTTGCCTGGTCCGCTTCGCGCTCGACGCGGCAGACCCAACGATAGGAGTTGGTCAGCCGCACTCCCCATTCATCGGCTGGCGTGTAATCGAGTTCGTCAAGGATCATTGCCTCCAGACGGCTCTTCGACTCGGCTGACGATGTCTTCAACCATGTCATCTCCAGTTCTGCGAGCTTCGCGTTGCCGGGGTTTGCCCGGCGCGCCGCCCCGATGACGTCCACGATCTTGCCGCGGGCATTTTCCTGGATGATGACATTGTGGATCGCAGTTTCTCCACCTGCATGGATCGCTCCGACGTAAGCGACGTCGATATCTACTGTGAACAGCGCGGCCGCCAGTTGCTGAACCCCGTTAAAACCCGGAAACGCCGCTATCAGGGCCGCTCGCAGTTCTGCCTCTTGTAGGTGGGTAAGCTGCAGCATCGACAACTGAGCCTCGTCGGATGTGTCGTACCCACGATACTATTTGTGCTTGCCAAGATATTCAACTACAGCGTGGCGGTTATTTCTCGCTGCATCGCGGTCGGCCAGGAAGTCACCGTCGCGAGTCCGAGGCTGCACTGCCGCCCCGGAAGACCCTCGACAGCTTCGCCTTCGACGCCGTGCCAATGGTCTCCAAGGGCCAGGTGATGGCGATCGCCGCCGGCGACAGCTGGCTCGCAAAGGGCGCCAACATCCTGTTGTTTGGCCCGCCCGGCGGCGGAAAGAGCCATCTCGCCGCGGCCATCGGCCTCGCCCTGATCGAGAACGGCTGGCGCGTGCTGTTCACCCGCACGACCGATCTCGTCCAGAAGCTTCAGGTCGCGCGGCGGGAGCTCCAGCTCGAATCCGCCATCGCAAAGCTCGACAAGTTCGATCTGCTCATCCTCGACGATCTGGCTTACGTCACTAAGGACCAGGCCGAAACGAGCGTGCTCTTCGAACTCATCTGCGCAAGATATGAGCGGCACTCCATCATGATCACCGCCAATCAGCCCTTCGGAGAATGGAACAGGGTCTTTCCGGACCCCGCAATGACCCTCGCCGCGGTGGACCGACTTGATCATCACGCAACGATCTTCGAGATGAATATCGAAAGCTACCGGCGCAGATCCGCCATGGAAGCCAAACGCCAGCGCGGCAGGCCCGCCTCCTACGCGACAATCAAACACACGCACGAACTTGTCGCGGAGCGACAATCAGAAAACGACGAAAGCCTTGCCAGCGACAATCAGCATGACAATTTGCCCGTGACTGCGCTATAGCGCATCCGGCCATGCGAGGTCTGGGCCTGCCCAGAGCTCCTTGCAGCGGTGTTCCAGCCAATCATTCACGCATTCAGCGTTGGGAAGCGCGGGATAGGCTGCCACAGTCGATGACGGGCATCCTGGACGTTCTTCTCGACCTGACCCTTCTCCCAGCCCGAAGCTGGATTGCAGAACTCCGGCTCGAAGAGATAGTGGCTCGCCATGGCCAGGAAGCGGACATTGACGTCGCGATCCTTGCCGCGGCCGACCTTGTCAATCGCAGTCCTCATGTTGTCGTAGATACCGCGCCGGGGGACGCCTCCGAACACACGGAAGGCGTGATTGTGGGCGTCGAACAGCATCTCATGCGTCTGCAGAAGATAGGCCCGCACGATGAAGGCCTGGCTGTAGCTCAGCTTCGTATGGGCGACCTGCAGCTTGGTGCGCTCATTGCCGATGATTGCCAAATCCTCGGACCAGTCGAACTGGAATGCCTCGCCGGGTTCGAACGCCAGCGGCACGAATGTTCCGCGACCTGATGTCTGCAGGTCACGCTGCCGGTTCACCTTCCACTCCCGGGCAAAGGCCGCGACCCGATTGTAGGAGCCGTCATAGCCAAGGCTCATCAGCTCGGCATGCAATTGCCTCAACGTCCGCTTCTGCTTGCACGCCTTGTTGGCCTCCGTCTTCAGCCAGGCAGCCAACCGGTCGGCAAACGGATCCAGCTTGCTCGGTCGATCCGGCACCTTGAACTTCGGCTTCACGCCATCGGAACGAAGGTACTTGCGGATGGTGTTCCGGGACAGGCCTGTCCTGCGGCAAATCTCCCGGATCGATAGATGGTCTCGAAAATGCCAGCGTCGGATCACGCTCAGTAACGCCATGTCGATCACTCCATAGCCCCCGCTGAAAATACGCAGGGCAAGGTTCAAACACGGGTCAATTCTCGATGGAAATATCCCATTCCAACGGGTCAGTTCTCAGTGGAAATCAACAGTTGTGGGTTTCACCCGTATGTCGATCAGAACCTCGGTCTCAAATCAGCCCCCACGCACGAAACCGCCCCCTGCCCGTCATTTCGCGCAGGCTGAGCTCGCCGACGAGGTTGAGCGCCCCCTGTTTTGTCACCTTTAGCCGGTCCTGGATCATGCCGGTGGAGACGATCGGGCGGGTCAGCACCAGCTCGACCAAATCGGGCAGCCTTGAGCTGGCGCGACGTTGCTTGAGCCGCCGCTCCATCTGGCTTTTGGCCAGCATCAGCCGATCGTGCTCCTTCAGGCCCGCCAGTGCTGCTTCCTGGATGGCGTCGACAAACGCCAACAATCGGTCGCCGCGATGGCGCGCCCGTCGCCGCTCGCGCGGAATGGTTTTGGCGCTGAGGTGCAGGCAGGCGAGATGGTGGGCGGCTATGCCTTCTTGCCGCAGCAGCGCGGCGCAAAACAGCGGCCCGAGCCAGGCGGGGTGCTGCAGCACTTCGATCTCGGTCCAGGCATCGAGCAGCATCGCCGCGCGCAGGACGACCGGCAGCTCCCGCGTTTCCGCGAGGACAGCCTGCCATTCGGCCAGCCGTTCTTCTTCATTCCAGTCGAGATCGTAGACCAGGTCCGGCCGGTCACGCAGCGACGTTTTCTGTTTTCGAGCAGGCACCTCGGCGCCGCTCAAAATCTTCGATCACCGCGCCAGCACGGCGTCGATCTCGGCGAATTCTTGGGCCAGTGGATCCAGCTCCTGCGCCTCAATCGCCCCATCAGTTTCCACCTCAGAAGCCAATACCCCCTGCCCTTCCGGCTTTTTTGTCCTGCCGCCGCCGGCATGGCGCCGCCGCGTCCCGTAAGCTGCCTCAGCCCCTCCCGGCCGAGCGGCCAGTCGGGTGCGTGGCCAAAAATATGGCGGCGAGCGCGGAGCACGGCATGCGCGCGGGTGAGCTCGTGAGTCGGCGTGCGGATGTCCATGTGGGCATCGTGCAGGACGAGATCCTCGAGGTGGACGAGCTCGCCTTCGAGCCAGAGCGCGGCGGCCGCGGCGGCGAGTGTTGGCGCTCGACAAAACCGTCGCGCACGGGCGAGCGGGCCAGTCGCTCGTCGAGGCGCGCCAAAACCGCGGTCGCCTTCGCGAGCGGTCCGATCAGGGCTTCCAGAGGCAGAGTGTCGAGCGCGTAAGCCATTGATTTCACGGTAGCCGATTCGCGTTGGTCAAGCTAGTTGGCCTTTACTTAGACTTTCCGGGGATTTTCTGCCGGACAAAAGACACTATCGATAATGACCTCTTATCGATACTTAGATAATACCGTCAGATAACTCGATTATTGTTTTGTCGTTTCTTGCGACACCGACCCCCTCAAAAACAAAAAGTGCGTTTCCGACCATCGCCTTTGGGGCGAGTTCGTTGCACGGATCCTAGATCCAACCGCCGTCCACGATAAATTCCTGCGACGCGCACAACGCGCTGTGCGATTGGAAAGCGAGCGGTGGTACTCACGCACTTCCGGTGCCGGACTTGGCATGCAATCCCGTGATATCGCTTATAGCGCACTCAGCATGAGGAGAGCTTGTCTGGCATCGGGACTCATCTGAAAGGTGTCCGGGTTGCGCGCGTAACGTAGGGCGATAAGCCTCGTAAGGTCACGCTGCAACAGTACCCGCTTTGCTTCCTCTTGAATGAGGCTCGACGCAGCAGTGACGAGCACCTGCCGGCGCTCGAGCCCTATAGGCATCATTAAGCGGCTGCTCCCGTCCGACGTTCGAGCGGAATCGAACGATGGAGGGCGCACCAGCGGCGGCCACGCCCTCCACCTTCTGCATTTCGACTAGGAGCAGACCATCGGCCCACGGATGGGCAAAGTAGCGAATAGCCTGTGCGGTCCCTCTGGTCATCCTAAGGTGCTGACCAGCCTCAACCAGCAAGGACCAAAAGGCAGACAGCCGTTTTTGAGCCGCGGTGAAGTTGGGATAGGCTTCGCGAGACCGCTTAAGTATCCGCTCGTGAAGATGCGTTGTAGTCGCGGCGGGTTCGACACTGGAGACGAACCAGAGTTCGTCGTGACGGAAGAGGAAGGTGTGAAAGTATGCTCCTACGAAAACACCGTCTTCCATCGGCGCAGTCTTGGCGCTGTAAATTGTCAATCCGCTAGCGTTTCGGGCCTTGCTGAGGCTTCTGACCTCCGAAACGCTGATCTCGAAGTCGACCATGGTACGGCGGAGGTGCGCCTCCACATCGCGCACAGCAAATCTGTGCTCAGTCGCCCTGAGCCTACCGTCCCGGTACCGCGCCAAGGCCGTCACTAGGATGTCATTGGGAAGCGCTGCAATGCCGGAACGGCTTATATTGAGGGCCTGCACTTGACGCTCAACTTCCTCAGCGAACTTCTTGTCGACCCGTCTCAAATTTCGCCTCCATGGTTCCCTTTGACCCTATGGAGTTTGAGGCTAGAGCTGCCTCCGCGCCGGCCACGTGTCCGGAATTGCCTCGGCTTGCAACTTCGTGCGGGGAACATTGATCAGTTCCATGACCTGATGGTGCGGGACTTGTCCTCCGGCCAACCCGCACAACATGCTGTCGTCGCCGCCTCGTCGGCTTCCATCCAGATTGCCGCAGCTTGGTCCTCGTCCTCGGTTGGCTGGTCGTCTTCCGGAAAGCCTTTGATATCCCACCCTTCCAACGCGAACAGCCCTTCCGCGCCTTGCGAAGCCGTAATGCCGGCCCGCGCGAAGACAGCTTCGGCCGCAGCGATACCGCGTGCCAGTTCTTCGGACGCCGCACCTTCAATGTTTAAGCGAAGTTCCATGGTTCGCCTCCTATGGCCTATCTCTGCCAATGTGAACAAAATGAGAACAAAGAGTCAAGCGCGCCCTTGACGGGAGAGGAATATGTTCCTTATTTCAGCGTGATCTGGAGCAGCGAAGGACCATGGCTCGGCGTCAATCGCGCTGGCCGGCGAAGCTATGGCAAAAACAGCGGAAGACAATTTTCGGATAGAGGTTTGGGATCGCGAAGAGCAGGCCTTATCCGAAACCATTTCGCGTTCCCCCGATTCAACGGTGAGTCAGGCGGCTTGGCAGGCCGCCATCCGACGCCGTCCAGGCATGATGCTGATCCACTACAACAGTCGACATGTGATGGAGAAAATCCTGACACCAGGCGAATTGAAGATCCCACTGCAGACCATCATCGACGGCAGCGTTCACGCCGGCCTCGACGTGGCGCTCGGAGATCTTCGCGAGTGGCATGTGTTGCGAGCCTGGTGCAGATCCTGTTCGCACCATGCAACGGTAAGCCTGCCGGGCTCATCAAGCGCTATGGAAAAGACGCTCTGTTCAGTTCGGTCGAGCGAGCGCTTTTCTGCACGAGCTGTGACAGAGGCGGGCCTGTCAGGCTGGAAATTCACAAGCTGCCACGCAATTGAGGGAGTTGAAGGGATGCAAGATCCGATCGATTTCTTCCAGGCCAACTCGGCGCTGGCGTTGGCCCTCCCCTATCGCATCGTCGCCGATCAGCGGCCGGACTGTCGAGACCCGGAACTGCGCGCGATCTAGGCGGTCGGCTTCCATCTTGACGCAAAAACATGCGGACCGCCGCGGACGGGGACAGTCGGTCCCGCGTCCCGTCCTGCGGCCGGCGCTATGCTGACGCTCCTACGGCTGTCCCGTTCACCGCCCGCGGCGGGGGCGAATTTCCTCCGTCCTGCGCGCGACAACGGTCGCTGTTGCGGACGCGCGCAGGACTGCGGTTTATACGCCGTCTTTCTTAGAGACCCGATGGTCGCCGGCGCGGAGATCAACGAGGCGGCGGCGCGTCGTTTGGAAAACCCAATGTAGGACGGCGTCATCGCACCTATGCGCTCCCGTCGTTTTCGATCTCCTCCTCAATGGTACGGACCGGGATAGGCGTTCGTCTCCAGCCATTCCCGCAATACAATCTGTATGAGGTCGGATCGGCCACTTTCGTCTCAGCGCTGATCTGATGAGCGGGAAGGGTTGCAGTCCTGGAAACGCAGCTCTTCTCGGGCCCGATCATACTCCCTAGACCACAGCCCTCGTTTCTGCTGTATCAATCAGGAAGGTGTAGCGGCTGCGAAGGTAGTTAGCCCAGGCATCATCTGCGGGAGCGTCGGCTAGAAGCGGCAGAAACAGCGATTCAGTCGAGCGGCTGATGAAGTCGTCAGGATTCGCGAGTACCGCGCGAAAGACGATGAAGGCGTCATCGGTGCCTAGCTCGTTTGCGATTGCTAACAGGGCCGGAGCCTTGACGCGGCGAACATTCCTGTTGCCAGCTGGCGCAATGTGAAGCAGACGAACGCGCTCGGCTGGATCGAGTGAATCCTGCTCCATGCGCCGGGCAAACATCTGCTGGCGCAGAAGTTGGTAAAAGGGATGAAAGAAGAAATCCTCGAGCGCCAGACCCCTGTTGGCTCGGAGCGGTCCGATAGGTTCAAAGGCGAGCGCCTTATATCGTTCTTGACGAGTCGCGTTCCCGTAAGCTCTGCCTTCCAACGGCGACTTAGGCAGCCTATTGCTGATCGCGCCCGCGTCGTCTTCGGTGTACTTCCACTCGATCAACAACGCCTCCTCGCGTCCGTCCCTCTCGAAGCGAACCAATGCGTCGACGCTGGTGACATTTGCGCCGCGCGTCGGCAAACCTCGTTTCGGCCATTCGTTCAGATAGTTCTGCGCGCCAAGCCATTCGAAGTCGACGAACAGAGGAGTTGAGTTTCTGTCCTTTGAGACCTGCAGCATGCTTGGAAGGCCGCCGCCAATCGCCTGCTGGACGAAGCGCGCCAATATGTCCGGACGTGTCGCCAGCGGGAAAAGAAAATTCACGCAGCAGATTTGCGAGGATAGCGCATGGTTAGAATGCTGGTGCCAGCTGATGTTCTTGTCGGCGAAATAACCAAGCGCGTCTTGAGCTGCCGGCGACAAGTTCGCGCCAAGATATGCCTTCTGAAGGCGATACGATGAACCGTTGAACCCTATTTGCCCCACCGGCAAGGTGGCGAAGAAAGCAGTCTGCCTCGCCAGCTCGGCAATCTTAAATGTCGCCATGAATCCTTCCCCCAAATTTACGGGCACGAAATCCCGAGACTCTTGCTGCAGCTGTTGGCCGCCATTTCACTCTGGACGACCACCTCTCACTCTGATGTGGCTAACACCTCCGACCTACATAGATCCATTCCGCCAAAGACCAAAGTCGGGCTGCGTTGAGGAAACAGCCTCGCACCGCGAGCGATGGTAGATCGACAACAGCGACGTAGACTCGAGACAATTGGCATTGCGATGGGAAAAGTGTCTTGTGAGCTTCGTGCGTGCGATTCGAAGAAGTATGGATCATCACAATGGCAGGTCTCAGCGCAACTACGGTTAAGTCTTGGTTCCAATATCGCTGCGAGCGCAAGACACGTTATGACATGATGACGCGTGTTGAGCGCGATAGCGCTACTATCGTTAAGGAGGAAAGCGGTGCCGCCTGGGCTATCCAGGGAGACAAGTTCGAAGAGAGCGTGCTCATGCGCGTTCGCGCCGAGCAGTCACTGCTGGCGCCAGCTCCCGAACAGGACAGGCTCGGCCAAGCCGAGACCATTGCGTTTTTGCAGGGAAGGACCCCACAGAAAGTAGCAACCCAGTTGGGGCTCGAACAGGGACCGTCGTTTCGTGCCGCGCTCGGCCTGCCCGACAACATCTTGATTAACCGCTCCTATACTGACCTGGTTTTTCGCGATGCTCGGCCCGACGGCACCGTCTTCCGCATCGTCGATATCAAGGCGACCAGGAATTCCACGCCGTTTCACAAGACGCAGGTGGCCTTCTATGCGAAGCTGCTCCAAGGTATGCTCGCCGATCTCGGTATTGACGCAAAGGTCGATCCGATTGGAGCGGTGTGGCATATCCGCGATGGCACGCGAATCATCGAGGGTCTGACTGAACCGGCCCTGTTTGCGCTGAAACCTTACCTCCGACTCGTCGACGAATTTCTCCGCCGCGATGTGCCGCGAATTGCCGCGAAAAAAGTCAGCACCGGCTTTGACGAGACCTTCTTCCACATCTATTTCAAATGCGAACAGTGCGACTATCTGGGCCATTGCCGCAAGTCGATTGAGCGGGCCAATCCGGCTGACGACGATGTTTCCGCAGTCCCGGGCGTCTCGCATGAAGGGAAGTTAGCGCTGCGCGCGCGTGGCCTACGAACCGTCGGGCAACTGGCCGCAGCTGGCGGGATCGGAGCCAACGGTCCAACGAGTTGGTCGCTGCAGCGCCGCAGCGATACGATCGTCGCACGCGCAGGTGCGATCCTCGCCGGTGAAGTCCGCCAACTGCCCGACGTTATGAGTTATCTAATGCCACCGCGGATCGACCGCGCCTTTTTTCTGCTCGCTGACCATGACGCGGTCGAGGATAACCTCGTCACGCTGGCATACGCACGACGTGGGGGTGAACCCCGGTCGATCGTGCGGATAATTGATCAGAGCAGTGGCGAGGCCGAGCGCCAAGCACTAGTTGATGTCTTTGGTGGCCTAATCAAAGATCTCTCCGACGTCGATGCGCACAACGCTGCGGCTGATCCCAACGATCAGCTCCAGGCGCACATCTTCATCTACGAGCCAGCCGAGGCCAAGGCGATTCAGTCTGCGATTGGCCGACATTTGAATGACCCGTTGATCCGAGCGGGCCTGCTACACGCGGTTCGTCTGTTTCCACCTGACGACGTCGTACCGGAGCCTGAGTTCAAGGGTGCGCATCACCTACCAGCTACTGCGCTTCGATCGGTGATAGAGCAACTTTACGCCCTGCCGTCTAAGGTCTCCTACGATCTACGACAAGTTACCGAAAGCCTGCACAAAGCTGGGCGGATCGATACCGCCTATCAACCGACCGGACCGTTCCGCCGTGACTTTTCTTCCTTGCTGGCTATGGAGGTGATCCGATCATTGCGAGAAGGCCGACGTGACGCGATCCGACCCGAACAGGTCGAGCAAGATGTGCGAGCACGGCTCGACGCCATTGCCAAAATAGTCGACTGGCTGACGCGCGAGAATGCAGCCGCTGCTCAGCCTTTCCTGCGGCTCGACAAGCAGCCATTCCGCTTTCAGTCGACCCTCAACCCGCTCAACGCCGACGATCTCGACCTCCTACATGCCTATGAATTGCTGGATTCGCGCAGCACTCTCCTGGAGACGCTTGTCCGTCTCGCCCAGCCAGCGCGCGTCCGACAACAGCGCGGCGAATGTCTTGCCGGTCTGACACTCGAAACCGAAGGCAGGTTTCCCAACGGCCGACGCTGGCTTCGATTCTCGATTCCCCCTGAAAGTCGGGATGCTGAAATCTCCCCTGACGACATCGGCCTGATCCTAACGGACGATAATCCCGACCTTCGGCTAAACCCGGCCGGCTGGCGAGCACTAGAGATTCGCTTCAACCACGGCGAGCATGGCTCACTGTTTGTCAGCATGTCGGCCAAACAATATGACTCATCGATAATGGCGAGCCTGCGACGCAGGACAGGCCCCAAGGGCTGGTGCATCGACAAGACTCACCGGGACATTAATGGTCCGAGGGTCCAGAATTATCTGCTGAAACTAGCTGGCGGAGGCCAGTCGTGACCGCCGACGCCATCCTCCGCTTCCTGCGCGATCCGCTCGATTTCGCAGGCGATTCCGTTGATGCCGACATTTGGGAGCAGGGCTTCGCCGAAATCGCGCTGCCGCTGACTGAAGCCGCCGGCCAACCGCTCCGCCGAGCGCAGATCGAGGCGTGGCATGGGCTTGCTACCGCCCGCGTGGGGCTGATTCTCGGACCTCCCGGTACCGGCAAGACCCACGCGCTGGCCTGGATGGCGGCCGCCTATCTCGAAGTCCGACGCCGTGCTGGCTTGCCGTGTCGCATCCTTGTCTCCGCTTTCACTCGCAATGCGATCATCAACCTGCTTGAGGCGATTGCGAAACGCTGCCAGCAGTTGGAAGCACCACCCCGCATCGCCTTTGTTGGGCGCGAACCTTCCGTACCTCTAGCGGCGGGGGTGGAGCATCGCGAAGTGGACGATGCCGCAGATCTCTTGACCGAAGACTATGCTGTGATGGGCACGACGGTCTGGGGACTCAATCGGCTGATCGATGCTCAGGGAGGGTTCACGGGCTCGTTCTTCCATTTGACCTGCATCGATGAAGCCTCGCAGATGGTGTTGAGCCATGGCCTCATGGCGATCGCGGGCATGGCGGAAAATGGGCGTGTCCTCGTCGCCGGTGACAATAAGCAGTTGCCCCCGATTCGGGTTGAGCACGACCATGATATCGACGGACGGCGGCTAGGATCTTCGCTTTATGCCTTCCTTCAGGCCGCAGGCGTTCCCGAATTTCCGTTCGACGAGACGTTCCGGCTCAACGAACCGCTGACCCGCTTCCCGCGTGATCGCTTCTATGAGCAGCGCTACCAAAGCGTTGTACCCGATCATCGCCTCGCGCTTACCGAAGATTGGGAGAAAGGCCTCGAGGACTGGGAACGTGTCGCACTCGATCCAGAATATCCGATCTGCGTGCTGATCCACGACGGCCCGCCGACTGGATCATCGAATCAGTTCGAGGCGATGATCGCGTCAAGGCTTGGACGCGCGCTGTTCAACCGGCAGCCCGCAACTGCCGATGGCGCCGACGGTGCGGAGAAATGGCAGCATCGCCTTGCCATCGTCAGTCCTCACCGAGCCCAAAATGCGCTGATTCGCAACATGATGGCACAAGGACCGGAGGGCGTTGGCGCTGTCGTCGAGACTGTCGACCGCATCCAGGGCCGTGAACGTGATGCACTTGTTGTCAGCTACACGGTCGCCGATCCCGAGTTCGCGCTGGCCGAAGCCGAATTCATCTTCAGTCCCGAACGGCTCAACGTCACTGTGACCCGCGCGCGGGCCAAGCTCATTCTCATCATTTCGCGACGCCTGCTCGAGGTCGTACCTTCGGATGAGGAACTGGTCGATAAGGCCGAAACGCTACGCGAGTTCATCTTCCGGGCCCGCTATGCCGATAGCGTCAAGCTGCCCGCACCCGATCATAGCCAGATCAATGTCGATATCTGCGTACTGCCTTTTGACGATGAAGCACCTCTTCCCAAGATAGAGGCACCCCAGCGACCGCGCCAGCAGGACCTGGACCCGCTCACACCGGCGCATCTTCGGATCCTCGAAGAGGTCCACAAGATAGCAGGCGGCAATAAAAAGTGGGGAACGGTCGCCGATTACGCACTCGCGCGCTCGATGCGCAGGGACGCCGCGGAAATCTTCCCGACGCTTAGGTTGCTCCAGCGACATGGGCTTGTCGGACTCGAGCGTGTGTCCGGCAATCGGCCCTTCTGGAGTATCCGTCGGCTCACCAATCCGCGTCTGCTCTACGCGATCGACGGCGAAGACTTCACGGATCGGGTCGAAGAGGCGATCATGCTTGCGGGCAGCGGCCGTCGCGGCGCGCTCTACGCCCGTGTGCGCGACGCGTTCGACTGGTTGGGCGCGGGGGGGGAGGACCTCTTTAAACCTGAGCTCGACAGGCTCCAAGCCGGGGCCGCGGTCCAATATGAGATGCACAACGACAGGCTCTATGTGTCGCGCGTGCGGCCGGAGCACCCAACCGACGATCCTGCTTACCAGTCGCTCGCCGAAGTTCTTGAGACCGCCGATTATGTGCTTCTCAACCATCTTGAGGATATGGAAGCTCGCAGGATCAATTTCGGCGTATTCGAAGAGTGGCACGCGCCGATCGATCTCGCGCGTGACCTCAGCGCGTCCCTTGGAGACGTTTCGGAATCGCTTAGGCGGCTCAGCCTTCACGGGTTGGTGTTGATCGCCGATGAGGGACGCGTCCGCAGTCGGATGGCCGAGATGGCCCGCGTCGTCCGCTACTCGAAGCAGCGCTTCCGCAAGAACGATGCCGCCGATCGTCCCTACCTCGTCAGGGGGCTCAAGGTCGAGCTGCGTAATCGCGAGAAGCCGGAGTATGATGCGCCGCTCGAACAGACTGTTGCCGCTGTTGAAGCCACTCACGGAGCAGACAGCGATTCTGCGCGGGCGGTTGGTCTGGTCGCAGCCATGCTGCGCGCTGCCTGGAATTCGCCCACGCCGAAGCTTGCGGGCTTCCAGGCGCGAGCGCTGACAGCGATTTTCGATGCCTGGGACGGTGAGGGCGCAGAACGCTTCGTGATCGCCGCCGATACCGGTTCTGGCAAGACCGAGGCGGCCTGCCTTCCAATTATCGCCGGTGCAACGGTCGATCTTCTGCGGGGCAGTGGCGGCACGCGCGCGATTCTCGTCTATCCACGAATACGTCTCGCTGCCAATCAGGCGCAGCGTCTTGTGCGCTATCTCGCGGCGCTCAACGGGATCGATGGCGCGCCGCCGCTCACTCTTGGTCTTCAAAATGGCGCCGTCCCAGAAAATTGGGAACTCGCCGACAAAGAGGCGTGGCTCCCGACCGGCCGAACCGGCGAATATCAATTCCCCTTCTTCATGTGCCCTGACCCGAGCTGTGGTTCGCCGTTGACGCTCACCGCAGAAGACGGCGCGGCGGGTGCCGACCGGTTGGGCTGTAAGGCGTGCGGCTGGCATTTCAATGGCTGGATCGGGACCAAACGGGGCCTTCGCATTGCGCCGCCGAGCCTGTTTCTGCCCACGACCGAGTCGCTCCATCAATGGCTCAACGACAGCCGCTACGGGCCATTGTTCGGCGATGGTGGGGTCGCTCCGCGGTGCATTCTTGCCGACGAGATCCATCTCTACACCCACATCCAGGGCGCTCAGATCGGCTATGGCCTACGACGCCTGCTCGCACGGTGCGCTCTCAATGGCTCGGCGCCTATCGCCGTCGGCATGAGCGCCACCCTTGGCCGCCCTGCCCATGTCTGGCACCAGCTTGTTGGCGGGGATGCGCCGCTACTCATCGAACCTCGATCAAACGAGCGCAGACGCAATCCCAAGGGCCGCGAATATTTCTACTTCGTCCAGCCTGAAGTCGAATCGCGCAACCGAGATGTGGCTGGTGCTTCGACTACCATTCAAGCGACCATGGCGCTCAGCCACAACATGCATCGACGTCATGGCGACGAAGGGGGCTTCCGCGGCATCGTCTTCGTCGATTCGATCGACAAGCTGAAGCGCCTCCACGGCAATTATATGGACGCCGAGGAAGGACAGAACCTGGCGAGCCTCCGGACGCGACTCTATCCCGATCACCCGGCAACAGGCCTGCCACGGCGGCAATGCTGTGGCGATCCGCTCGGTTGCGACCTATTTCGTGACGGCGAGTGCTGGATCTTCGCCGCGACCGATCAGCGTCAATGGGCCGCGAGCGGGCCCTATGTCCCTGGCAATCCTCTCACCGTGGCGCGCTTTCCGGTCTATTCGGGCAGCTCGGCGCAGATCGAAACCGAAATACAGCGGAGCGATTTGGTCTTCTCCACTGCCTCGCTCGAGGTCGGCTACGACGATCCTGACATGGCGTTTGTCTACCAGCATTATGCGCCGACCAACCTTGCCAGCTTCGTGCAACGCAAGGGCCGCGGCGGGCGCGGTAATGATGACCGGCCCGTTACGGGCGTTACCCTTTCAATCTACTCCTCACGCGACACTTGGTATTATCGCCGGCCGGCCGCGCTTCTCGACAGCCGCGGCTTCGAGGTTCCACTCAACCTTGCCAACCCCATAGTCTCGCGCGGACAGTTGGCGACCCTGATCCTCGATCTCGTTGCGCGGCGCGAGGGTCTGGCCCTCCCGGCAGCGCGCGCCGATGGCAGTTTCGAGCCTGCGATCATCACCGAATTCGCCGAGACCTGTGTCAAGTTGTTTGATGATGACCCCTTTGTGCGCTTCGGCTACGCTGGCGCCGAAGCGTTCCTCGCGGATCTTCATGGACGCTTTGGAGGATTTGAGGACGACGAGCCGGCGCGCGAACGCCGGGCGCGCGTAGCCTGGGTCCCTAAGACGCTGTTCGGCGCGACCGATATGCCTAGCATCGGTATCCGCGTGCCGGTGCACGGCGGCAATCCCATCATCAGGTCCGAGGACATCACGCTCGGTCTCTCCGCTGCCGCGCCCGGAAACGCCACGCGGCGGTGGGGGGCGAATGAGGTCCATTGGCGCGCTCCGCGTCAGGGCGGCGCGCCGTTCCTCAATGCCCAGGAACAGGCGGCCGCGGAGCACATCCAATTGGGCTCGGCGGCCGACATCATGGCCGAACTGCCGATCGACGCGCGCGAGGATCTCGGCGAATATGCCCTGGCCGGGACAGTACTGCGCCCCACCGCGCTCAGTGTCGACCTTATCGGCTTGCTGCGCGGTGGGGCCTGGACGCCGATCGTCGAATGGGACACGCAATCTTCGACCGCCAAGCTGATCCCGGACAATGTCGATCCAAAGGCTGCGCTCGATATCCGAAGCACCGGCGCGCTCCGCGGTTTTCCGACCCTGCGGAGTGACCGTGAGGCGGTTTCGGTGGACACAGGCACACTTGCGCCGATCGTCGCCGAAATCGGCGCTTATGTTGGGAGCAACACGCGCGGGTCCGGTCTCCATATCGCGCGCCTTTACTGGGGTGCCGATGCCGAGGTCCGCATCGTCGAACAGGCCGATCCGATCGGCGTCTCCCAGACTTTCACGGACGCCAAGGGCCAGCACGCCCAGTTCGTCGGCTACGTCATGGAAAGCGAAGGCGTGAGGTTCGCTCTTCGATCAGATGCAATTGACCAGTTTCTCGATGCCGAGATGGCGCGACTTGCCGGGGCGTCCGCCGAGCAGCGCTGGCATCGGAACCAGATGCTGCGCTACGTCGTGCAGCGGCGCGCTCGCAACGCTGGGATCAACGGCTATGAGGCGCGCCGTGCCGCTGAACTGGTGGTCGCTGCGGCGGACAATCCAGCGTTATCCGTTGATGTCGCCAAGCTCCTCAAAATGTGGAGCGATACTGCGCTCGGCAATCTCTTCAAGCGAACGTATCGGGAGGCGCTCTCGAGTCATCCACTTCTTAGCGAACGACGTATCGACCGTCTGATCGCGACCTTGGCCGGCACGCGCTTCAACGAACTTCTGCGCCATGTGATCGAGGTCCAAAAGTCAGATGATCATTTGCGCCAGTTCCTACGCAGTCAGTTGGTCCACAGCATCGCTGTCCGTTTACGGCAGAGCTTCGTGCTTCATGGCCGAGGCGAGGAACGACGCATCGTCGCGCACGTCAAACTGCCGATCCAGTTCGGCAGACGCGCCGAGGACGTCATCACCATCGTCGAGAATGGTGTCGGCGGTGATGGCACAACGCGGACCTTCATCATGCAAGCCGAGGACGCGTTCAGCGACTTCATGGGCGGATTTGCGGAGGGCTGTCCCAACGCGGCCGAGGACGCGCTCATCGAGGCGGCGCACGCGCATCGTGAGCATCATGCCAATTGGCGCGGTCTCGATCCGCGCCGGCCGGAGACGTTAGAAGAGATCGGCCGCGGTCTCGGCATCGACTTCAATGAGGCCGAAGCTCCGTCCCCTCAGCAGTTGTTGCGGCTTCTGTATGCGATCGAGGCGATCGGCGGCCAACAGGTGGCCCTCTACGATCTCTGGCAAGAGGTGATGGCAACAAAGGGCGCGCTCGCCACTACCCTTGGACGCGAGCCTGATGCGTGGGAGATTGCAAGCGCGGCGTGCAAGGGAGCCGTCGATGGCATCTATGCTACCCTTGGGCAAATGTTGTCCGCTTATGGCCAGATAGAAGGTGTGGCCCAGGAAGGCAGCCTGTCGCCGAGCGAGCGGCTTGCCGACCAGGTCTATCGCGTCAGCGGCAGGCTTTGCTTCGACGGCTGTCTCGCGTGTCTCCATGGTGATAGCGACCTGATGCCCTCCGGGCTCGCCGATGTGGCAGTCAGCCGCGGTCTGCTGGCGCGGTTCATGAGAGCTTCACGCGCCTCGGGCTGAAACAGTGAACAGCGCCAAGGCCTTGTGATCCTTGATCCAGGCGAGAACATCGTCGGTCAGATCGGACAGCCGGACCGGGCCCGCCGCGACGGCGACAAGGAAGGTTGCAATCGGTGGAGCTACGCCAGCGGTTAGCAGACGATCGGCAAGCTCGGACGCTTCCGCGACGAGTTTGTTGCGCTCGGCGACACGTGTATAGGCGGCGCGCGAATTGTCTTCGAGGCTCACGGCTCGCTGAGCCAGCTTAGTAAGTTCTCGGCCCAGCGGTTCAACACCAGGTATGCTCGTGAGAATCTCGCCAAGCGCAGCTTGTCCGCCCAACGCATCGCGAACGGCATTCCTCCACGCGCTTTCTACGGTGGTCTCGATCTTGTCGACCAGCAAGGGCAGTTGGGTCAGTCCAACTTGATTGACGGTATCCAACGCCTCGATGGTCGGCTGTTCCCCTAGCACGCGACCCATCCTGATGATGGTCGTTAAAGTCGGGCCGACCTCCAGTCTAAGGCTTTCGAGATCGCCGTCGCTGGCGCCAACGAGGGTACTCAAGCCCTCCAGCAGTTCCGGATATCGCTTGAACCGTTCCGCCGACGCGGTAGCCTTTTGCAACGCGGTGCCAAGGCGAGCGCGCTGCTTCGCAGCCTCAATCCTCGGAAGGAGGTCGATCAAGGCATTGAGCGGTGCGAGTTGGGTGTCTTCAGATCCGTCCGCCATTAGGTAACCTCATCGAGCTTCGCTTGCAGCGCTTCGCCTGCATCGGCGAGCCGATTACCGAAGGCCTCGACGACAGACAAATCCCCGTCGGTCTGATTTCCCTCTACGTACGCACGCGCATATTTGTACGCAGCTTCGATCGCAGCTTCGGCTTGGTCGAGCGTTTCGAGCGCCGGACGCAGCGATGCTATGGGCACATCGAGAATATAAGCCAGTCGGTCGGCGTCCGCCTCGAAGGCTGGTTCGTCAGCCAAAAGATAGTTGGCGAGCCGTTCCCAGTTGGCATTGCTCTCATCGAGGAGGCCGAGTTCTTCCAGCCTGGCACGCGCCTTCACATAGTCCTGGCGCTCCACTGGTGCGGCTTGCACCAGCGCAGTTACCGTTCGCTCCAGCGCATCATCGACTCGTTTGATATGATGACTGAGGCTCGACTGGCGCAGCAAGTTCAAGGTGCGATGCTTCCGCTGCGCTAAGCTCTTGCTCTCGCGTTCGGGGATGTATCTAAGCTGCGTATCGGTTTGCCGCGCAAGATCGACGAGCTTGCCGATCTCATCGAGCCCTTTCGAGAATTCTGCCTTGGAGGGAAGTGCGATAGTTCGCAGCGAAGATTTGAGCGACTGGAGCGATGCGGCGACCGCCCCAGCATTTATCAACGGTGCACCGGTACCGAGCGGCAAGAGCAGGAGTTGCCGGAGCATCGCTCTGAATTTGTCATGCCAATAACTGGTGGCGCGAACGAGTTCGCCCCAGGATTCAACTCGATCGTCGGGCATGCTTCGCGGTTCCTGCTCATCCGATAGCAGTTCCTGTAGTTGCTCTTCGAGCGGCGCCAAAGGAGAGACCGTGCCGCGAAGCCAAGCTCTGGCCAGCAACAATTGCGCCATCGTTCCGGAGATCGACCAGGCATCCTCCTCCTGCCCCAGACGGCGCTTAATCTGCAGGGATGTGAGTTCGGCCAGCCGGCGCAGCAGCCGGGCGACAGCCCGTCGGTTGCTCTCCTGTTGAACTGGCTGCAAATCGGTACCGAGACGTGTCGTAAGATAAGCCTCGAGCCCGCGGCTCGCCCAATCCTCACGCGGTATCACGAAATGACGGGCATCGGTCCGACCCGAGCCTTCGAGTTTCACCGCATCCTTGGTGAAAATCCGCTCCCATAGTCCGGGAGCCGGATCCGCCAACAGTTCACGAACGTCGGCCATCAACTCGCTGAGAAGCAGTTCCCAGACGCTCGGATCGCTGATCGGCTTTCCATCGCGCCATGTCTGAGCCTGCTCTACTAGCGATCTAAGCCGAGCCTGCGACACTGTCTGCGGGCCACCGAGTTGGCGTGGCGAGGGGGAAGCAGGGACTTTGCCGATGGACGACAGTACCGGCTTGGCCGTTGAAGGTTCGGCGTCAGTGTCCGACAGTTCAGTTTCCGGAGGTGGTGGCGGACCAGATGGCTTGGGCGGATGCGGGGTATCGCCTGCGTCAACCTCGAGCCCATCGCCGAGCCAGGGCAAACCAAAGCTGTCGAAAATGCCTTCGTTGACGTCGGCGACCGACTTCGTCCCGTTTGCATCTTCGGTCACCCGAATTTCAGGCGATCGATCTCCCCAGAGCATAGTTAGCCGCCGAAACTGCATTCGCCGCATCGGATCGGCCTCGGCCGCATCGATGATCTGCGCGAGAAATCCGCTCGGATGAAGCGATCGCTCCGGCATCCACTCAGAGAACTCGATTTCCATCGGCGGAAAGTGACCGGCGTCGAGACGTGCCGGATAGAGCAGAACAGGTGACAATACGCCTTGGATCATACCGCGTGGCGTTTGAAGGCTCTGGGTTCCCTTCGGGTCTTCAAGCAGGCGGAACATGTTGGTAACGGCATTGGCGTTGAACGGAAACAGGCCGATGCCGCCGACGGAGCCGAATGCGGTAAAGCAGGCTTCGCGGCCTTCGCAACTCCCGCACTTGTTCGGGATCGTGTCGGGGTTCGCACCGGCGATGTGCCAAACTTGGAGATCCTCCCGAGCAATCCGTACCGCCCGCAGATAACGGGACGCGAACTCCGTTTGCGCGTCGGTCTCTGATAGCTGGATAGTCTCTTGAAAGCCCCCCTGTTGGCGCACCCGCCCGAGCCGGAGGAGATGCGTGATGCGGCCGCCATAATTTCCCTGAATGCCACTCAGATAGAGCGGCGTCATACCAACAACCGAGACCATATCGCAGACGTCGTCCCGCGTGCGGGCATCGACGACGAGCGAGTCGATCAATTGGCCGTCTATACCCTCCCAACTCGTGACGTCCTCGAGAAGGAGCACGAGCCGACGCTGCTCCTTCAGCAGTTCCTTACGGAGCTTAAAGAACATATCACGCAGTCCATCCGCGGTGAGGCCGAGGATGTGCTGAACCGCGAAATTGCGGCGCAAGTTGAGCGCCTCGAGCAGGCGACGGGCCTGCGGAATGTCGAGCGTATCGTCGAGCGCAAGATCCTGAGCCGACGTACCGGCGGCGCGTGATGGTGCAAACCTGTCGCATTCGCGCTTGAGCGTGCGCATTAGCATCAGGGCTTTGGGTGGAAGACCCTCGACCGCAAATTGCACTTTGGCTAGATCAGCGACGTCGTAAAGGTTGAAACTGGCCGACGCTGAATTGCGCTGTCCGCCGTCGCCCGACATTACTTTGAGGATGCGCTCAGGCCCGCCCCATTTCTCCTGCACGATCGGGTGGCCAATCAGCCGTTCTAGCTCCCAAGTGCCACACCATTCCTCGTCACCTATCGGGCTTTCGAAGAATTTCGGGCTCAGCGAAGCGGCGAGGTTGGCATGGAACAGCTTCACACGACCATCGAACGACGCTTCAACACTTTGGACCATATTCTCGAACAGATGCGCATACCGCTCGCCGAGTTGATGCCTAAGCTGGCGCAACGTGCCGATGAGGCTTCCGTCGGCTCGTTCGATGAGCATCACCAAGTCGTCTTTGTTCCATTTGACGTCTAGCCATCGGATCAGATGCGATTTTCCGGCGCCCGGCTCGCCCTCGACGATGCAGAAGGCGTAGCGCGTTTCTGGGTTCGATAAATCGGCGAGTAGGGCCGCATCGGTCGGCTCCAACCTGTCTCCGGTCGTGGTCGAAATCTGAAAATCGCGTATCGGCTGATGGACGACGAGGAATTCTGCTTCATTGTTCGCCAGTGCTACAGATCGCAGTACCGCATGCGCGCGATCTTCCGTCCAGCAAGCTTTGTGCATAGCTTCAGACATGAGCAGCCGCCATCTCCAAGGTCACCGTTTTGATCCTTTTGACCGCATGCGGCTCCTGTGTGAGCGCATAAGTCTGTTTAGTGTCGCCTATGGCGTCGAGGGTCACGCGTTTATCGTCATGAAGATCGCGCAAAGCGCCGCTTAAGACGCGCGACAGCTTGCGCTCGAGCGGCGCAAGGCGAGCCAACTCCGCTGAGGCTTTGAAGAGTCGGCCGCCGTCAAGGTAGGGCATTCGCTCAGCCACTATAGCCATGAACGGCTCGATAGACACGAGGCCCGACATCGCCTTTTCTGCACAAACTCGCGCGAGTTCACGTTCCAGTCGCTGGACGGGGTAGGGATAGAGATCGCCCTTTGGCATCGGCAGCCCAAGTCCGAGAAAGATCATCCAGCGCTTCCAGGGCGAGGATTTCGTCGCGTTGAAACGATTGTTGCTCTCGCCACCATCATCGCCGGAGCCGGGGCGGACGGCATTGTTAATGCGCTGAGCCCGGTCCTTTGCAGTAACCTCCAGCCAACCGGTGCTTTGCTCCACCTCGGTGAGCACGACCATGGCCGCATAGGCTTCCAGAACGATCGAGTCTGCATGGTCCCATTCGAGTCCAACCAATCGATCGTGAACCACATCGGCAAACCCCTCGAGTGAAGCCGGGACAGGGCCGGCAAGCCGGTACTGGTTCTGAGCAGGGTTATCAATCATGCCAAGACTGTTCGCCGCGCCGATCAATTGCCGGATGTTAATGTGTTCGCTCTCCGAACCGCGTTGCTCGACACCACGCATGGTGGGTTTGAGCCATCTCACAATACTGTCAAAGCTGAGCTGCCCATCCTGGGCGTCCAGCAGTCGGAGGAGCGCATAGATGCGTTGCGGAGAGTAGTTTGTGTCGCTCAGCAAGCTCATCGGTACGACATTCCCTTGGCAAAGCCATCTAATGCGGCCTGGGCGATCGGCGCGCTGCTCGAGACGATATTGGCGATGGGCTTCCCTCGCACCATGATGTGCGAAGCTGCGACGATAACAAGGCGTTGCTCAGGGTTGAGGTTGCTCCATACCTCCACACGATCGATCAGGCGATCGACGCGGTTCGAATCCTGGATGATGAGCGCTGTTGGCATCAGTGCCGGCCGCCAATCGCCTAAAATGTCGTCATGGCTGCTCACAAATCCATAGGCGCAACTAGTTGCGGCGAGCCGCCCGGCGAACCTGTCGGCGTGATGGGCAGGCACGATGAACTGCTCGATGCCTGCGTCGACCAAACCTTCGATCAACTTTGTTTCGATTGTTCCATCATCACTGGCGGGTTGGAGTATTGAAATGCCGGGCCGGAGACTGCTCTGCCCATGTGCTTCTTGCCAGCGCCGATCGAGACCTTCGAAGCGGATCTCGGCGACCTTGGGTGGGTGGATATTGTGTCGTTTGCAATAGGCGCAGCGACCACAAGGCGGAACCAGCGGATTGCCTGCTTCGACCAGCTCGAAAACGGCGGCTAAGACACAGGTTTCGGGTCTGAAGACCGCCGCCTTGAACCGGTCGAGATCTGCAAGCGCCGCAGCGCGTTCTCCCGCACGCACCGCGCTGATGCGGTCCCAATAGATGTCCTCATCACCCGCTGCAAGGAGCACGGGCTCGCGGACATCCACATGCCAGACTGGAACATCGCCACGGCTTTCAGTAGCCAAGATCGAGATCGCACCGGCACGCTGGAGCATGTTGAGTAGGCTGCGATTCCAGTCGCGATTGTAGTCGGTATCGCCCGTCGGCAGTCCGTCGTGCGCCGCGTCCAGAGGAACTACGAGGCGGTGATACCCATTAACGATCGTGCTTCCCCCAATTTGCTCAGCGGCACGAACAATCGCGCGCCAGCGCTTCCGCATCATATCGGGCCTCAACCAACTCCCCGACCAGAGCTTCCTCGCTTGACGCCAATCGCCTGCTTTGCCACGTTCGTCAGTCCAGAGCATGAGCGCCAAGGCCTGGTTGCCGTCGCGCGCCGCCCTGCCGATCTCCTGATAGTAACGCGACGGTGATTCCGGCACGCAGGCATGGACCACAGCGCGGACATCATCTTTGTCGATCCCCATGCCGAAGGCGGAAGTCGCAACGACCAGATCGATCTCGCCGTCGCGCCAGTCAGTCACTATCTTGAGACGGGTGGCGCCGTCATCGAGTTGCCCTGTGAATAGGGCCAGGCGCTCATAACCACGGGCTGCGATTGATCGGTGTAGCGCCTCGGCATGCTTGACCAGCGTCGTGTAAATGATTGCCGGCCGTGGAAGTTGATCAACGAGCTTCACAATCAGTGCGTCGCGCTCCTCAGCTGTCTCAATCCTCGCGTGAACAAGATCGAACTCATACCGCGCAACTTTGGCTTCTACCGTGAGTAGTTCCGCCGTGCCGTATGCGCGCATCAACTCCGCCCGCGCAGCGTCGTTGACGGTTGCCGAAAGCAATACGGTTCGTAGCATCGGATTGGCATGGCGTAGCGCCTCTACGAGCCCAGGCAGGCGTTGGAAGTCGGGGCGGAAGGATCGCCCCCACGACTCGACGATATGCGCCTCATCTATAAAGAAAGTGGTCAGGTGCGCATCAAGCCCGGGCAGCTTCGTCTCGGGGGCGCGGGCGGCCTCAATCAAAAGGTCGCGGGCACCGCTCAGCGCAACTTCAGGCGAAAGCACCAAGACGGGCACGTCGCCGCGCGCGAAGCTGTCGTAGACAGATTTGCGGGTCTCTGCACTTTGTCCCCCATGAACGCACGCGCTGCCTTCGAGGCCGGCAATTACGCGCAGGCTCTCGACATGCGCGAGAGCGAGCGCCACGGTCGGCACTATCACGACACAGCAGGTCCCGGGCTTCTGAGCCAAACCGGGCACTAGCTGGAAAAGTAAGCTTTTGCCGGCTCCGGTGGGTAACGTGGCGAGCAGAGTCGATGCATTGGGCATGGTCGCCAAGGCGCGGATCGCGGCCTTCTGGGTCGGAGCCCGATAGTGATCGAACGCGGAGTGCCGGAGCAGGAGCGCATCCGCCGATGCACTCGGATAAGTTTGCCGCGTTGTTGGATCGAGCCTGAGAACATCGCCAAGCCGGTCTACTGGCAACCCATCGAGCGTATCCTCAATGATAATCGCAGAACCGCTAACGTCCGTTATCCGCTTCAATCCGAAACGCGCGAGAATGTCCAAATCCTCAGGGCGGATTTCGGCGGCGCTCGTCTCGCAATCGAGATAGCCGCCATGCAATCTGCAGAGCTCGCGCAGCATGGCGCCGCGATCGCCAGCGCCCACGCTGGCATTGAACGCGTCACAAGCACATTTGCGCGCATGTTCATACCAGGGACGCTCCGCCGTCATCGCTGGCCGCTTAGACAAGAGCCACCAGGGCGAGGCCGAGTAGGTCTACCCGCGGCTCCCGCAACGATCGTACCAGCGTTTCGCGTGCAGCGATCGCGGCGCGGTGTTTCGCGGCCATCTCCTCGTCTCTGGCATTGTCTGCTTGCCAGCGTAAATAGCCGACTTCCGCCCGGAGACTCATTTCGAGCAACTCGGCCCGTTCGCCGACGGTGCCAGCGCGCCGTTTCTGGATCGATGAAAGCGCGGCCGGGACTGCTCGGTCGATCGCGGACCAGAGTTGCGGCAAATAGGTTAGTCCGTTGATCGTGCCCGGTTCGATCGGCTTTAGCTTTAGATCACTCTGCGGGTGGTCGAGCAGCGAACGCAGGCCGGCGTGGGCCACGACCTCGTGGCGAGCGCCGCGATTGTCCCAGATAAGCATGATCTCGGCGATGACCTCGGGCCAGAGCAATGAACGTGCACGGGCGGCAAGACCGGCACCGATGTCATGCCCTTCCCAGAGACGCTGGTCGAGCACGCTCCGTCCGAGGACTTGGAGCAAAATTGTGCCGCGATGTTTGGCGAAGCCCTCGAGCATAAACGCGCTCACGCGGCTGTTCCGCCCGTGCTCAGCTTCGAAGACCATTGCGTCGATGACGTCGTGCCCCGGAGCGAAATATTGAAGGTCTTCGCGTGCGAGTGCAGTCGATCGCTCGAACGTTCCACGGACCAGCCGACTCTCGCTGTCGGCACCGGCGCCGATTTTCAGACGGTTGCTGCCGATGTTGAGCGAGCCATTGGACCAGCGAAATTCGGTACTCCCATCCTCAAGTCCTTTTGCCTGGATACCAAGCCCGGCCGCCCAACGCCGAATCTCGCTCGCGGTCTCAGACCCGTCCAAGCCCTCCTCAATCTGCGCTGCGAGCGCTACCGAACGGTCGAGTTGAGGCTTGGTCGCATCAAGCGATAGATCAAACGCTTCATCGCTGGCACTCAACGCAGCAACAACCTCTTGGCGCAGATCAATAGCAATCCCTCGCAAGGACGCGCCGCCCTGGCCGTAAGCGGCAAGCATTTTGCGTTGCAACTTGGGAAGCACGAATTCGAGACCGCCGATCGTTCGGTCAAAGACCTGGAATACATCGCGGTGGGTCTCGAGCAAGGCCCGTTCCGTGTCCGTTGCGGGTTCAAACACCACCGAGAGAACTGGTCGGTCGCTCGGACGTCCTATCCGATCAAGCCGTCCGATACGCTGCTCTAATCGTGCGCACGACGCCGGTAGGTCGAAATGGACGACCGCCGAGGCATTCTGAAAATTGCGGCCCTCGCCACCGAGTTCATCCGAAACCAGCACACGGCAGCGCTGGTCGTGCTGGAAGCGGAACGCAGTCTTCGAAAGATCGCCTTCGTCGATACCGCAATGGAATCGCGCAACGGCGGCTCTGCCGAAACGAGTCTCCAGCGTTTCAGCGAGCTTATCGGCAGACGTGGCGTCCTGGACAAACACCAGCACCTGGTTCGCCGGATCGACGAGATGCGTCCCGAGCCAGTCACCCAGCGCATCGGCGCGACAGCAACTACCTTCTTCGTGCCAGGCGTGTGCCAGCGCCCGGGCGGTTCGAAGCCAGACAGCCTCGCCAGGTAGCGCGGGGAGTCCCCGCAACAGGTCCGAGAGTATGGCAGGTTCGTCATTCGGTCCGGCGTCAACGGCAATCCGACCGATCGGGTCCAGGGTTTCGCCGCTAGGGTTTTTTTCGAGAACCTCTTTTCGCTCATTAAGGAACCGGAGCGTGGAAGCGGAGGAGGATAAGCAAAAGCGTTGATAGAGCGCGCGAGTAGCGATACCGGCGGGGTCCTCCGCTGCGGGCAATTCTTCGATGTGACTGAGGAAGATTGCCTCAGTCTGGGTTGGCGAGCAGGGAATCTCGATCAGTTCGCGGGCCGGCCATGCGCCGCTATCACTGCCGAGGGTTGCGCGCCTCGTTCGGATGATCCGGTGATCAAGCCGATGAAACTCCTGGACATAAGCAATGACTTCGAGCGCCGCGTCTGCCTCGCCAGCACACATGCGCGTCAGCAATCCGTCAAAGAAGGAATCGCCGACGATCAAATCAGTCCATTCGTCTGCGATAAACGCGACCTCGTCGGGGTTGAGCGTTCGGCCTTCGCTCGCAGTGGCGTCGATCAGCTTACGGGTGAAGTTGAGCCGATCCCAGATTGCGCTCTGCCGATCGTACTTGGCTTGCAAGGCCTCTGCAGGCTTTCCGCGATAGGCGTCAGGTGCTACCAGCGCCAGCATGCCTATTAGCCCGTTTATATCCCGTTTTGAGGGGGTCGCCGAGAGAAGCAGCAAGCCGTCCGTCTGCTCTGCCAACCGCTCCAGGACCGGATAAAGAATGCTCCCAGGCGGGATTTGATGCGCCTCGTCGATCACGATCATGTCCCAGCGCCTTGAAGTGACGAGATCGACAAGCTTGGGATGAGCCTCAAGCGCCGTTGTGGCAACAATCAGGCGCGTGCCAGCGACGATGCTCGCGAGCGAGGCGCGACTCTCTTCGGCTACACGCGTACAATCGATGTGCTGGTAGGCGCGGGCGCCGAAACGGAGATAAGTCTCGGTCAGCCATTGCCGCGACATTGAACCAGGTGCGACGACCAGCACGCTAAATTCAGCGCGTTCGGCTTGGAGTGCTTGGATGATGAGGCCAGCCTCGATTGTCTTACCAAGTCCGACCTCGTCGGCAAGTATGAAACGTGGGGTGCGATCGAACATCACGCGCCGCGCCGCATAGATTTGATGACCCAGAGGGAAGATACGAGCGCCGAGCATTGCCGGAAAACCGCCCGACGCGGCATACCAACGTGCATAGAGATCGGCAATCGACCAGCGCGCCATAAAGCTCTTCGGCGTATCCCAGCGATAGGTTTTGAGAAGCTGAAGTGGGTCGGCGCTATCGCTGACCGGCATGATATGCCCTTCCCAGAGTTCAAATACCCCATCGTCGGAACGAATACGGTATATGAATCCGCCGTCCTCCCGCTGAACCAGAAGTTCGAGCACCTCTCCGACTGCAGTCTGCCCGGTAGGGGTACGGAAGCGGACCGGCGTTGCTTCACTCAAACGCGCACGGTTGATCGGTGTCGTGCGCGCAATAGTCCTCGTGCCCTCGCCGCTAAAATGTACGACTGCGCGACCAAGCTCATCGTACTTATGTAATTTGCCGACGCCCAATTGGCCAAGCGCCAGCACGTTCACCAGACTACCGACGGGTGCGTTCATGGTCCCAGCGGGCAGAACTTTGCGCTACCGACTAGCCATTCGGTCATCCCCAACCCTCCCGTTCAACCCCACGACGAACATACCTACCTTGGCAGGAATTTACAGACTTTTGCCGGACGATGCTAAGCCCGCAAGGACATATTCGGTGTTTATCAACCACTATAACAACACTGACCGCCGCACATCTGCGCGAGAGTAAATGATTTCTGCAGCAAGTATACTTGGCGATCCAGATTCTTGCGATCTGCAGACCGTCTCCGGGCGGTTGCGATATCAGGTTCATAGGTGGGCGCGCGCAGGCGTCTCACCGAAACGACGCAGCGATCAGATTGAATGCTCTCGGCGCGCGAGAGGCTAAAGAGCGATCGCTTACCCTTTCGATCGCCCCATCCCATCCTGGTGTTGGTCCAAGGCGCCCGCGATCGCGGCGCGACGGTGAAGGCAGGGCTTTGTTGGATTTCTGACCAGGGTGGCTTGCCTTGCAGCGGCTTTATGCAGGTACCGATCGCAGGTTTCCAGATTTCAAGCCGGCATAAGGCCAAGCCGACGATCGCGCGCGCGCAGCAATGCCAAGAACGGAAGGGCGACCAACACCATCCAGGCCTTACCCACGACCTGTCCCGCCAAGAATTCAACGGAGCCGAAGGCGAGGCCGAGAAACACGATGCTGTCGATAATAAGCCCCACAATGCTGCTTGCGACGGCGGCGCGGATGAATCCGCGGCGCTGCAGCGGAGTGTAGACCGCTAAGTCAGCAATTTCCGACAACAGAAAAGCGACAGTGGAAGCGACGACCAACGCTGGCGGCGCAAAACTCGCGGACAACAAGGCGCCGATCGCAATTGCGGCAACCGCCCAAATTATTCCAAGTCGCCGCTGCACAAGGTCGCGCAGCACCAAGGCGAGGCCGACCGCCAACACCCCGCTAGGAGCTTCAAGTCCGGGCGCCACAGGAATCAGACATGGACCATTCGGTACACAGGTTGTCCCGACATTTCCGATTAACCAGTTCGCTAACGGGATACATCCAGCAAAGCACAAAGCGAACGCAATTCCTTCCGTCTTACGGAGGCGATCGATCTCAGCCATGGGCTAGTTCCTGCGTCAGCGGTAGCGTTGCTGGTCGCGTGGCGAACTGCCGATATCCCTTCGCGCGCAACTCGCATGCCGGGCACACGCCGCAGCCTCGGCCCCACTCATGGATATTCCCCACGTCCCCATGGTAGCATGTCAGAGTGCTAGTGCGGATCAAGTTCACCAAGGCGCGCCCACCGAGTTCTTCGGCAAGGGCCCACGTCTGTGCCTTGTCTATCCACATAAGCGGAGTTTCGAGAACGAAACGGCTCTCCATACCAAGGTTGAGAGCGACCTGAAGCGCCTTCACCGTATCGTCACGGCAATCCGGATATCCGGAAAAGTCTGTTTCGCAGACGCCAGTCACTACGTGCTTGAGACCTCGACGATAGGCGACAGCAGCTGCAAACGTGAGGAAGATAATGTTCCGCCCAGGCACGAAAGTGTTCGGCAACCCGGATTCGGTTGCCGCTATCTCAACGTCGCGCGTCAACGCGGTCTCGCTTATCTCGCCAAGCACAGATAGATCGAGCACCCGATCCTCACCGAGTTTGGCAGCCCATTTCGGAAAATGACTTTCCAAGCTCGCCCGGAATTCACCTCGAGCGTCGAGTTCGGCTCGATGCCGCTGCCGATAGTCGAATCCAATCGTCTCCACATGCTCAAACCGATCGAGAGCCCAGGCCAAACATGTAGCGGAATCTTGACCGCCAGAAAAAAGTACAAGCGCCGTTGCATTTGACATTATTGAGTGTCCGTACCGTAGAAACTACAGGCTCCCGTGTCGCTATCGCGTCTTACGGTCACTCGCCATAAGTTCGGACAGATGGGCGCGACTTTCCGCCAGATCCACGACGAAAGGTTTTCCATTGTCGCGGGTCCAAGGTCGTTAATCTCGTCCAGAAAGCGGTGGTCGAGACCATCGCGAGCTTCTTCGAGGGCCTGATCGAGGAGCCCTAGATCGATGACCATGCCGCTTTCCGGATCAGGACGGCCGCGAACGACTACTTCTGCTCGGTAGGAATGGCCATGAATCCTGCGGCTCGGCTCGACTTCAACCTGACGTTGGAGCGTGTGTGCTGCGTCGAAGCGAAACTCCTTGCTCAGTTCGTACATTATCGGATCCCCATGAATTTGTGAGTTTGGAGAGATAGACGCCAGTGCGGATGCTGCAGGCAATAGGCTATCGCCGCCGCCGTATTTGTTTCGACCATAGGACCGTCGAGAGGCTGCAGAAGAAAATGGTCAAATGCGAGATTCTCAAAGGTCGCAGGATCCAGGCCGACTTGCGGAAACACCAGTTTCAGTTCATTTCCCACAGTTTGTGCCAAGGTGGTGGCGCCTTTGGGGCTAACGGTGATCCAGTCAATCTTATCGGGGGCGGCCAGCGTGCCATTGGTCTCTAAGGCAATTTCGAACCCGTGGTCGTGGAGTGCGGACACAAGTTCATCCCCAACCTGCAGGAGCGGTTCGCCGCCTGTGAGAACGACGAAACGTTCGGACGTACCACCGCCCCACATATTCTCGATCGCGATCGCCAAAGAGGATGAATCATTGAACCGTCCACCACCAATGCCATTGACGCCGACGAAATCGGTGTCACAAAAATTGCAGGCGGCTTTCGCTCGGTCGCGCTCTCGCCCGCTCCATAGATTACAACCGGCAAATCGGCAGAAAACGGCCGGCCGCCCAGTGTGGCGACCTTCGCCCTGCAACGAATAAAACATCTCTTTGACTGCGTAACTCATAGCTCTTCACGCTGCCTGTGCGGATTCGGCCAGACGCCGCTTAAGGATCTGAACTAAGTGAAGTGATAATTGGCGGACATCGGACGGAACGTTCTGGAGTCCATTCCAACGTCGGCGCTCAGCACCGAATTCCCACTCGCCCTCGCTCCAAGCGGTCTTTCCTTTTAGCAGCCGTAAGCCATTCGCGAATTCGTCGCGTGTGGCAGCGCCGGTAACGCTGTTGAGAAAGTCCATGACATACCCGAGCGCGACAATGCCCGTGCCGTGAATCAACCGAGACGTCTTGGGCGTTTTACCGGCCCAATCGTCTGCGAAGACGTGTTGCACCGCATGGTAGAACTCGCTCATCATCGTGACGCCCTGATCAAGCAAAAGCTCATCTTCACCGGCATAAAGGCGCAGGGCTCCATCACTTAGAGAATTCATGATTACGCGCTGCAGAACCGTGTCTCGGATGACCCCCTTTGGATTGGTTTGCTGCTTGATCAAACCTCTCAGCGACGACCCCTTGCGATAATTGAGCGCCTCAGTAGCAAGCGCCGCTTGCGACCGGCTCGACATGCGGTGCGGCAGGTCTCCCACTTTGGGGAGCAGTTCGTAAACCAGGGCCTTTGGTAGCGGGCGCGTGTTATTCACGAGGATGAACTGTTTTTGCAACTCCTCCTCTGTCTCACAGAGGAAACCCGATACGAGCACCTCGAAGTCGCGGCCCTGCAGTTCCGAAAGCGCCGTAAAGCGTTGTTGTCCATCAACGATCCAGCCGGGCGGGCCATTGGACGTATCTATGACCAGTTGGCAGAGGCGACTTTCCGCGCTCGTCGCCGGCTCTACCCAAGCGTGACCCATGAAGGCGACCACGATAGCATTGGGCAAGATCGAGTTCGGCTTCTCGAGATAATCACGGATTTCGCGAATGTGACCCGCGATCTGCGGCCGCTGAAAACCTTGGAGCGCGCCGCCGTCATCGCGACCCGCACGCTCTATTCGAGCAATACGTGCAACTTCCGCAGCATTCGCAATGAAGGTGAATACCGTCAGTTTCTCGCTCTGAACCGGCGCCAGCGCGTCAAACCGAAGAAAATGTTGCTTGTTCATATGCTCTCTCGCCGGAATTCGCTTAAATGGGTGTGAAAGACGTGGAGGTTGTGGATGCCGCGTCGCTTGTTGCGATTTGAGGTGCGGAAGATCACGGCCTCCACGCCGCTCTCCCGACAAACTCGGCAACTACATCGCTCCCAGGGACGATCGCCAAGGGTGTGGGCGTAGACCTTGCGCTGTCGGGTTGCGGCGTCGGCACGGCGGCTTGGTGACGCCTCGTCGTGCCAATTCAGGGCCGCCCAATAGTCCATCACGGCATCAAGGCTTTGATCCAGGGTCGCACCACCGTCGGCGTAAGCGCGCACGCCGCGAAGTGCGGCGTCTTCAAGGCGCCTCGCATCTTCCTGGTTGAGGCTCCCTTCCAGCGCCTTATGCTTGAGCTTGTTGTTCTGGGTGGCCTGCGGAATACGAATTGCAGTGTAGTACGAGAGGTCGCCGTCGGGCGTCCGCACCCAGTAATTCTTCCGGGCATCCTTGAAGGCGCGCAAGAGCGGTGACGTCGTGTCGAAACTGGTTACGCGGTACTGTTCCAGTACGGCCAGTTCCTCGATTTTCCCGAAACCGAGAAGATGCAGTCGAACCCGGTCGGGGAGAGCATCACGCAGAGCTTGTAAGACTCGGCGAATCTGATCGATCCTCAACGGCACGGTGCCGCCGATCGCTAAATAGTCGTATCCCATGCTGGCCAGGTTGCGGGCAGCTTGCGCCATACTCTCAGCCGACCAACCTTGTATAACCCCCATCGGTGTGAAGCCTGGGCCTATGCTCTTGGCGGATTTGTAGAACTCAGTCGCGTTCTGCAGCGTGATTTCGTAGCGACGGCGCACATCATCTGACACGTCGTCCAGGGCCCGCGTCATCCCAAGGTCATCAAAGTCGAAGATAAGGTGATCGGGCGAACATCCATGCGTGAAACCGGCATCAGCATAGAATTCCGCTGTGTCGTCGGCCTTGTAGGGCGGTTCCGGCAGGTTCCGATAGGTGAAGGCGCCGCAGTCGCCTATCAACAAGCTTCCCGGAAATCGATCGATCGGATAGCGGAGAAATCGTCGAGCGCCCTCGCGACGAAAGCGCATTAACTGAGCTTCTGAATATTTCCCTGGCTGGCGAGCATCGCCGACGATGCCGCGGGAAACCAGGATACCGTCATACGGTGCCTGTTCTAGGAATTCGTGTGGGTACTGGTCATCGCGGTGAACCGATCGGCCCGCGCCGTTGCGATCAGCAACAAAGTCATACTCTGGATCGATCGTATCAACGCTGTCAGCGAAAACGAATTGCATCATGCCACCTTTGCAAAGGCATGCATGTGGTCAAGGCGCGCTAGATGCCCAGACAACAATTTAATGTCGCGTCCAACGTTCTGAATCTCATTCCAGTCGCGCTGCAACTCCGCCCACCTGCCGTTGGTCCAGCGACAATATGGAGCGATGCGCGTCAGCGACTCAGTCGCGTGTAGCAGCAGGTCCGTACCAGGAGCAGCGCGCGACATCATGCGATCCATCAAAAGACTCATCGCCTCGATGCCGGCAGAGTGCATTAGCCGGCTTTCGGTCGGTGGGCGGCCCCACGCCTCAGGAAAGACGCGGCGCACAGCAGTCCAGTAAGCGACAAGCGTACGGTACATTGCATCGACATCGGCGGGATATTCGGGGGTCGCCTTGTACGGTGCGAGGGCGCCAAGAGCGCTGTTGATACTGTTCCGAATCGCCTTGATCAACGCTGAATCCGTGATCACCGCGATCCGAGAATCTTCAGAAAGCCTTTTGATCAGGCCTTGGAAGGGAGAACCAGGAGAGGTTTGAAGGAGATTGACGAGCTCGCTCGGGATTTTTCGAGACGACAAGTCACGCGGAAAGGCTGTGTCCACTTCTGGGAGCAATTCGTTGATTAGCCGAGGATCGAGCGGTTTGGCTTTGTTGACCAAGATGAACTGTTCGCGATGAACGGACAGTTCCTCCGACACAAAGGCGACGACGGGAACCGGAAAGCTCTTGTTCTGAGCTTGCGACAGGGCAATCGAACGCTGCTGGCCGTCGACAATCCAAGCCGCTTTTGAGCCGTCGTTTGGAAGCGGAATTCGCAGTGTCCCGGCCTCGCACGACCTTATGTCGCCGCCCGGCTTTTCGCCCCGCGTCTGAGTGAACCGCGCGCGCGGCGAAAGTGCGAGAATGATAGCGTTTGGGAACAGTACGGGCCCCTGATCAAGAAAATCCGTGATCGCTTGAACGTGGCTCTTAATGCCTTTGCGCTGAAATCCCTGCAAGGAGCCGTCGCCGTCGCGGTGGACGCGGCTGATCTCCGCAAATTTGAGAAGATCGGCGCCGGCAACAAAGAATGCATAGACAGCCTTGTCGGCCTGTTCGGTACGGACGGCGCGAACAGCAAGCATTGCTTCGTTGGTCCTTCGCGGCCGGGTCATGCTGCTTCCTTTTGCTCCATGGCAGTCCGGTAGAGACGACTGAACCGCGATTGCTCGCACGCAACCCCCTCTTCATCGCGAAGCGCGCGGAGGATTCGTGCAATACCTGATTGCGTATGAAGTCGTGCCAAAATTAGCTGGATAATCTCCGCGTCGTTGCGGCGCGGCCGGCGCGCGCGTTCGGGGGGCGTCACCGCGCTCATTGCCGCCTCCACGGCTGCATAGTCGGCATCCCGGTCATATGAGCCGCCGTTGATCGCCATCAACCGAGCAAAGTGGAGCAAGGCTCGTTGAGAAAAGTCGGCTCGAGTACCTGGCAGGATCCTATCCAACCGATCGTCATACGGCACAAGCGATGGGCGGAGTGCGGCCGGCAAGGCCGGAGCAAGAGACGCGCCGAAGATTCGCAATCGTGCCAAAGCGTGAGGGTCCAGTTCACTGAGGCTATTGCCTACCATCTCAGCATAAGGACGGGTGAGTGCTATCAGCACCCGCCCCGAACTTTGGCCGAACACATCGGTCCACTGATCCGAATGCGGACCTGACAGCAGGCTTGAAAACCAAGCGCCGACATCGAATTCACTTGAGATCCGGGCGGCGACAGACTCCGCGTATCCACTGGAGACGGTGAGGCCATAGAGGGGGACTTGCCGCTCGGCGGCCACCAGTCCCAATCCGGCAGAAATGATGTAGAGTCTGGCCTCGGCGATTTTTGCTGCTTGGGTGGCAAGCCCAAACCCCCGGCCCGCATAAAGTGCGCCGGCGGGGCCACCGGGCGGCAACGTCCGTATCTTTTCTGTCCAAGCATTCTGGATGATCTGCTGCGAACCAATCGGCAACGAAACTGGGGTTGCTACTAAAGGTGGACGCACCTTTTTTCGAAGCGTGCAAATAGTGACGACCACGGTAGCGGGTTCTCTCGGGATATCTTCAGTCGGGCGATCGTTTGCCATCAATTTCCGCGATATCTGCGTCTCAAACGACCTTGGATGGCTCGTCTTAAGTCATGGAAAATCTATATGTAGCGTGCCGAGCGTGGCGCTCTACAATCTGCAGACCGTAGCATGGCTCTCGTTGGATAGCTACACTAAGCGGAGCACGTTTGCAATTTTATGTACCGAAAACTGCGGACCATCCCGAAAGTTCGCGGTTCAGTGACCGCAGTTTTTGTCCCGTCGGCTCGTGGCCGACGGGGATGACCGGTGGTCTGCGAAGGCTAATTGCCTAGTTTTGAGCACCATAGAAGCTCCCACGGAAGGTGGCCCGCGAGACTTGGCGATGAGTCGTGTATCTGATACTTCCGGGTGCGTGCGCCTCTTAGCGAGCGAGTTGCAGCGCATGTGACGAGCGTCGCCTGCGAGTTCGAAGGGCCATCGGTCCGGACGATTGTGCACCGCTTAAGCAACGGCAGGAGCCTCATGATGAGCCAGAGTTTCAAACAGCCCGGCAAGACCGAACGCGATGCCGGCATCTCTGCGTTAATCAAGCGAATGAACGACTGGACAATTCCAGAAAAAGCGGTCGATAGGGTCCACGAAGCAGCGCGAGCAAGCCTGAACGAAGTGAAAGCTTTGACGGAGTATGAGGACGGAAAAGTCTCACGACTACTAACTGTCATCGCTTTTCTAAGCGCTGTTGTTGGAGCGGTTTTTACCCGTTTCGCGACCGACTATGCTTGGCCGGGACTGAACAACATCAGCCCAAGCGCAGAGTGGCTATTGCCCACATCGACCTACTTCACATTCTTCATATACGCTGTGGTTGTAACTTGGTCTGTGTTTACGGCTCTCAACGCAATTCGTCCAACCTTTAACGTTCCTGCAACATGGAAAGGGCACGGCGCCACTGGCCTCCCTCCTTCAATGGTCTTTTACAAGGGTATGCTCGATGTGTCCGCGCCAAAATGGGGGGAAGCGTTTGAAACGTTGGCAGGCGAAGAAGGTACGGACCTCAAGCGTTACTATGCGAAATGCTATGTCATAGAAGCATATCTTGTTGCCGAGAAAGTCGCCCAGAAGCTCGCGGCCATCAACCCTTGTGTCAACGCGCTGCGAGCGGCGATGGTAATATTGATGGTGTTTTTCGTCTTGTTCGCGGCCACCATAGCGTTTGTGGACCCGGCCCACTCTGGCGCCGTGCCCCCTTCACTGCTCACCAACTGATCGACTAGTGGTGATTGTGCAAAAACACCTATTTACCGACGCCGATAATACGCTTTGGGATACCAACGCGGTGTTTGCTGCCGCGCAACTCGGCCTCCTGCGTGCCGTCGAAACCGTCACCGGCCTGAAAGCACCTGAAGCCGAGGATCAAGGTCTTGCCTTTCTCCGTGATGTCGATCAGCGCATCGCGGCTGCGCACTCCCTTCGCCTTGGTTATCCTCCGCATATGCTCGCGCAAGCATTGGCTTTTGCGTTAAACGGAAGCTCTGCGACGCAGGCGGCAGGCCGCGCCGTCGGCAATTCAAATTCGAATCCTGATTTCGATAACGCGGTTGCGTTGCACATCGAGAAGCTCCGCGAACGGCCAGTCTTGCGCTGCGGCGTACGGGAAGGGCTCGAGGCAATTGCGAATGCGGGTGTGCCAATCACAGTCGTAACCGAAGATAAGTTCGATCGCTGCCGTGCTCTCATCGAAGCGCACGGTCTTATCCATTTGATCGCCGATGTTGTATCAATCCGAAAGACTCCCGATGCCTACACTGACTTGCAACAACCGCTGGCGGCGACCCATGCATTTATGGTTGGCGATCAACCTGATCGCGACATCGCCGCCGCGGCGCTGGCCGGATTTGAAACGATCTACTTCCCTAGTGCCTTCCTACCTTTTTGGAACACCGACGTGGAAGTACGCCCCGATCACAAAATCACGCGCTTCGACGAAATCATTCCGCTTGTTTTGAGTTCTGACAAAGGAGCCTGGGCCATCGATTCTCATCGCAAGGTCGTGAAATAGGGCGATGCTCTCGCGCCCGCGGGTCTTCCGATTACCGCAGGGCGGAAATCGCCGACGCGACTTTCAGGAGATCGGGGCGTGCCACGGTCCTTTCGATAGAACGGGGTGGCCATAGAGCATTCCAATAGCCGGATCGGCCGCTTCCGGCCCGATCTCTTGGCGCAGGGAATGCCAGACAGGTTCCTGTTCGAGATCAAGCCCGACGTCACGGCCTCGGACATCCAGTGTGCAATCGGCCAGCTTCAACTGTACGAACACCTCGGAGGGCAGCCGTGCAGGAAAGTGATGGTGCTGCCAGAGGCCCCTTCGCCGGACGTCGCCGGCGCACTTCAGGCGCTTGCCATCGAGGTGGTGCATTTCGAAAAGCAGGGGGCTTCGGTCCGCTTCGACGATTCAGCGCTGCGCAAGCTCATGATCAAATCGCGCAGGCGAGCCAACGGCGGGAAATCCGTTGTTGACCAGAACAGCTAGAAGCACAGGTGGCGGCGCTGCCGACGGATTGCGACTATGCGATGAATGCATCTGAGCTATCGAGAGTGACACGATTGGAGGGCAGTAAAAATGACCGGTGGACGACTCCACTTCGATGCTTCTTGTCCTACTCCGCGCAAGCTCGTGCGGCTGCCGACATTGTCGCCGCGATGCTCGAATCCCTTGGTGTCGACACCTTCCGTGACGTCAATATCGCGTTGGGGCAGCATATTGCGACGACGATCAGAAGTGTTCTCGAGCGGGCGGACTTCGTGCGCCTTGTCCTCGCAGGCCCATCGCGATCCCATTATCCGAGTTTCGAGACTGGCTTGGCTCTTGGTCTTGGCAAACCGATCATTGGCGACGCGGTCGACTTCTTCAGGATTTGCTGATGATCCGCGCCAAGCCTGGTGAAATCACCGCAATGCTCCCGGATCACCGTCACCGTCGCTTACTGGGTGGCGGCTTTCACTGCTTCACGCTCGACACCGTCAGGGCCAGTGCGTTCGAGGACTACACATGACGGGATCCACTTCGAGAAACCGGGCAGGGGTGCCGGAAGGCTACTTTCGGAATGCCGGCCAGCGTCACGCGCGCCGCATCAATCGGATCAATCGGACTGACGGATGTGCATCCGCCAACTCAATCGGTGCGATGTTCAAGCCTGCTAAACTGGCGGCTCCATCCTGATCAGTGACGAGTGTGATCGCCTCGTGGCTATTCAGGAGTTCGGCGATCGGAGAGAAGAGGGACGTTGAGTGTCCGAGCTTTTCCGCTGCGATCCATTCTTGCAGATGGCCGCGCTTGACCCTGCCTCTTACAACATTGTCCACGAGGAATAAGTCTAGGTCGTCATATTCAGGAGCACCCACGAGGTTCCCGAACCAAGCACTCTCGAGTATTGATGACATAGATGCCGACACGTCGAGGGCGACTGCGCTGCTGGTGGTAAGCGCGCTGGTGGCGGTCGCATAGATGATCGGTTCTCCCACCACGCTGCGGACCAATTGGCGGAATCTTGCCTTAGTGGCCGGCTCATCTGGGTTGAAGTGCCCTAGGACCGTGCAGCGGTCCTTCTCGGCGCCCCAAAGCCCTGAGTAGTCGCCCGCGGCGGGACCATAGTTTACCAGCACGATCTTGGCATTGGGGTGCGCGTTGGCGTAGTCCGCGAGCGCAGCGCCAAAATTGGCCGTGAACTCCTTTTTGTAGTGCTTCACTTCGACGACAAGCACACACGCAGCTTCCGGGCCTCTCGTCCAGATGCCGTAGTCCGGTTGCGCGGCCTTTTTTCGGGACTTGCCGATGGGGTTACTGAGGGGACTCCTACGCTCGGAGTAAAGACTGAGCAGCGGACGTGAGCTTTCAACATCTGCTAGCCGCCACTCGGCGAACGCAAAGCGAAGGGCTCCGTCATCGTGGTTGATGGTGACGTCATGGTCTTCAAGGGCATCGAAGATCTGTGTCGCTACCCAGACACCGTAAAGTTCGTAGCGTCGTTTCCATGCGGGAAGAGAAAGGATCCGCTCAAGCGATTTGACGTCAATTGTTGAACTGAAACGCTTTCTCCCAAAGGCCGCATATGTCCGGGTGAGTTCGCTCCCGAACGCCGATGTTGTGTCTTCAGGCTCGGCAAGGAGAACCTATGGCGGCCTGAAAACGCCTTCGGAGAAGGCTACCGGAGGTTTAGCGCCCTGGCAGGAAAGGCGAACAAAGGAACTACTCTTGGACAGCATCCAGTCCGATCGGTCTCTGGCGGATTTGGCCGATGCTTGCGGTTTATCAGCAAGGCATTTTACGCGGGCGTTCAAGGCAACAACTGGGCAGCCGCCCCATCGTTGGTTGTTGAAACGGCGCGTGGAGCTCGCCAAGGATCTTCTGGAGACAACGGTTGAGAGTATCGCAATGATCGGACTTGCCTGCGGGTTCGCTGAATGTTGGAACCACCCCTAGTGACTGGCGACGTAAACGCCGGCACTAAACAGGGTGATTTTGTCCGCCATCACGACTTAGCGAGGTGGACTAGCTGTCGTTGCTATCGAGGCTGTCGGTCCGAGGTCTGGATGAGAGATTGTGTTGCGACACAGCCAATCCTTCTCCAGGAGTGGCGGATGCCTTCGGATGCAGCGGTCGACGATCACAGTCACTGCCATTGAAAGGGCGAAATTCGGCCTGTCGCATAAATTCGCTCCACACTTTGTGACTTGGAAGCCGGCAAAGGCCACCTACAATAGTAAAAAAGCGGATGGGTAAGCGGTGCAACTTTTCCCGATGCTGGGATTGGCTCTGCTTGGCGTCGGAGCAGGGGTTATCGTGGTTGTTCAGCAAGTTCTTGTCGCAAGTCTCAGGGCCAGCCTGGGATCGGCGTCGCCATGGGCAGCACTGATCAGCTATGTTGGCGGAACGCTGACGATGATCCTCGTCATCTTTACTGATGCAAGAGCATTGGATATTGACAACCGGCGTCGCGAAAAGCTCGTGGCCTCGTTGACGGCCGGCGTGTTCGGCGTCATCTACATCGTTCTGGCGATTGTCCTAATACCGAAGCTAGGGCGCCACCGTTGTGGCGCTGATCGTCGCCGGACAGTTGCTGGCGTCCTTGGCACCTTTGCTTGTTCGCTAACCCAGTGTCCGGTTTCGGGGGGCAGCGTCACCGTTCTGGACGACCGACATTAGGCGCGTTCCTGACATTCAATCTGTGACTGGCATCGGTCAGAGGAGGGCTTACCAAGAGGCTTTAGTGCCATTCATCAGAAATCTGGGAGAGCAGCGAAGAGCCAGCTCACTCCTTCATCACAAACATCGGGTTCCGATGGCTGTATTTATCATCTGCGTCGGCCCATGCGTTCCAATCGATCCGGATCGGAAGATTTTCATCGTGTGCATCCCAAACTGTAATCTCCCAGGTTGGGTGCATTGATCGGCAATGCCGGGCGTGCACCTCAGCATCGTGCCTGCCGTCGACATTGAACTGCAGGCCGAGCGCGGCGTCGCTGATGATGTCCGTCCACCAGAAGCGGACGCGCGTTGACGACCAATTCATGAACAGGCTTGTTTCGGTGAGGCCGACAAGTCCGTTCTCACCGGGGCGACGCGCCAGAACGATCGCACCGTTGAACTTTGGTCGTTTTCGCTTCCACGACAATATATTCATATTCGTCATTTGATTTCCGTTCATCGACGTAGCTCCGCTTTCGCGGGGCTCTGGCCCCGCGAAAGATGATTTCCAGTTTCGGTTTCGGATGCCGCCGCTCAATCAGCGGCCAGCTTTCTATATCAGGGTGCGGACTGCCCGCGCCCCGCAAGGATCGCCGCCAGTTCTCGACCCGCAATGCGGGACTGAGCGCCGTCGATGTAGTGCTTTTCGGTCATGGCGAATGACCGATGACCGAGGAGGTCCTTTGCTACCCGGATATTCTCGGGGTCGGCGACCGCTATGAAGGTGGCAGCAGCATTGCGGAAACGATGGGGACTTACAGAAAAACCTAGAGCCAGACTCGTCCATTTGATGATGCGCCTCCTGATCATCTTGTCCGTCATAGCGCGCCCTTCGTAGGGCCATAGGCTGTGATGGTGGTCTGCCCCTGGGAACTCGCAACGGATTTGCTGAAGAAAGATGTCCATGTAGCGGGAGAGGCGATCTGACAGCTCGTACTCTTGCGCCGTGTTGGTCTTGGTGAACTCCGGAGGAACCGTGAGGCACCATCGCTGACCGACCCGAATGACGTGCTCCCCGATCTGCAGGCGCGAGAAGGCGCCCCTGCGCATGGGAGCTTCCACCAGCGTTGCGATCAGCAGTCCATCACGATAACCGACGGCGCAGCTCTTCGTTAGGCGACCTAAAGCACTAGCCTTAGCCAGAGAACGATCCATCAACCGCAAGCCGATGGCGTTAAGTTCCGAGCTAAAGACTTGGGGATGCTTCATTGGCACCGCCGTTTTCCCAATCCGGCGAAAGATGCGGTATAGCCACTGCCAGTCACGATCCGGACAGAGCGCCCGGATCGTATAGAAGAGCCGTGCAACGGAATGCGCTATCGTCGTCTCTCGGCAGTTTTCACGCAGGTACCCAACGTATTCCTCAACCCGCAGTCGATCGACGCGCTCGCCGGGCGGGCGCTCAAGGGAATCGGGAAAGGCGTTGGAGAGGAAGCCTAGCCACAGACTGTAGCTGGCCTTCCTCCCGTATTTGGTTGATGGGGCCAGGGAAGACGACGGCCCACCGTCGAAGAGACCGACGCTTTCGAACGCACGCACGAAGAGTTGCCTGTCCTGCAAGGGCCAAGCTTCAAACGGCATGCCGCGGTTGAGGTGGCGTGTCACTGCTCCCTCGCTTTATTCTGGCGTGCGCCCTTGGCCTTGGCCAGGTTGGCATGGTGCTCGTGCAGCGCTTTGTCCAAGAGCGCGTGGTGGTGCCGCCCGGCGCGGCGGGTATCCAAACCCGCGTAGAAGGTGGCGGTCGTCTCCACCTTTTTGTGGCCAAGCAGGTGTTGGACCAGCACGTGCGCGCCCGGGCTGGAGTCCAAGATAAACTTGGCCGCCAGATGCCGGAACGCGTGTGGGTTCATGTGGATGCCGACATACTGTTTCAAATAGCGCTGCACGAGATAGCGTACCGCGGCGAAACCTTTGACGCTCCCATCGACATTCGAGAACAGGTGCTTCGGACGGTAGCCGATTACTGCCGGTGCGATGATATCGCGATACTCGATGAGCCGCATCGCGAGCCGCGGTGGAATGTCGAACTCGACGCTGGTGCCCGTTTTCGTCTCCTCTGCCGATAGGAGCAGAGTCGAACTCCCCCCTTCGCGCAGAAAAAGATGCTCTTCGAAGGCCAAGGCTGTCAGGTTGCCGAGGCGAACCGGCAGGAACATCAAGAGTTCAACCCCTAGGGCACCTTGAGCTTCAGCCAGCCGCCAGCCAGACCTTCTTTGGCTTGTCTGAACGTCCTGCCACATTCTGTCTGGCGCGGTCAGAAAGCGGTTGTGGAGCTGCGGATCATTGAACCGCATGACCAGCAACCTGTTTTTCCGACTCATCTCGAAAATCGGCTTAGGCAACCTGTCGGCCGCGGCCTTCAGTCTCGCCAAACTCTCTTGATCGACCTTGACCCAATCCCGCGCTATTTGGATCAAGTTCTGTGCCAGGAAGAAGTTCTCGTAGGAGGGTTGTCCTTTTACGGCTTCGTGTCGCGTGTCCATGATGCATTTGAACGCGTCGATGCTTATCAAATCGGCAAGGCTACGGATTGATGAGACATCTGTCCCCGCCTGCACCAACGTGCTGGCCGCCAGGTGGACTCTCTGGAAGTAAGTATCGAGAGTTGTTTGCTTCAGCCTCCTTTCGCGAGCATCATCGGCGAATACATCCTCGCCGTGAGCCCAAGCTGCGTAGTCTGCCCAATCTTGGGCGAAACTCTGTGGGAAGGTTTCCAACGAGACTCTGTTGCGGCGCAGCCGAGAAACCGGAACGTTGACCTTCTGCAGGCCTTTGTCGGGGAACATGTCCCCGATCAGGTTCCACGTCTTCGCCATGCCGCGACGCACGCGGTATTGGTTCGGACGCAGCGACGCTTGCGTCATATCGGCCATCACGCGCTCAATGACGTTGGAGTTAACCTCGTGTGGGGCAATGCCTGCACGGTTGCACCAGTTGACCAGCCGGGAGAGGCTGTTCTGCTGCGCTGGAAGCCTCAGTTTGTTCCAGAGCTCGGCCCATTCCGGTGACTTAGGGCGCCGCTTGGCGTGGTGTGCGAAAATGCCGGAAACGAGCTCGCTCTTTGCCAGCGCACTCAGGCACAGGCTTTTCACATTGGCAAATGTCTTGGGCCTGATCCCAAGCGCCGCCGGTTCCATCCGCCCGTAGAGGTCCCGAAGGTCAGCAACGCTGGCAGGTATGTTCTTGAGGTTCCGGCCGGACCATTTTTCGAGGCTGCGTAGGGCGGACTCGAATTCTTGGCGCTTCAGCAAAGGAATCCCTGGGTCGGACAGAACGGCCGTAAGCACCTGATCCATTTTCAGTGCCGGGGTGAAGATCATATTCATCGTACTAGCTCCTATTTTATGCGTTGACGAAGCAACAACCGGTTCCCGGCTGTTGCGGTTAGGAGCAGATTTCGGGAATACCTTCTTCTACGAAACACACGTAGTTGTATAAGAAGGTAACCCTCGTGGCTCAGACGGTGTGACAAGCAAATTGGCTTTGTCTATTTCCGTCCTCTCGACCCGAAGCATCGACTTCGAGACGCCGCCATTTGTCTCTGCTCATGCATACATAGAAGCGCATAACTCCAATCTGTACAAGGTACTCTTGCAATAACGGTTAATATTAAGGTTAATTCCTATCGTTAATTTCCCAGCTGTCTCAGTATACCTTGGACGATTTATTGAATCTTGCGTCAATATTACTAAGACAATAGGACGAGCCCCTGTGTGCCGTTAAAAAATCTCTCTCAAACGAGTGGTCATAAGAAAATGGAACCCCGTAAGACACTTTCCACATACGAGTTCGTAGAAAGGTCTCTAGGCACGCCGGGTGAACTGGCGGGCGTGCTCAGGCCCGTTGCTGCGATCCGCTTGTGTCACCAAAATCCAAGCCAGGGTACCGCTGCTGCGGCTTTTCATTGGGGCCAGAGACAAATTGCAAAGTCTTTATCGAATGTCGATGCGTCTTATTGCCAGGATGGCCTGGGATACCTATATAGATACGTCTATAGAATTGAACGTTATGTATAGAATTTCTTGATGCCGTTTTGAGATATAGATTGATAGTTGGATCGAGGTTTATATTGGTACCTCGCAATCTGCGAGGAGCTGAAGTCACTAGCGGAAAGCGCCTCAGAAGAGTTACTATATTGAAAAATTCGGCGATGAATCTTCAGGGTCCCCGGATCAGAATATCGTGCGACCGTACATCAGCCGAAGCTCGTGGCGAGCAGATCCCTAACCAGAGCAGAGATTTGACACTTTCCGGTCAATCCCGAAGGCTCACCTCAATCGACGCTTCTGCCCCCAACGGCGACCCCTTTCTCGATGAAAGCGCAATTCGGACAGGTTGTGCGAACAACCCCCACTGTTCGTAGGCGATGTGATTTGCACAATGCTAATGCGCCGTTTCCGGTGGGACGGCATTTGGCGCGTCGGTCACTACGGCATTTGCAAGTGAGGGGGTAAATGCCGCCATGAGAGATTTGTGGGTCAGCATGTTCGAGGAAGGCCATTGAATATCGTGACGCCGACGAGTCAATTCACAGCGCCACCGGTGGTCAGACCACACGTACACTTCGCCGTAGGCACTAGCGTCGCGCCAGTCCGTCAACCCCAATCCGTCGGAATGCTCGCCAATCCAAACCTCCAACGGCCAAGCCGAATAAGGGACGTTCATTGAGATTAGTAATATCGGCTTTGCAAACTCATAGAGCGTGATTGCCATTATTGAAACTCGAAGAAGGATTCTCAGGGCCCCCGGCGGCTCGAATCGAATTCGCTACTAGCTCGTGGATGCGATTGCGGAGTCGCAGTTCGAAGCCCATTGCCCTTCCATCCAGAGTAGACCCGATGAAGAGCATTGTTTGACCCGTTCCTGACCTTTAAGCTCTGCGCCTTAGACGTCCGCAGTTGCAGCAACTACGGCCATCGCGATTGGCATTCCGCTGTCTTTCGGTCGCGTAGGTCGTTCTCGACAAACAGGAGCCAGGCGGCTCGGAAATACGAAATACGCGCCGCCGCGCAGAGGAACGGTAGAGCATCACCGCCGTCCGGCCAGAGGAACAAAGGCCCGTTAAACGCACTCGCGCTTCTACCATGGCTGAATGAACTCCGGCGGAAACCTGATGGTCAGGTGTAGAGCTCAAGGTCGCTGAATTCTGGAAATGCCGATCGCTGTTCCTTTCGGTCTTGGCCAGAAGCGAAACTGCGTGACTGCTCCGATCCGAAAATGTCGCGCGCCTTCTTGACCAGCCGCTGGCCATCTGAGGGAACTAGGTCGGGACTTGTCCGACACTGCCGCTCGAATTGGGCGAGGAGGTTGCCAGCGTCGTTATATTGCGCACCATCAAACGCTTTTTTCATAGCCTCCCAAGTGACTTTGAGGTCAGGAATAAGCATCCAGTCTGGGCGCTGCAAACCCATCTCAATGGCGAAGATGAAGTAAGGGAAGGCACCAAATGATCCACCGCTTTCGTGGATCAGGCGGAAGTCGTGTGGGTCGACTCTAAGGTGGTCGAGTACGACAGCACCCTTTGGTGCGCGCATTGCAAGGTAGTAGCCAGCCTCGAGAGTCGTAAACTCCCTCTCGTATCCGATCTCGAGTTGGCTGGCGTTTGCAGTTCCAAAGAGAAGATCCGCGCCTTTGCGCAGCGGTTCTATGTAGGGTTTCGCGGCAGCTAGGAACGCCACCCCGGCAGTGTCGGCAAGGCTCGTCAAAAGCTCAAGATAGGGAGCAGCCAAATCGGCCGCCTTAACCGAGAACAGCGCGATTGTGAGGTCGAGCTGGCCGCGATACGGAAAAGGTCCTAAAAGCACCCTATCAATCGAGACTATTCTGTCGATCTCCGCAGGATTGAGCTCCTTCATGTTTGCCGGAGTAAGAACTGTTTGATGTTCAATGCGGCCCTGCGCCTCATGTAGGAATGTTACTCGACTGTTAATGCAACTATGGAAGTTGCTGGTCCATCGACGAACATCGACAATACGCGCCGCTTTGATACGGATTGTGATGTAGTTGGTGTCGGGTTCAACGAGTACGGGTCGAGGCGCACCGTGCTTTTCACTGAGGGGCGCAATGATAAAGTCTTCTGCTCTCTCTCGTGCCACCTGTTTCAGCCAGTCCATAATATGCATTGAAGAACCTCTGAAATGATGAGGATGGTCAAATTCTTGTTATATTTTATTTCAAATCCCTCTCAAGTCGTTTCGCAAGCTCGACAAGGTCATGTCCCGAAAATGTGGCAACACTGTATGGGATACTGGAGCCATCCGCGGAACGGATCTTGGATGCCTCCATGAAGGCGGCTTCGGCCTCCTCGAAGTGGAGTTGCGCTCCCGCGACATCGGAAAGCCCGTCATAGACCAAGGCCATGTTCGCGCGATCTCCAAGAGCGATGTAAATTTCCAGCGCCTTTTTGAAGAGGGTTTCAGCGTCCTTGAGGCGGCGCTGATCGTTCGATACTAACGAAGCATGGGTTCGATAGACATTAGCGACTGCGTAGCGATCCCCCATGGCCACAAAGGTCTCCAGCGCCTTTTTCAAGGTCTCCTCAGCCTCCATAAGGCGACCTTGCCCTCGTGCCATTACCACCGCTAGATCCTGGTAGGTGACTGCGGCGGCGTGTCGATCGTTGGCTGCGACGTACATTTCGATCGCTTTCTTCATTGCCGCCTCGGCCTCTTCAAAGCGGTGCCGCATGTACGCCAATGAGCCAAGTTCTTTGTAAGTGCCAGCCGCGAGATGGCGATCGCCAAAGGAAATGTGGATCTCTAGCGCCTTCTTGTAGTGAACCTCGGCTTCGTCAAGGCGTAGCCGATCGACCGCTATCCCGCCCAAATTGTGATATGTGCGGCCGGCGGCGTGTAGATCTTCGAAGGCGACGTAGATCTCCAGAGCGTTTCTATATGCAATCTCAGCTTCATCGAAACGCTGCATGTTATGTGCAACACTGCCTAGCGTGTGATAAGTATTGGCGGCGCTGTATTGATCATCTACCGCAAGCTTGAACTCAAGCGCCTTGTTTAACACTGTCTCGGCGTCCTCAAAGCGACGCTGCTCCAGCAACAGCATACCCAACTGGTGGTAGGTTTTGGCGGCGCTGCCTTGATCGCGGAGCGCCAGCTTAGCCGTGATCGCCTGATCATAGGCGAGCCTGGCCTCCTCGTAGCGGCGTTGTCCCTGCGCCACCAGCCCTAGTTGGTGATAAATACGGGCGCGGCCCAAAGTCGGGTTATGGGGATCTTCGGTTTTATCAAGAGTTGCCAAGAGCTTTTCAAAACTCGTCCTGGCACCATCGAACTCCCTTATGGACAGTTTGCTGCAGCCAAGTTGATAAAGTGCGTTGCGGCAAAGGGCCAGGCGCTGAATCGTATCGGCTTCAGGTGGCAGGCGATCGAGTTGCCCGAGCAACCATTCACTGAGTTCAATAACCCCCCGGTTGTCCTCGAGATCATGAAGATGTTGGCACATCACGTCATAGCACCAACTAGACGGCGCTTGTTGTTGCTCGAAAGCGAGGCGGAGGGCGGCGCTGAGATTAGCGTACTCTCGGTCAACCAAGATCCTCGAAAACCGTCGATCAACATCGCTCTTGGATGTCTGAAGTTCGGACATGTTTCTAGCGAAGGCGTGATAAAGCGAGCTAAAGCTACGCTGGATGGCAGTGCGCTGGTCTGCGTCGTCCGCGAGGGACAAGCGGCGTGCGAGAAACCAACTGAGTGTTGGTTGTGGTCGCAACAGACTCTTGTCGGTTGCATCGTACTGAATGAGACCGAGCTCACGTGTGGCCTCAAGTACATCACCCAAGCGCTCAAGCGGCAACCCGATGAGAGCCGGCTCCTTGGCCAGTTGAGTCTTGTAAAAGTCAACTAGCTTTGCATCGATGATCCCCGTGAAGGGAGAGATGCATGTAAGAAGGACCTGGGCCTCATGATCGAGATGACCGTAGCTGTAGTCGATGCACGCGACCAGATTGTGCGTCCGCGCTGATGCAAGATCGGAATTGGGCTCGTTGTCGAAGTCGGTCAAGCCCTTGCGCAGATCGTCAAGTACCTCGGCAGGCGTCTTCACATCGAGATGTGACAGTACAACTTGGATGGCCAGCGGGTAGCCTGCGAGGAGCGCCATCAGATCCTTAAATGCATCCTCCTGGCGTCGGTGTTGGGCGCCGACGCGGCGCAGCACAGCATCCGCCAGGTCGGAAGCTGCCTCGTGGTCGAGGCCACCAAGGCGAAAAATATTGTCGCGGAAGGTGCCAGGGGCAAGCCAGTTCTCCTCACCCCGCGAACCAAAGAGGACCAGCGTCGCCCCGCCGGAGAGCGCGCCGAGAAAGCTCCGAAGCTCCTGGCGTGCCGTCTCGTCCAGACTGTGCGGGATCGCCAGTGGTGCCGCCGTAACACTCTCCAAATTGTCGAAGATGAGAAGGTGACGCTTAGCACGAAGTGCGGTAGCCACAGCGTTTTCCTGCACTGCTTCGCTCATCGTGTCGAAGGTTCGCGCCGCGTCCGCCGGGAGTACACTCAGCGCTAGCTGTCTGAGGATCTGCGACCGGGTCCAGGCGCGTTCGTCCCAGCCGAAATAGAAGCTGCGCGCAACCAAGCCGGTGAATTCCCACCAGTGCGCCAGATGTTTTAGAAGCGTCGACTTGCCGCTGCCGCCCATGCCTTGAACAAGCAGTAGGTTGCGAGATGTCAATAGAGATGTCTCGATCTGCAATACTTCGAGATCACGGCCGACAAAACCGTACTCGAGCTCGGGTTCGGGCGACCGACACGCCTTTCCTCTGTACCAAAGCTCGGCTTCGCTGGGTGTAAAGTCTCGGAAAGCCAGCCTAGGCTCGCGGTTCTGATAAACTACCGGCAAAAGCCAGTCCTCAAGCTCGATCATCTCGTTAAATGCGGCGCGCCGGGTCTTGGAAGCCTGAAGGCCACGGCGGCTTGCGAGGACCGCCGCGCTGACAGGGCGGCCGGCAAACAACTCGCCATAGAGGACTGGGATGATTCGCTCAGCAGCGCTAACCGTTACCGACCAGGCCATGGCCAAAACGCATTGCGTTCCAGCCTCGAGGAGGCGCGCCGCAAGACTGCTCTCCTCTACCCCGATCTGCTTGCCTGACTGGCACGCATTAAGAATGGCGATGGGGATCTTGTGCTTGATCAAAAGCGACGTAAGTTCGCTCGCCTCGGCGAGGCCGGAAGAATCGCCAGGTGCTGGCTCAAAGCTCAAGAAGGCTTTCACGCCGTCATAGCGAGGAATGTTGCCGCGGCCCCAGCGGCTTCCAAAAGTCAACCCATCAGCTGGCACGGGCGCCGTTTGCCGCTTCTCGAATTCGGCATGGGTCAGAAGCCCGCCATGTAGGTCGAAGTGGATAGCGTGATAGAAACCAGTTCCGCAATCCCTAGTCGTGGCCTCCAGCTCCTGTGCGAGCGCCTGCCATGTTCCTGGTCGTACTAGATTAACCTCGACCCGCAATTGCGCTTGGCGCAGCGCTTCAACAAGCGGTCGAGTTATGGTCCGGTAGCCGACATCGTACGCTCCAGCAGGCCGGGCTGTCACTACAAGCAGGTTTAGCGTGGGCGAATCGCGGACTCTCGCCTCGACCGGCGGAGGCGCTGCGGAGCCCCGTCGGATGATCGGCGCGTCAAGCGCGAAAGGGCGCGGCAGCCGCGGATCCTTGAGCGCCTCCCAATGCAGTGCCTGGAAAGAGGGCGAGCCAATAATAGCAATGGCAAATCGGTCCGGATAGGCACGCGCCTTGAGCATCCCATAGGCCTCACGCACAGCATCGCCGGTGACAATTTGTTGGAACAATGCCTCGCCATAGTTGTTGATGCTTTCTCCGACGAGCCGCGCCCGCACACTATCCGTGAATGGAAAACGTAGATGTTCCTCGAAGTACCAATCGAGCTCCGCCTCCTGATGAACATCGAACGGAGGAGCAATCGTGACTGGATGATCGTAGCCGTCTATCCTAAGCACCGCGCCATTGGCTCGGCTTAAGTCCTCTCTTATCTCGATCAGTTCCATTGCTAGTCTCCAGGAAAATAGGCGACAGAAAGAACTAAGTTCCTAAGAGCCGCCGTTCGCACTCTGAACCGTAACGTCCCCCTTGGTTCGAACAACTCGCAGGAGTCGCCAAGTACGAAAGCGGATGTCTACGCTAGCCCGGCAGCGCTCGCCCCCTCCCGAATGGCAGCAAGCGCAGGCGGATTCGTCACAGGAAACGTCCGGATAAAACCATCCACGCTGAACCCGCGAAAGTTTCGGCTGAGGCTACCCGCGATCTTCCTGGCTGCATCCATTTCGGCGAGCATGGCATGCGCCATTGCACGGAACAGCAGGGTGATCGGCGATCCCGTCGGGGCCAGTTCAAGTGCGGACAGGCACTCTCTATGCCGCCCGACAACAAAACTGCATCGTCCCAGGATGATATATTTGCAGGAGTTGCGCGGATTGAGACTAAGCGCTCGTTTTGCCAGTTCGTATGCCAGATCAGGATCGCCTACAACGAGCGTTCGGCTTCCCGCGAGCATGGCCAGCGTATCGGCGTCGTTCGGCGCTGCCGCCAAGGCACAGGCCTGCTCTTCCGCCGCACCGTCAATATCTCCTTGCAGGGCGAGAAGTTCGCCCACGCAAAGCCGGATGTAGCTATCAGAAGGATCCAGTGCCAGTGCCTGATGCAGGCATGATTTCCAAAGCTCTATCGAGGTCGATGGGTCATTGGTGTACCCATTGCATGCCTCCATCGCATGCGCATCTCCCAATATAGCCCAAGCCCTTGCAAGGCCTGCATCCAGTCCGACCGCTCTAGACAGAAGCCCGATAGCTCTCCGGTTTGCGTCACGGTTGAACTTGACGCTCTCCGTTGCCCCAAGCAGATAACAATCATAAGCAGATAGCTCAACGGGTGGTCTTCTTCGGCTCGTTTCCCGGCGATGGCGGGCGACTTTGCCATCAACGCCAGCGATGGCATTGATCACGCTGTCGATGACGTTGTCCTGGCTGGAGAACAGGTTTTCCATAGCTAGGTCATATCGTGCGGCCCAGAGAGCAATTCCTTGCCGACTCTCGACAAGGCGGACACTGATTCGTACCTGATGTGTGGTTGCTTGCACGCTCCCATCCAAGACGTAGTCAGCCGGCAACGGCTGCCCGTCCGACGCTAGTTGCCTTGCTGAAACTGCCCACCCGCCATCGACAACGCTGAGGTCGGAGTATCGGGCAAGATCCACGATTAGGTCGGTCGAAAGACCGTGGGCAAGACGCGTCCAGGGGTCATCCGCGCTCAGGTTCTCGAAGGGAAGCACCAACAACACAGGCCGGTCGCGGGCACCAGGCCCGTCAGTATCGGGGGGTCGGCCACTGGCCGAATGTAACGCTGCGATCAAGTTAGCGAGCGCCACCTTGTTGTGGATGCCCAACTTGCGATAAATCGCTGAAAGATGCGTGCGGACGGTAGTCGGTGCAATGAACAAGGACCCGCTGATCTGGCGGTAGCTCATTCCCTGCGCAAACTTGGTTGCGACCAGGCGCTCTCGATCTGAGAGTTGCGATATCCTGCCGACAAGTGGGTTGTCGTCAAGCACTGGCACTTCTCCGTCTGCGGCCGAGCGTCTCTCCGTTCCTCATCAAATTACTACAACTGCGACTGTGAGAATACAGCATTTGCTGGATTCCGCTCTGGGCAGCCCGGGCCCATCTTAAGCAACCGCTAGCCCTGGTGTCTCAACAGCGTGTTCGGGAGGAAGCGATGAGAACGTCGTCCTTCGTGCTGGCCGCACTCGTGCTCACTGCCGCGGCCACGCCGAGCGTGTCAGAGGATACAACCCCCAGGCCAAAAACGATCTCGGAAGATGCTCTGAGACTTGCCAGTGCCGAGGCATATTTTGCTCTTCTCCGTCGGGCGCAGGCCAATGGTTGGCGCTACTCATTGATCGCCACTCAGAAAGGTCAAATACGCCACTTCGAGGAACTGAAATTACAACTCCTCGATCGAGGCTATACGATTATCTCTGGCCAACCAAGGCGCTTTCAACGCTGTTTCGCAAGTTCGCATGCCACCACAGCGGTTGAAGAATGTCCTCTCCAACCTCATGTGCAGACCCTTGTCAGACCGCAATTGAACGACTGAAACGAGTCGACACCGGTCGGAACGCGAAGGGCGGCTCTAGAGAAGCGCCGGGAAGGTCGGCAATTGGCGCGACCGAGCCGGCCGAAGAATTCGGTTCTGCCGTACAGCCACGGAGGGTTCTACGTCGCGGTTGGGTGGTGATGCGCAAGGCGATCGCCTGGGCCTCCATCGACAAGGACGGATCGCCTCAACAGCAGATGACGCAGGCGCCTAATCTCGTCTCGCGACAGGGCAGCGATCCACATGTCGTCTACGACAAAGCAAATGCCGATGGGATTGTCCTTGAGAACCTGGGCACTGAGCGCCTCTGGCTTGCGCTCAAGCCGATCTGGCCAGAAGATCGCCCGCACCTATCGATCGCCGAAATCGCCGATTGGTTTGCGGCTTATGTCTATCTGCCAAAGGTGCGCGATAGGTCGTACTGGAGGGCTCGATTCGCGATGCCGTTGCGAAAATTCGATCCACAGTTCGGTTATGCCGATGGCTTCGACGAGGGGACGGGAAAGTACCATAAGCTAATCTGGGCCAAAAACCTCCCGAATTCCTCCTCCGACGGCGATGATCGTCCGTGAAGCCGAGGCGCAGAAGCAACTAAAGGACGAAGGCGTGGCGGTGCCGCAGCCAGAGCCAGGGTCATTGCCTGGTTGTCCGCCCCAGCCGGGCGGTCTCGATCCTCGCGTGACGCCATCGTCCGCGCCGAGCAAGCCTCGCTTCTATGGCTCTGTCGAGCTCGATATGTCCTGTCAAATCGTTCGACGCGATCCTCAACGCTGTGGTGATGGAGCTTCAGCCACACACAGTGCGAAAGTGAAGCTGACGCTCGAAATCGTAGCGGAAGCCAGCGATGGATTTGCCGATGGCAAAGTTAGCGTCGTTCGCGACAACGCACGGCAGCTCAAATTCAAGTCAGAATCGACCGGTTTTGAAGAGTGATCGTTCTATTCGGCCATTCGACATGCCAACGCTTTGCCTGTAACAGAATCTGTGATAGTCGAGTCCTTGACTGTGGCTAAGTTGATTAGCAAAATCAGCAGGTTATGGTGTCACCAAATTTAGAGGTGTGAGTCCTCTTCTGGGCACCAATCCCTTTGTAAGCTCTTGATTTCCTGGAAACCTTAGGTTTCCGGGTCATCAGCTGTTACACAAAGGTGCTGTCGCCTTGCGAATGACCTCACCCAACAAGGCGTTCTGATACGCCCCCTGGTTCGTAAGGCGCATGCCTGCGGACATCTCTGAGGTTGGCGCGCGGCGGCCGCGGTTGTGAGCATCTTCCCATACGGAATGTCATCGAGTAGCGTGCAGGGGCGGCATGTGACGGCGCTCTCCTTGGCGAATGCACTGCTGCACCTTCAGCAGCTGCCGTCAGAAGATGGGGCTGGTGTCACAACCCGGTGCTTGCCGTGACAGATTGTTCTCGTCCCGGTTCTTTTCGGCACCGAAACGAGGGGAAAGAAATGCACAACCGATTTCGGCGGTGCCTGCGGAGAATGTCGCTGGCGGCATTGACGATGCTGGCGGTTCCGGTCCACGCGGCTGATCTCGTCATTGCAATGCCGAACTGGCCGTCGGGCCAGGCGACGGCAAACATTCTCAAGGTCAGCCTGAAGCAACATTTCGGGCTCGATGCCGATGTGCGCGAGATGGGGACGCTCATTGCCTTTGCCGGCCTCGATTCGGGCGAGGTGGATATTCATCCCGAAATCTGGCTGCCCAACCTAGACAATCTGGTGAAGAAGTATGTCGACGGCGCGGGCACGGTAGCCATCAGTCCCATCGGTGTGCCGGCATGGCAGGGCATATGCGCCACCCGCGAAACTGCCGACAAATTTGGCATCCGCGACATTTCGGATCTCACCGACCCGCGCAAAACCGCCGCGTTGGACACGGATCGGGACGGACGCGGAGAACTCTGGATTGGCGCCGAGGGTTGGTCCTCGACGGCGATCGAGCGTGTCCGCGCCAACAGCTATGGCTACGCCGAGACAATGACATTGCTGGAGACGCCGGAGGATGTCGGAATGGCGGCTGTCGATGCCGCGGTTGCCACGGCTCATCCGATGGTGTTTGCCTGCTATGCGCCGCATCACGTGTTTGAACTGCACGAAATTGTCCGGCTTGCCGAGCCGCCTTTTGACCCGGCAAAGTGGAAGATCGTGCTGCCTTCCGAGGACCCGCTCTGGGTCTCGAAGTCCAGCGCGCCGGTGTCATGGGATACGGCACATTTCCACATCGCTTACGCCACCTCGCTGCGCAAGAAATATCCTGAGGTGGTCGCGTTCCTGGAACGGGTCGCCCTCAAGTCCGAGGACGCCACCAAGATGAGTTATGCGCTCCAGGTGGAGCGCCAGGATCCTTACGAGTACGCCAAACAATGGGTCGCCGCGCAGGGCGCTCGGGTGCAAGGGTGGGCAAATCCATGACCGGAAAGCTGACGATCGCGGGACGCACCGCTCTCCAGCGGCGCTGCCTGACGGCAATTGTCGCGGTAGCGCTCGGTCTTGTCGCGGTGGCGGCGCTGGCTGCCGGAACCCAGGTTTTCGATCCGAAAACCCGCAAATGGGTGGACTATGACCGCGCCAAGGCGCGCAAATACTATGCCGCGCATAATCAAGTGCCAGAGGCGTTTCGCCCGCAGATGGTCAAGTTCCGCACCGCGGAAGCGCCCGGTACGATCATCATCGACGGCAACCAGCATTTTCTCTACCTTGTGCAGCCGGGTCAGCGCGCCATGCGCTACGGGATTGGCGTCGGCCGGGAAGGCTTTGGATGGGCCGGAATCGTGCGCGTCGGCCGCATGGCGGAATGGCCGACCTGGACGCCGCCGGCCGAAATGGTCGCTCGCGATCCGAATGCTGTCAAACATGCGGGAGGCATGCCGGGAGGGCCCGACAACCCGCTCGGCGCCAGGGCGCTCTATCTGTATGAGCGCGACCAGGACACGATCTACCGGATACACGGTACGCCGGAGCCGTGGACGATCGGGCTCGACGTATCATCAGGCTGCATCCGGATGCGGAACGACGACATCACCGACCTGGCATCGCGCGTCAAGGTTGGGGCCAAGGTCATCGTTCTCATGCAGGGGGCGGCACTTTACAAGGGCGTTTGAAGCCGGGGTGTTTGAAGCCGGGGTGTGTGAAGCGGCATTCGGAGAGGGACAAGCAATGTCGGCAAAACCTGCAGTGAGAACTTCGATCCGGGCAACAGCAATTGGGTTCCTGGCGGGGGCCTTGAGCGCGTGCGTCAGCACGCCGCCGCCGCCGCCTCAGGACCAGATGTCCAGGACCCAGGTCGAGACGGCCCCGGCCGACCTTCAGCTGCTTTGCGCCGACGCAGCCGCCAAGGCGAGCGGTGCCGACAGCAGCAAAATACTTCCGGTTTCGTCGAGCAAGATCGATTCCACAACCTATCGGGTCGAACTCGATGCCAGCGGCAAGAAGACAAGCTGCCTTGTCGATACCGAAGGCAATGTCAAATCCGTTCAGCCCACCTGATCCGCTCTGGTCGAAGGATTTTGCGGCGATCTGACGATTGCCGTGAACGTGGCGTCGGCTTCGGACGTGACGATTGGTGGCGACCAGCCGCGGCGAGGTTCAGACACTAGGAGAAAAAGCCCGGCCGACGGCAGCGTGTCTCAACCCAGCGGCATCATCGCGATTGGCAGGTTCGGGCATTCGCTGTACCATTCCTGCGCCGGTCGGCGAAATTGCGCGTTCCGGCAACGGAGAAACGTCCATGTTACGATCAATTTCGCTCGCGGTTTTCCTGGCGGTCGTTCCTGCGGCAGCCTTTGCAAATTCATGCCCGACCATCATGGCCGCGATCGACGCGGCGTTGCCGACCGCGACGCTGGCCGAGGCCGACATGAACAAAGTCAAGGAACTGCGCGCCCAAGGCGAGAAATTGCACGCCGCCGGCGATCATGCAGGGTCGGAGACTGCGCTCAACCAAGCCAAGTCGATGCTCGGCATATAAATGCTCCCCCTTCTCCCCCTGTGAGGGCTTTGCACAGAATCGGATTGGTGATTCCGTGGGCAAGGAAGAGAGGGAGATGATTCGGATGATCGATCGTGT